>LT599018.1:2385485-2685485 GCA_900079685.1 uncultured delta proteobacterium
CACGTCTCTATGCTGGGCTTTGGCGTGGGGAATTATTTTAGTGGGAGGATACTATGCGTTAACGGTCTCACAAGGCACTGAAATACAAAAAGGAGTTATGGTTTTTTGTGTAGCTGTTCCTCTGTTCGTTCTCTGGATGCCCGTGTCTGACAAAAATAAAGTAAAAAAGCTTTCGTACGCCGTGACGGACAAAAGAGCTATTGTCCTTTCCGACAAGCCCATATCCGTGCGTATTGCCGACATTGATGCTATACGCACCGATAATGCCGACGACGGCAATTGCCACATCAGGGTGGGCTCCCCCGCTTTTAAGGCACCTTCAAAAAAGCTGCCTGTTTTGGCTTGGCGTGGTGAATCCTGCGACCAAGGCGACGATAAAAAGTACACGGGGTTAGCCTTTTTTAACGTGAACGCCGAGGATGAGAAAATCATACGCAATCTGCTGACTCCAGTGTCTCCACTCGCAAAAGCATAAGTATTCCGTAGTCCGTTCAGGGCGCAGGAAGCGAAAGCCGCTACGTGCGCCCTGGCGGATACTCTTTTTCGATAGGGGATTGCATGGACCTTGGGAGAAGGCGCCGGATTGGTTAAAGGAAGACCCCGGAGGCCGATCACAAAAAAAACGAACTGCCGCAATGGCAATTCGTTTTTTTAATGGCGGAGCGGAAGTACGCAAAATTGAGCCTGAACTATGCGTAATCAAATAGTATTTTCAATTACGAAAACCATTATACCCTGAATTTTACCCGATTGAATCAACCCGTGGAGCGGTTTTGGCCTTCGCGGGATTCTTCTCCGGCTCCCGTTTCGGACGCCGGTTCGATCCCCTGCACATCACGCACGACCAGAGGGGTGCCTGTGCGCTCGGCAAGTTCACGAGCATCCTTTTGTCCAATGGGGGATTTTAACTGTTCCCTTGCTGTGCGGGTTTACTTTTTTTCAGCAATTCTTCAGCGTCCTGCGGTGATATCTCAACAAGACGTATCCAAGCTACTCTTGGAAAATCGGAATTGAACGTTAAATATAGGTAACGCTTATCTCCTGGCTGCAAGGTCAGTTGCACAAAGCTATCTTTACGCTGCCCAAAAGCGCCCCCGGTCTCAAAAGCGCCACTGACAAGACAGTCGCCTGCTTTTACTCGAAATGATACATATGCACCATTTTCCAAAGCAAAAACTTCTTGTCTGTTAATGCTGACAACTGACGCCCCACCGCTGCCATAAAATGAATTTTCTCGAATGACAACAATTTCTGCGGCTTCGAAGTCATTGACGGGCGGCAGGGACATTAGCGGTCCGTGGTAACCGCACCCCGTCAATCCCAAACAGGCCATCGTCGCCAGCACCAGTAAAGCTCTTCTCATAATCGACCTCTACGTGTTCAATTTGGGTAAATGGAAGTAAAGACGCATTCACCTGCGGTAAGGTTCAAATGGTTTGTCTTCGCACCCGTAGACATAGTCCTTTTTATTATAGCGGCCACTGTCACACCTAATAGATTTGTATCCGCCGGTTTCTGGGTCCAACCACCTTGCATAAACATAATCCCTGTGTTTTAGCTGCCCACCGTCTATCCAGGGAACACTCCCCATGTCCCCAAGCTCAGTTTTTGTTCCAGCCGGGAGGTTGTATTTCTCAACAATAGATGATCGGAGATTGCTTTGCTTGTTCCCTTCCGAATTATTGCATTTACTGAGAAGTCCGCCAAGAATCACTATGGAAAATATTATAGTTAGTATTCTCCCCATTTTTCAGCTCCCGTAGTGGTTTGCCCAACGGTGTTTATGGGTAACGCCTTGGGTGTCCTATTTTTACCCGCTCATCAGGCAAAATCAACCCATATAGTACGTACTTTTAATAAATATTGACTCATATGGTTTTATATCATGTTCTTGAGGATTCGATATGTTAGTCAATGGAGGCATGCTCTATGGCTAACGAAATCAAAGACTTTTTGGGGAAACAGGTAATTGCGCGGCGCACGAAGGCAAAGCTATCTCAAGCGGCGCTGTCCAAGCGAACGGGCCTTTCCATTGCCCGCATCAGCGAAATCGAGCGTGCGGTTGCCAACCCCACTCTGGAAACTTTGATGGTTCTGGCCGATGCGCTTAACGTGTCCCTTGTTGACCTGCTTGATTACGAGGGTTCCTTGACCAGTGCAGCCAAGGTAAAGGAAAAAATCACTGATGGCCTGGAAAGGTTTGATGAAAAGCAGTTGCAGACAGTTCTGGCGCTAGTGCGGGCCATGCGTAAGTAGTTTAAAGTCTGATCGTGTTCTTTCTGAAAGTCGGTATGCTCCGAAAAAGGAGCTTTTTTTATGCCTGATGACAAGCAAGACAACGGGATGCCCTCGGACAAGGACCCACAGGAAACAAAGAGGCGCATGGAAAAATTGGCACGGGCTATCCGCGACGAGATGGGGTCAATGACCCAGGAGGAACTTGAACGGCTCTACGCGGCGGTTGTGCTTATGGAAATAGAAAAAGACGAGTAAATACCACCACCACAGCGCCGCTGCGGCCTTGTTCATGGGCCGTAAACGTGGCTCTGTCGGCGGTGAAGTAAAAACATGGCCTTGCCGGTAGCGCGGGAGGAGTTTTGCAAGAGAAGGGCTTTCTGTGCCCTTTTTTGCTTTTCGGGGAACAAGGCATTGACTCAATGGCCAATTACCAATAAATATTATTTATTGGTAAATTTGATGGGAGGCTCCCTATGAAAAATACATCTGTCTCACTCGGTGAGTATTTCACTGATTTTATTGACGCACAGGTGAAGGCTGGCCGGTATGGGTCCGCGAGTGACGTTGTCCGGGCAGGTCTGCGGCTGCTGGAAGAACATGATGCCAAGTTGAAAGCTCTGCAAAGCGCGTTGGTTGCCGGTGAGGAATCGGGGGAGCCAGCCCCGTTTGACAGCAAGGCATTTTTGACGCGTATGCGGGCTAAACATGGGCAATAAAACACATGGCTACAGGCTCTCGCCATTGGCCGAGGCCGATCTGGAAGAAATCTGGCTGTATACCTTTCGGCAATGGTCGTTGGAACAGGCCGACGATTATTCCGGAAACATCATCACGGCCATTCCTGTGACCTCCTAGGTAACGACATAAGTAACCATCCAAGTAGATGGGCGCTGCCCGTTACATCACATCTTTGCTCTTGGGCCGTGAAGCATGCTCTGTTGGTGCGAAAATAAAAAATACGACATTGCTGTGGTGCAGGGCCATTTTTTGTGAGAGAGGAATTCTATATTTTTAGAGGTTAATCAATATATTAGTCAATAAAAAGTTCACAAATCTTTCTTTCTCCTGTTGGGAGAGATGTGATAAAAAAATATGAAACAGTTTTATCTATACCGTTATGGAGTTTTATTTTTTTACATTTAATTTTGTGTTGATTTACTATTATATTTTTTTCTTCTGTCATTGGAACATATTGGTAAAAATAAACATATGAAATTCCATTTTGCATGCGAAAATCTTTTAAAAGATTGCATTTATGTGGAATATTAAATTGCATATTGGTCACATATGACAAGTTAAGTATATAAACAGACACTTCTAGATATTCATCGTTGGAGGGTGCGTCCATCCAGGTTATGGAAAGATCGTCTGGATTTTTGTTAAAGTTGATTAGCTCAGTTGCAGGAAAAATAATGCTAAAGATATGTATAGGATTAAAAATTTGATCTATTTCTAAGCGCCACCTGTCCATATGCCTATGCCTATTGGCTATATTTTCTCTTTTGACAACGGCGTCTGTCATTGAAAGTTGACATTGTCCAGACTCATGAAATGAAATTTTGAAATCTGACCCAAAGCCTTTAGAGAACAAATACATGTCATTTTTATTCAGGATGACAGACCAAATATTTGATCTTTTTCCCTGGCAGTCCCCAACACCAAATTGAAATCTATCTTTCTTACTCACATCTGCACCTTTCTGTGTATGCCTTATTCATGGAGGATAAATAAATCTAGATGTGCGTTAGTTAAGCATTGGACAGTTGACGCAATAGCATCCATATTTCCTGCTTGACGTTACTGTCTCTCGCCTTGGAAGTCAAAAAACGCCTGGTTATGGCCGAAATTTAGAAATTGCCCGAGGCAGTCGCTGTCGGCCTTCTCGGGGGTACCCCCTTGAGTAAAAACAACCCTACCCGCCACCGCTATGTATCGGGCATGGAGCAGTCCACAGCAGGTCTTGAACAAAACTCTTGTCTAGACGCTCTATTCGCCATGTGCGCGAGCCTTTGCCTGTCTCCCGGTTGCGCCAGCACTGGAACCACCACCGCGTTGATCGTGCCAACCATTGAAAAAGTTATCTTGGCGGGTATCGGTACACATGAGCGAACGTTTGGGATTCTGCTCATTCATTGAACGGGTCCGTAGGGGCAGTCGAACTCGCCGTCCCTGATGCGTTTTTTTAATCTCGCATCTTTGAAGATATCGGCAACCTTACAAGCGTCGCGCTTTTGCTCACACGCCGGATAGTCCATTGCGGCGGAAAGTTTCCGCAGCCCCATCGTCATTTTATGGAGTTCCCGCGAGGTATATTTTTTCTTGCGCTTATGGAACCGTCTTGCACTCAGCAGCCCACGAAGCTCATCAATGACAGCGGGCATGTCGAACGAGGCAAACTTCAAGAAGCGTTCAAGGGGTAGCCCTTTCAACCAGTCCGGCGATACGGAGGTGGGAATGCCCATCGGTATGCCGTTGTCCTTCAAAAATGGCTTCTCAAGCGTAACCTCAATGTGGAGGTGCCAAATTCCGTTGATCTCTTTGAGGTACATCTTGGCGTCCCAATCAGGGCGCTTGACCAAAACGTATTCGCCTTTTTTGGGCCGGAGTTGATGGAAGTATGCCGTAACCTCGCCGTTTTTGGTGCCGTCTTTGTTCTCCTGTATTTTTCCCCCTTCGGGCGGCTCAGGCCACAGCCGCGCATAAACGCCTTGGAGAAGGGTATTGTCGGCCAAATTCAGCATAAGGGTTTTAGCTGCCCGGTACGAAGTGCAGGGAAGGTTCCAGGCGACCTCGACTTGCTTTAACTGGACATCGCTTTCAAACCAGGGCGAAATCTTATCCCGCAGCGCTGAAAGGCCAGCAAGAATTTTGTCGTCCGCATTGAAGAAAATTGACCACCACGGCTTGTCCTCGACTTTTTTCAGGAACAGCCCGTTCAAAAATGAGTTTCCTCTGCGAGGCCCAAAGAGCTTGACGATTTCAGCATGGAGGTTTTTTCCTGTCCGCCATGAAAGCGTAATTTTATGCAGAACAGGTTCCGGCAGCAGGGGGTAAAATGGGGTGTTGGTGGGTATGGTTTGAGAACCCGTATATGCACAAGCTGGTGTATGTAGTTGTTTAGGGTATAGTACCTTATTAGCCGCTGCCCTAACTTTGTTCGGGGTTCTACTCATTCACGATCTCCCTCTGGAGAAATCATGCTGTCACCTGTGTGCAGGGGGTGGGCTTTCCCCAACCCCTACACACATGCACACAGCAATCTTTGCATTTTCTTGTTGGGACTATTTATTGGTGCTTTCTTGCCTGCGAAAAAACTTAATCCCAAAATATAGCATTCCCGGATATGTAAAACCCGTCACTGATAAGTCTTTTTGCTATATCATATGTTAATGTATAGTCAGTATCATCAAGTGTGACGTACATGCATCCATCTGCTGCCATACATTCAATAAGGCTCATAATATTTTTACCCATCTCGTCTTCTTCTATCTTTTTTTCTGCCACTAGTCGCAACCTCTCAGCAGAGTTCCTATAATTACTCTTGAGGCTGCTAACTGTTGAAGAAAGAGACCTAATTCCAGTTTTTTTGATATCGCCTATATTTATTATTCTTTTTCATTATTTTTCCCTTTTTCGGTTGCGGTATAAAATGTACCCCGGTGTAGGGGGGTATTGAAAACGGCCTCTGACCTGCGCTGTTGCCTTCACGAGCACCAATGGGAGGAGGGCGCGGCCTCTGCTCGCTCATGGCGCACCTCCTCTTCCGGTCACATGGCAAGCGTAGGCGTCCTCAACGCGCGGCATGTTGCTGATGCACCCCGCTATCTCGGCAGCGTCCCACCTCACGGCGCGCTTGCCGACCTGTATGGGCAGGGGAAGCATCCCGATGGCGGTCATGCGCTCCACGGTGGCCCGACTTAGGCCGAGCATGAGGCATACCTCTTTCTTGGTAAGGAATCGGGCGGGGAGAGATGGGGAAGGGGAACGTGTCAATTGCGTAGCCATAAAAAACCTCCTGTAATGGTTGACTACAAGAGGCTTAATATATTGCTTTTTTCAATGAGTCCGTGACGATGATCTGGCAAAAAATGTCACAACTATTTATCTTGGGGTTTGGTACACTCCCTCTTTTTTAACTGTGCTTTCATGAGCATCCTGACAGTATGCTTTAATTTCTCTTCGCGGAATTTATCAAGGGGCGTTCCGCTATCAAAAACATCATCGAACAATATTCTTTCCAGCGACAAAACATTATCATCAACACTCTTTCTTGAAATACCTATTGAATCTAGGACACGGTAAAATTTCCTCAATCCGCCTGACTGTGAAGCATACCCGTCAACAAGATAAACTTTCTCTTTCTGAAACAGCATGCTCAATGAACCGTTATATTTCTCTTTTGCAATCTGAATGCAGTTGTTAATAGATTCAATTTTTCTCTGTAATTTCGATTCCTCTTTCAATTCATGCCACCCATCATAACCAAGTGCCTTGATGAGTTTTTCGCCTTGTTCTTTTGCATTTCCAGAACTAAAGTCTTCTTTTGTCATGCGTTCTGCGATTGCGCGTAATGCTTTCCATGCGCCACTCGACAACAGGCCTCTATCGTTACATTCCAGAATCGAGCGCCACAGTTCATGGGTTGCCATCATTATTGAACCCTCCTGTAAGTTACAATAAAAAATCCGCCCAATTCTGCATCATACCGCGCCGACCATCCAAGAATTCCGTGTGCAAATAAGCGGCTCTCACCTTGTCGAGCGGCGTGTGGGCAAGCTGACGCTCTATCCAGTCCCGGTTAAAGCCCTTCTCATTCAATATAGATGAGGCCATGCCGCGAAAGCCGTGAGCGCACATCTGGTCCGTGGTGTACCCGAGACGGCGCAGAGCGCCGGTGATGGTGGCCTCGGACATGCAACGCTCGGTCGTGCGGACTGAGGGGAAGAGGTATCGCGTATGCCCGGACAACGGCTTGAGTTGTTCCAGAACTTCCACGGTCTGCCGCGCCAGAGGGACGAGGTGCGGTTGCTTCATCTTCATTTTATCCGCCGGGATGCGCCACAGCTTGTTATCGAAATCAAATTCATTCCACTCGGCATGGCGGACTTCGCCCGGACGGCAGAACGTCAAAGCCGAGAACTTCAAGGCAAGGCATGTGAGCATACTTATTTCCGCGTAGCCTTCGATTGCCAGCATCAGCCCTTGCACCTGTCTTGGATCGGTAATTGCGGCCCGATGCTTTTGCAGGGATACCGGATTGGGGTATTGCCCTTGGAGTTGCGCGGCCCAATCCACGACACCAGCGTGTTCCCTGTCTATCGCGTACCGCAAAATCTGGGATACGATAGTCCGAATCTTTTTGAGAGTGGCGAACTTCCTTTGCGCTTGCAAGGTGTCCAAGGCCGTTTTTATGTCAGCCTTGCCTACTTCCGCAATGGCCTTGTCGCCGAACCGGGGGTAGACATGCAGTTCCAGCTTTTCTTTCGTATCGTCCCAATGGGTCTGGGACAACTCCGGTTGCCTGAAAGCCAGCCATTCCCTTGCCACGGAGCGGAAGGTAACTGATGCGGCCCGGACTTTTGTTTTCTCGGCCTTTTTGGTTGTGGTGGGATTTACACCTTGGGCAAGCTCTTTCTTAGCAGCTTGGGCCGATTCTCGCGCTTCCGCAAGGGTCATTGTGGGGTATGTGCCAAGGGTCAGCAATTGATGCTTTTCCTCAAACTTATAGGCAAGTCGAAACGCTTTCCCGCCGACCTTGGATACGGCGACATGCAACCCGCCAATGGTGCCGTCAGGGACTTTGTAGGGCTTGTCTTTGGCTTTGAGCGTTCTGAGCCTTGTGTCTGTTAGGATTTGCGTGGGCATCGGGTATTTTCCTCCGCAGGGTATCGGGTAAAATCGAAGTGGGGAAACGCCGTACCCTGATTTTTACCCGATTTTAAACCTGCTTCCGAGAGGATTTCTGATCTTTTGTGACGCAAACGAAAAGGCTGAAAACCTTTGTTTCCAAGAGGTTTTCAGCCTTTAAGCTGCCTTGCGAGGCAATAAACTGGCGGAGCGGAAGGGACTCGAACCCTCGGCCTCCGGCGTGACAGGCCGGCGTTATAACCGTCTTAACTACCGCTCCGTAACTTGGCCTTGCGGCCTGTTTGCTCCGGCGTTACGGGGCCGGAAATATGGTGTCGGGCGATGCCCGGAACATTCTGGCGGAGCGGAAGGGACTCGAACCCTCGGCCTCCGGCGTGACAGGCCGGCGTTATAACCGTCTTAACTACCGCTCCAAAAAGCAGCCGCAGCCCCTTTATGGGAAGAAGCCACAACCACGAGGGGCATTTCTATGGTAAAACGTGGAAAATTGCAAGAGGGAAAACGGAGATATTTGCGCCGCCCGCGCTTTTTGGGAAGCGCTGATTAATGAGGATTTTTGTCCTTTGCCAAGGAAGGCGAGTTCCGGGCGGAGCGAAGTGTATAAAGACATACATGAGCTTCGCACGGGACGAGCCTGACGCGGGCAAAGGGCAAAAAGACCATTAATCAGCGCTTCCTTTATACCATGATAATCCTCCTCTCCCCCTGCCGGTTGCCGTATTATCGGCAAAAATACAGGAGGATACCCATGGGCCAGATAATGCCGAAAAAATATTGCATATCCGGGCAACCCCCCGGGGAATCACCCGATCCGTGCACGCCCGCCGGGGTGACTACCGACCTTAAAGCCTCTCCCGTCTTCATCGTTTCCCTGAACGGGGATACCTGGCTGGAAGACGATTCCCCGGACGACGCGGCCGATCCGCTGGGAACGTCCCCTAACCCGGCCTGAGCGCCAGCCGCGCTCCCCGAAAACGGCGCGCTCGCCCGCGCTTGCCGGAGATGACGCGGCGCGGGCCTTATACCCCTGATTATAGTTTCCCGTTGCGCGATGCCGTGTGATGGAGGGCATATCCATCAAAAGGAGGTGTCATATGCTGTCATGGGGAATTTGGGCACTGGTCATCGCCGTCGTTGCCGGACTTCTCGGCTTTACCGGGATAGCCGGGGCGGCGAGCTTTGTCGCCAAGGCCATCTTCGGCTTGTGTCTGTTTGTTTTCGTCATATCGATCCTTATCGCCAAAAGCATCCTATGATGCCCACCAAACGGGATGGGCCGGACAACGCGGTCCGGCCCATCCCGTCCCGTTTTTCAGCTAAACCGCAACGAGCGTTGCGGAGCACGGCGGCGCGCCCATGCGGCCGCTCAAACCCCTTCCCTCTTTTGCCGCGCGCATCACTTTTTCCCTCCGGGCCAAGAAAAAAAGCGAGGGTAGCGCCATCCGGAACTGGACGAAGCGGAAGAACCAGGGCACACTGAATCCCGGAAAAGAGGAACGGGGCAGCCCGATCAGCGTACCGCCGCCGCCCACGCAACGCGCGGGACCGGAAAACCCGGTCCGGCCTTTATACCGAAGCGCCGAGGAGTTGTATGCACACGCAAGAAATGCTGGAAAGCATCCTGAACAGTTTTGCCTATCCCATCGTTTTCGTGGACAAGGACTATATCATCCGGTTCATGAACCGGTACGCGAAGTACCATTACCACCAGGAGCGGGGCTACGGCGAACTGCTCGGCAAGAGCGTCTTCGACTGCCACGATTACCCCGCCTCCAACGAGATGATAAAAAAGGCTTTCGAAAAGATGCAAAAGGACGGCAAGGATTATTTCGTCGGGGTCAACGTCAGGAACCAGCGCGTCTACATGCAGGGCGTCAGGGACGCCAAGGGCGAATTGACCGGGTTCATCGAGCGGTTCGAGATCAACGTGCAGTCGCCTTACGAAAAAAAGCGCTGAACCCGCCGGGCCGCGCGCCGCGGCAGACCGCACCCCCCGCCGGTATTCGCCGGTACGCCTGAAAAAACCGGGGCGGCATTCGCCTATGCCGCCCCGGTCGTCTTTTCCCTACGCGGGAAACGCTCTACAGCACGCGCTCAACCAGGAAGACCGCCGCGCAGGCCAGCAGGGAAACCTGGATCAGGCTGCCCTTGTGCAGCGCGAGGATAACCGCCGCCACCGCGCCGACGGCGGCGGATTCCACCCTGGCCGTGGAATTGAGAATGGCCGGGAAAATCATCACCGACAGGGTGACGAAGGGCACGTAGTACAGAAACGAGCGGATGAACGGGTTCGTTATCTCCCCCCGGATCAGCACGAGCGGCAGCGCCCGGATGCAGTAGGTAACGCCGGCCATGACCAGGATATAGATGATGATGTCGTTCACGGCAGACCTCAGTTGACGGCGTAGCGCCGTCCGGCGGGGGCGCGGTCCTTGCCGTCTCTTCCGTCCTTCCCGTGCAGCGGGAACAGGATGGCCGCGCCGCTCGCGATGACGACGGTGAGCAGGATGATCTTGAAGCCCGGCGTTATGTGCATGAGCGCCGGGATACAGTCAAAAAGGAAACTGCCGGCCATGGACGCCGCAACCACAAGAGCCAGGGTGCGGTTTTCCCTGACCGGCGGAAACACGATGGCGATGAACATCCCGTAAATGGCTATGCCGAGCGCGCTCATGGCCGAGGGTGGCATGAGTTCGTGCGAGAGCATGCCCAGAAAGGTGCCCAGCACCCAGCCGGGCAGCGCGGCGCTCATCACGCCGTAGGCAAAGGCGGGCCGCAGCGCGCCCGGCCTTGCGGAACACAGGCCGAAGACTTCGTCCGTCAGCCCGGCGGCGATGCAGTAGCGGTGGAATCCCGGGGCGCTCCCGTCCAGCTTTTGCGAGATGACGCAGGCCATCAGGCTGTAGCGCAGGTTCACGACGCACTGCGTGGCCGCCATCTCCCAAAACGTCGACGACGCGGCGATCAGGCCGAGGGCCGCAAACTGCCCGGCGGAGGTGTAGTTGGTGGCCGACATGAGAACAGCCTGGAGCGGCTGTAAAATGTTCTGGGCCGCGATCCCAAAAGTGAACGACACCGCAAGATAGCCGAAAAAGACGGGAAGCCCGTCCCTGAAGCCTTGTTTCCAAACAGCAAACGTATGCATTTCTCTCCCCTTGTCCGATGGGGAGCATTCCTAGCATGGCGCTTGAAATAAGGACAATTAATTTGTATAATAGTTACAGTAAAAAAACTTATGGAATAGTATGAACCGCTACATCGCTCTGATTAAAACCGTTGACGCGGGAAGCTTCTCCAAGGCCGCCGACGAGTTGGGCTATACCCAGTCCGCCGTGAGCCAAATGATAAAATCGCTGGAGGAGGATCTGCGCACAACGCTGCTCATCCGTTCCCGCCACGGGTTGGCCCTGACAGCCAACGGCGAGGAGCTGGTTCCCTATATCCGCGAAATGTATAACGCCCACAGGCGGTTGTGGGAAAAACAGAAGGAAATGCTCGGGCTGCAAGGGGGCGTTGTCCGGATAGGCTCCATTGCGAGCGTGTCGTGCAGCTGGCTGCCGGAGCTGATGCACGGCTTCAAGCAGCTGTACCCTGCCGTGCAGTTTTACTTGCAGCAGCAGGCGACGTATACGGGCATCGCCCAACTCGTCCGGGAAGGCAGCGTTGATTTCGGCCTGATTAATACCGATTTCGCGCACGGGCTGCAAAGCACCCCCCTGGCCAAAGACGAGATGCTGGCCGTGCTGCCGAGAGAGCACCCCCTGGCACGGCAGAGGAGCCTCTCGCTGGACCAACTCCTCGGGGAACCGTTCATCCTGCTTGAAGAGGGCGAATACAACGAGCTCCTCGCGTTTTTCGCCTCCCACGAGCAAAACCCCAATATCCAGTACCGGGTCCACGACGACTACACCATCATGGCCATGATCGAGAAAAACCTGGGCGTGGGCATCCTGCCCGCGATCATTTTGCGGAAAAGCGGGTACGACGTGGCCACCAGGCCGCTCCGGCCCGCCTTGCAGCGCAATATCGGCGCGGTGTACAAAGACAGGAATTTCCTGCCCCTCGCCTCCAGGTTTTTTCTGGATCATCTCGTGCGGCAGTTCGACGAAGGGCTGTTCGCGCCCAAGTAATGGCCGCGGGAACCTTGCCAACGGCGGCATCCTGAAAACCGAAACGGGGATGGAGCGCGCTCCATCCCCGTCCTGTTTCGCGCCGTTCGTCCGGTGCGTTATGGTATTAGTAGGTTGTTCTGGATGATGAAGGTAATATCCGCGTTGGTGTCGCTGGTGTTGTTGGTCCAGACGCTCGCGGCATCGCCCTGGGAGGTGCACACCCAACCGCCCTCTATCAGGCTCTGGGTGTTCACCTCGTCGTTCTCGCCGCCCATGATGTGCACGACAAGCGGCTCGCCGTCCCTGAGACCCTCAAGGCCGCTCAGCAACGTGTCCAGGTCCAGAACGTCTTTGGTATCGCCGCTCATATCAAGAAGAATTTCCTCAAAGTTTTTCACCGCGCCCTCCTTGAACAGCCCGCTGAACGCGCCGCCCGCTTCAAAGGCCTTTGCGCCGCCCAGGCCGTCCAGGCTCAGGACCAGGGTATCGTGACCCCCGCCGCCGTCCAGCAAGCCGCCGGTGAACCCGGCCAGGCGCAGCATGTCGTTGTCGTCACCCATAAAAATGGTGCTGTTTGTGACCACGCCGTTAATGGTCAGCGTGTCGTTGCCGTCGCCCACGGTAATGGCGCTGTTTGCAACCGCGCCGTTAATGGTCACCGTATCGTTGCCCGAGCCCGCGTCAATGGTGGCGCCTTTCACGTAGCCGTTGACGGTCAACTTGTCCGCGCCATCGCCCAAGTTGATGGTTGAGCCGGTCACGAAACTGCTGATCGTCACCGTGTCGGCGTCCGCGCCCGCGTCAATGGTGACGCCGTTCACGTAGCCGTTGACGGTCAACTTGTCCGCGCCATCGCCCAAGTTGATGGTTGAGTCGGTCACGAAACTGTTGATCGTCACCGTATCGTTGCCCGCGCCCGTATCAATGGTGTTGCCGGAGTGTACGCTGCCGCGGATCGTCACCGTGTCGTCGCCCGCGCCCGTGTCAATTTTGACGTCGCCGTACAGGTGACCGCCGATCGTCAGAATATCGTTGCCCGCGCCCGTGTTGATGGAGGAACCGGCGTGGATGTGGCCGCTGATCGTGACCGTGTCGTTGCCCGAGCCCGTATCGATAACGGCACCGGAGTACAGGTGGCCTCTGATGGTCAGGATATCGTTGCCCGCGCCCATATTGATAAAGGAGTCGGTCACGTGGCCGTCAATGGTCACCGAGTCGTTGCCCGCGCCGGTATCAATGCTGCTTTTGGTCACGTTGCCGCCGATGGTCACCTTGTCGTTGCCGCCGCCCGTATCAATGGAGGACTCGGAGACGCTCCCGGTAACGGTTATCGTGTCCCTGCCGTTGCCGAACGTGATATCGGAATCGGCGACGTTGCCCTGCACGGTGATGGTATCGTTGCCCCAGTTACGGTTTTCGGCATAGCCGGTCTTAATGCTCGCGCCGGAAATGCCGCTGGAAAAGGTCATGGCATCAGCCAGGTTGCTGGATATGACGTCGTGCTCGCCGTCAAGGGGCGTCCCCTTGCCCGAGTGCCATTCCCCGTGGGGCACGATGCCGCTGGGGGAAGGCGTTGCCGCGTCCTGGGCCGCGGAGTCGAAGTCGCCTTTGGAATCCGCCACGATCTGCATATAGTACTTGCCGCCGCCGCTGTTCTCGACCAGCACGTAGTACACGCCGTCAGGCGGGCACCCTTTGAAGGTTATCTTGCCGGTGGCCTGGTCGTAGCGCCATTGCAGCGGGGAGTCGACGGGCTTGCCGTCCGCGTCGAAAAACGAAAGGCTGACCGAAGCCGGAGCCTGGCGGGCCGGGTAGGTGCTCTTGCCGCCGTTGGCCAGCAGGTCCACCGTCAGTTCCACATCCTCCCGCTGCCCGTCCCGCGCCGTGGCCGGCTCTCCGGGATAGATGACGCCGCGCGCCACATAATCAAACGGGGCCTTGGGGTCAACCGGGTCAACCGGGTCAACCGGATCAACCGGATCGACGGGATCAACCGGGTCAACCGGGTCAACCGGATCGACGGGATCAACCGGGTCAACCGGGTCAACCGGATCAACCGGATCGACGGGATCGACGGGATCGACGGGATCAACCGGGTCGACCGGATCGACGGGATCAACCGGGTCAACCGGATCGACAGGATCAATGGGGTCGACCGGATCAACAGGATCAACGGGACCGTCCGGGCCAGGCGCATCGGGACCAGGCAGCGGGCCGGGGCCGGGCGTTACGGTTTCGGCCACAAGACCGGGCGCCGCGCCCGTGTAGATCTCCGGCGCTTCGGTGTCTCTATCCCATTGGGTGGTGCCGAGGCTGTCCAGTCCATCCATGCCGCCTATCAGGCTGCCCGCGTTGTCGGCGTATTCGCCGGAGCCGCTCGAACCGGAAGAACCGGCTGCCGGGCCGGCGGCGGTGGCAAGATCAAAGCCGGAATCGGCAAAGGCGAGCGATGTCGGCACCTCCTCCCCCTGAGGAAGAATGAGCGTGGGCAGATCACCCCCGTTTTCCGTGACGAAAAAGCCGGCGATGGTAACCGTGCCGCCGTTTTCGAGTTTAAAGACAAGGTCGTTTCCCGACCGGGAAACAACGGCCTCACCAGGGTTGAACGGCAGTTGCACGCCGCCGCCCGGCTGCATGGCCACGGTCAGCGTTTCGCGCGCGGCCGGAGCCGGAACGTGAAGAACGGCGTCGCGTTGCGCGGCCGTTGTCGTAACAGAAGCCTGTGTCATGATGGTCCCCCTTGAAGACGGAATGTTGCTGATAATCCGCGCTGATTGCCCGCGCGGAACTCCCCCGCATACTGAATATGCCGAAGCAACGTTGTTTGCCGTGGCATAATAGGGAACTAAACATTTTTTTCAAGGAGTGAAAACACAATTAGATACAAAATAACAGATACTAACAGCGCATAAAACAATTGATTGTATCAAAAAAACAACAGTAATGAAGTTACGATAGATAAGCCATCGCACCATATACATCTTTATATCCTGGGTGTTCGAAAAATTTGGTTATTTTATTTGCGAGAACGCGGAAGGAAGCAAAAAACCGGGCATACGCGTCACGCGTATGCCCGGCCGCTTGCGCCGGTCACCCTAAAAATCGCGCTCAGCCGCCCCCGCTTGCGGCCCCGTGCCCCGCGCCGCACCGGCCGAGCTGGGACGCGAGGGCCTTGAACAAGGAGGTGACGTTTATCGGTTTCGCCAAATGCCCGTTCATCCCCGCGGCCATGGCGCGTTCCACGTCTTCCCGGTAGGCGTTGGCGGTCATGGCGATGATGGGGGTTTCCCGCGCGTCGGCGCGGGGCATGGCCCGGATTTTTTCCGTGGCTTCGTACCCGTCCATTTCCGGCATCTGGATATCCATGAAAACAAGCTGGTAATACCCCTCCGGCGAGGCGGCGAACATGGCCGCCGCTTCCGCTCCGTTCACGGCGGCCTCCAGTTGGACGCCCGTCGCGGAAAGCAGCTCATCGAGGATCATCCGGTTCACCTCAATGTCTTCCGCGAGGAGTATCCGCACGCCTTGCAGGTCAATGTTCTCGCCGGGATCCGATTCTTCCGCCGCGACGGTTCGCCCTTTGGGCAGCAGCAGCTCGAAGCGGAACGTCGCCCCCCTGCCGGGCGCGCTGGTGACGCAAATATCCCCGCCCATGGCGTTTATCAAATTCTTGCTGATGGAAAGCCCCAGCCCCGTGCCGCCGAACCGCGAAGCAATGCTGGTATCGGCCTGTTCAAAGGGCACGAACAGTTTGGCGATCTGTTCCTCCGTCATGCCGATGCCGTTGTCCTCTATGGCAAAGGCGAGCAGGAGCGCCGCATCCGTTTCTTCAAGCAGGGTGACGCTCATGCCGATCCGGCCGCCCTGGCCCGTGAACTTCACGGCGTTCCCGAGCAGGTTGATGAGCACCTGGTTGAGCCGCAGCTTGTCGCCCAAGACCACGCACTCGGCAAGGCCTTCCATGGACACGGTGAAATCGATGTCCTTGTCGGCGCACCGGCTGAGGATGATGTCCGCGACCTCGGCGACGGCCTCGCCGAGGCGGAAGGATTCGCTCGCCAGTTCCATTTTGCCCGATTCTATCTTCGCCATGTCGAGGATGTCGTTCAAAATGCCCAGGAGATGGCGGGAGGAAGTGAGTATCCGGTTTATGGCGGCCAGGGCTTTTCCGTTCTCCGCCGAGGCTTTTTTGGCTATTTCGGACATGCCGATGACCGCGTTGAGGGGCGTGCGTATTTCGTGGCTCATCCGGGCCAGGAAGGAGCTTTTCGCGCTGGAGGCGACCCGGGCCTCCTGTTCCGCCGCCTCCCGCTCGAGCATCTGGCGCCGCAGTTCGCGGGTTCTCTCGCTGACGAGTTCCTCCAGTTTTTTCCGCATCATGCGGTTCCGGAGGGAAAGGAAGATGATAAAACCGAGAATGGCGAGCAACAGGGCGATGCAGATCAGCAGAAGATACACCCGTGTTTTGGAAAGCTCGGCGGAATAGTCGAACACCTTCCCGAACCAGCGCTTCGCGATCATATCCGTCTTGATGAAGCTCTGGGCCTTGCCGATGATCGAGCACAACTCCCGTTCATTGGGATTGAAGCCGAACTTGGCCTCGATGGGGTGGTTCAGGACGATATTGACCTTGTAGCCCGGTTTTTCGCGGTAATTGGTCTGGCTGAGCAAGAGCGCCTCGGCGGCCAGGATAAGCGTTATTTCGTCCCGCTCCAGCGCTTCAAAAGCCAGGTCGCCGGTATCGTAGGGCACGGCCTTGCTGGTGGGAAACCACTTGTTGTACATTTCCTCATACGCGGTTCCCTTGATGACCCCCACCTTCTGGCTCATCACCTGGTATATCTCGAGATCCGGAAAAGACGCTTTTGATATGAAGGCGTAAGACGTTGTGCAAAAGGGCTGGTCCGTCCAGAGGAATTTGCCCTTGCGCCCCTCCGAATACATGAGTTCGGAGATAAGCGCGGCCTCGCCGGAAACGAGGCTGGCCAGGATATCCTCCCACTTCGCGCCGCCCTGGTTGACCGTCTTGAACCGCAGGCCGGTGGCGGCGGAGACCGCCGCGAGAATATCAACGACAATGCCTTCGAACGCATTGGTCTTGTAGTTGAAAAAACTCACGGGATAGTTGTCGCTCTCGAGAACGACGGGGATATGCCTGCCGGACGAGGCGGCGCGTTCGACGTAGGCCGCTTCCTCGGGGGTGAACGCTTTGAACAGGCCGTATTTTTTGTAGTCCGCTTCCCCGGCCGCATAGAGTTTCGTCAGCGTTTCCTGGCCCCCGGCCGCGAGGTATTTGTTCAACGCGCTTATAAGGGGCTTCAGCGCTTCTTTTTCCGTGGTCAGGGAAACCGGGATATACACGAGCGGGAAAAAGGGCCTGGCCTCCACAAACCCGTACTCGATGAAAAAACAATCGGAAACGCTTTCGTTGATGAACGCGTCGATGGTCGCATACCGCAGCATTGACGCGGCGTTTTCAAAGTTGTCGACGTACACGAGCTCAAAGGGCTCCGGGTACACTTCCCGGAACGGGGCAAGGTGCACGGACCCCGTCAGGAAGGCGAGCTTCGGGGGGCGCTTTTTCGCGATATCGCCGATGCTTTCCGCGCCTTTCTTTTTGAAAATGCTGATGGAGCGCTCGGCGATGGCGTCGGACATGAAATATTTTTCACGCCGCGCCGGGGTCGGGATCAGGTCGCCGGAAAAATCAAGGGAGCCGTCCGCAAGCCCGGCGAGGATCGCGTCCCAGTCATAAATCGCCGGAGAAAAACGCATGCCGAACAGGGAGCTTAACAGATCGCAGAACCGCTGGGTGTACCCGGTAAAAACGCCGTTGGTGTCGATGGACGCTTCCGTGGAGAGCAGCGCGCCGTAGGTGAGGGTTCTGTTTTGCGCGGCCAGGGACCGTATCGCCGCGACTTCGGCCTCCGTTATGCCGGGGACCTCCGTATAATGCCGTATGTCCGTGCCGGTCTGTTTCGCATGGGATGCGGAGCAGCACAACAGGACGGCAAGGGCGGCGCAGAGCAAGACAACGTACAGGTTTCGCATGTGCATTGCATTCGTCTTTTATATCAATAAATTGATATACATGACCGCGCGATGCCGCGGCGCATGACAAACGCTGTCCCCCTTTTCCACGCGCGTTGCAACCGGAAGATCGAAGCGAAAAAATCAATGAAAAAAGCCGATGGCGCGGAACCGTAGCGCAGGTATATCCCAGTAACGCGGATGGTATTGCATTGGCGCAACATCGCCGCGCGTGTTTCTCCATACACCCGAACCGTATTTTTTGCTAGAGCGTTGCATGGGCTTTTTTCCCCCGACCGCCGGTTGCCCGGAACCGGCGCATGGCGTCCATTTTTGCCGTGCTTTCCCCGTTCCGGTTTCCGCTAAAACAGCAATCGGTCCAATTGTTACAAAATGCTACCACATGTTGCTGAATGTTTCATGAAAAGATCCACGCAAAAAGCGATAACACATTGCTACAATTACTTTTTTATCACAACACTACGCATCGCTTCTGCAAAGGCGGACATACGCCGCCGATTGTTGCAAAATATTACTTTGCATAAATTAGTGTTTCTACCCCTTGAGGTGATTTTGTTTTCTCCTATGATGGCATCATCAATACGTCTCTTCCTTATATATAGGGGAGGAAGAGAGGTGGCGCCGATCGGCGGCGTTAAAAAACAGTAGCACTATTATCCAAGGGGGAAAATCATGTCACAGGCAACCATTACCACAACCGGCGCGCAACACGGCGCCGTTCTGTCCGTTCCCGCGCCGGCGGCGCACGAAACGCTGAGCGTAACCATGGTTCCCGGCAACGGGGTGCGTCTGCCGTTCAATCCGGAAGACGCCACGGTTTCCCGGTCGGGAAACGATCTCGTCTTTGAGCTGGACAACGGCGGCACGGTCACCATCACCAACTTTTTCGTCACGGAAAACGGAGGAACGCTGCCCACGCTTATCCTCCCCCAAGGGGAAGAGGTCACGGCGGCTCAGGCTTTTGCCGACACCGACCTTGACCTCGCCACCGCGGCCGGGCCGGGCGCTGCCGCCGCTGGCTCCAGCGGTTCCGGCGAATACGCCGACGACGCGGGCAGTTTGATCGGCGGTGTCGACCGGTTGGGGAGCCTCGGCACCAGCCAGTGGGACAGAAGCACCGAAGCGCCGGAATATCAGGAAAGCGCGCTGCCCGCCGCCGGGGCCGCCGCCGGAACCGGCACGGACGGCGCCGGAACGCCGGATGCTCCGGTGGGGCCGAACGGGCCGCTGGACTACATCGCACGCGGCGTTATGTACACGCAGAATGAAAACACCCTGCCGGAACTGAGCGTGGACCTGCTCTCCGTTGCCGGCGGCTCGGCCGCGAAATACGCGGCCGGCACCGCGCCCGATGACGCCAGCCTGGAATTTTTTGACGCAAACGGCGTTCCCATCATCCTCGCCCCCATGGAGTACAGCTACGCTGACGGCAAAATCATCTTTGACAACCCCCCGGCGGCAGGCGGCATCTTTTACGTCACGATCACGGACAGCAACGGCAACACCTACTCCATGCAGATCGTGGTCACGCCCGATGAATTCTTTGACTCCAAGCAGCAGGACCAGGACACCCCGCCCTACAACGGCGAACTGGCCCACGGCGAATGGCATTCGGGCAAGGATACGAGCAATACCAGTGATTATGACACCACTTCCAGCAATTTGAACGACGAGATGAACTTCGTAGGCGACATCACCGGCGGGAAGATCAACACCGGCTATAACGATCCGGACAAAGACAACGGCCGGGCCTGGGGTAACGACAGTGTGACCGTGCACGGCAACGTGGACAAGACGGACATGAACTTCGGCTCCGGCACCGGCATGCTGGACATCAAGAATAGCCTCCGCGCTTCTGAAGGCAGTTCCACCATCACCATGGACCACGGAACCATAGACATCAACGCCGACAAAGCCGGCGGCCAGTACGGCATCTACGCCGCCGGAGACGGCAAGGACGTGACCATTAAGGGCGGCGACACCACCGTGACGATCGGCGCGGGCACGGACAAGGCCGGCGGTCCTACCGCTTACGGCGTGTTCGCGGACAAGGGCGGCGACGTGTCCGTCGACGCGGGCAGCGTGACTATCGACGCCGAGGGCAGAGGCGCTCTCGGCATATACGCGGATGGGGGCTCAACAGTCGACGTTACCGCCGGCAACGTGACCATCGACGCCAAGGGAGAAGCCAACAGCAGCTGGGCCAGGGGCATGCAGGCCAGCGGCCAGAACAGCGCCATCAATATCCACGCCACCGGCGAGGTCAGCGTCTCCGCTTACGG
The DNA here is from genome assembly GCA_900079685.1 of uncultured delta proteobacterium. Taxonomy (NCBI): domain Bacteria; class Deltaproteobacteria; species uncultured delta proteobacterium. The sequence continues at coordinate 2,406,037 of LT599018.1, forward strand.
CAACCAGGGCTACGCCATGTCCGCCGAGGGCAAGGGCAACAAAACCCTTATTGACGGCGCCGAAAAGGTCACCCTGAAGGCCAGCCATACGGGCATGAACGCCTACCACGGCAACTCCGGCAACACCATTGACGGCGGCGAAGTACGCATCACTGTGGACGGGGCGACCCAGGACGCCTACCACAACGGCATGTATGCCAGCGAAGCGAAGAATACCATCCAGAACGCCTCGAGCGTGACCATAGAAGCCCTGAAGGGCGGTTCTGTAAGCGCCGGCGTGAACGCCGCCTACAAGGGTGAAAACATCATAACCAGCACCGGCGATGTGACCGTCACAGCCAAAGACGGCATCAAAGCGAACTACGGCCTTAGCGCCGCCGCCGGCTCCAACAGCATCACCTCCTCGGACGGCGATGTGAAGATCTCGGCCACGGGCGCCGGTGCCGAAAACCAGGCGATCCGCGCCTCCGATGGCGGCGCCACCAACGTGGACGCCGCCAACGGCACGGTAACCCTAACCGCCACCGGCGGCAACACCGGCCGGGGCATATACGCCACAGGCGGCTCCACGGTGGACGTCACGGCTGAAAACGTGACCATAACGACCGACGGCACCGCAAACGGCATAGGCATGCACGCTGCGGGCAACAGCACGATCAACGTCCATTCCAAGGGCGGCACGGTGGATATCACCGCCAGCGGCAGCGATGCTTACGGGATACTCGCCGAGGGTAAAGGCGCCAACCTTATTGACGGCGCGAAAACGGTCAATATCACGTCGAGCAATGACGGCATGACCGCGCTCGGCGGCGGAACCAACACCATTGAGGGCAACGGCGCGACCGGCAGCGAGGCGAACATTTTCTCCAAAGGCGCCGGCATGTATGCGTACAGCGGAAAGGCCTCGAACACCATCACCGGCATGGAATCGGTCCATCTCGGCGACGCGGACCACAGGTCTGCCCAGGGCATGAGTGCCTACACCGGGACAAACCTCATTGACGGCGCAAAAGAGGTGGACGTCTACGCCAAAGGCAACGCCATGACCGCCGGGGCTTACACCGGAACCAGCGCGAGCAACACCATCCAGGCCGACAAAGTGACCCTGGATGTGGTGAGCGCGGGCACAGGCCGCGGCATGCTCGCCACCGACAACACGGGGGTGTCCAACACCATCACCGCTCATGACGTGACCATCAAGGTCTCCGGCTCCGTTGCGAGCCTCGGCATGGCCGCCGGCAACTCGGCCTCGAACACCATCGACTCCAGCGGCGGCACAGTCAGCATCACCACCCGGGGCGGCGAAAGCTACGGCATGTATGTCGCCGATACGGACGAATCCCTCAACCTGATCAAAAACGCGTCCAAGGCCACAGTCACCGCCGACCTCGTGGGCATGTGGGCCAACCGGGGCCACAACACCATCAAAGATATCACCGCAACCGATCCGGGCGGAAACGCTGTGGAAATCACAGCCGACGGCGTAACTGGCGGCTCTGGCAAATCCCGTACGGGCATGTACGCGGCCAACAACAGTGCAAGAAATGTCGACACCGTCAGCGAAAACCGTATTGAAAATATCAAGGGTGACGTGGCTGTCACGGCTTCGGGCAGCGGCGGCACCAACACCGCCATGTACGCGTATACCCTGTCGCAGACGGAAGACGTGGGCGAGGCGAGGAACATCATCACCGGCGTGGACGGCGACGTGACCGTATCGGCCCAGAACGGCGACAAAAACTACGCCATGCGCGCCCTTGCGGACTCCGGCGCCAACCCCGCCGAGAACATCATTGAGGATGTTTCCGGCACGGTGACCCTCAAGGCCACGGGCGGCACGGAGTCTTACGGCATGTCCGCCTCCGGTCAGGGCGCGAAGAACATCATCACCGTGGGCGAAGGGCCTATCGCCGTGGTCATCACGGCCACGGGCGCGGCCAGTTCCTACGCCATGTTCGCTGAAAAGGGCGGCGTCAACGAGATCACCGGCAAGAGCGTTGCCGGCGGCCCGGGCGACCACATTGAAATCAACGGCAGGATCTACACTGATGGTGCGGCCGGCAGCCTGAACAGCATCAAGACAGGACAGGGAGACGACCGCATCGAGTTGAACGGCAAGATAGAGGGTAACTTCACCCTGGCGGCCGGCGACGCGAACGAGGCGGATTACGACATCCTGGTGCTGCGCGCGGCCACCTGGGACGAGTTCGCGGCCAACTACCAGGCTTGGCTGGGGCACGCGCTGGCGAACGGCGACAACATGCACATCGAGTCCATCCACTGGATCGTGGGTGACAACCTCGAAATGCCCGCAGGTTACTGGCTGGAAACCCTGATCAACGACTGGAACACCGCGCATCCCGACCAGACGATCAACTTCAGCCAGGAGCACGAATCCACGCTGGCGGACATTCTCCAGACGGACGAGAACGGCCACGCCGTGAGCAACCACGTCGACCACCAGGGCGACGCCACGCATGACGCCATTTTCGGCGGCGGCGACGACCAGGTGCAAATCCACGGGGACATCGCCGGAACGAGCCACGACACCGTGAACTTCGACCTCGGCAACGGCCACAACGCCTTGACAGTGGACGGCAACGTGACCCACGCCACCATAACCGGCGGCAACGAAGGCAACGACATCAGCATCCACGGCGCCCTGGACGGCCATATCTCTCTCGGTGACGGCTCGGACCGCGTGGACCTGGGCGTCATGCAGGGCGGCACGGTTGACCTCGGCGCGGGCGACGACATCCTGAGCCTGAACGGCTTCACCGGCGGCTTGCTGAACGGCGGCGAGGGCAACGACACCCTGATCCTGAACCTGGACGGCCTGGGCGGCGAAAACGCCTTCGGGGAAGGCGGCGCTTTCAGCGGGTTGTTTGAGGAAGGCGCGGTGAAGGGCTTTGAGAACATCCTCGTGGACATGACCGGCGGCAACGCGGACACCCTGCTCCTGAACGACCTGCTGGACGGCTTCAAGGGCATCAGCAACGGCGAGGCCCTTACCGTGCACATCACGGGCGACGCCACCGACCAGGTGCATACCCAGGACCTGCTGGACAACGGCTGGATCTACAACAACAACGGAGACGGCACGGGCAGCTTGACCCACGAGAATGAGGATATTACTTTTATCCTCCAGAACAACATGATCGTGTAACCGCGCCGCGCGAACGGCGTCACCAAAAGGGGGATGGAGCGCGCGCTCCATCCCCCTGATTGTTTAACGAGAAGTCTTTCCCGGGACAGGCATTACTGACGTAAACGCGGCATCACGCACGAGGTAGGGCAATAAAAAAATACTCAAGAGTTATCCAAAAAAATTTGCGCTTGCACCATAACAGGGTCACTCCTCTTCTGGCTGTCCTTGAGCCAATTTTTTCTTTTCCTGCTCGCGCTCCAGCTGCTTTATGCTTTTCTCCGGGGTAGGCAAATTTTCAGGCATAGTGCCGCCAAGCTCCGCAATGGTCTGGCGGACCTTTGCACCCACTTCACGGTGAGTTCGGTTGGCGGCTTCTTTGCCGGTGACGTTTTCCCGTGTTAACTTTTCTTCCGTCTGTGTGGCTCGGAACAGGTTCGCCGCCAATTCCGTACTGCCCATGTGGTCAAGAATCTTTTGGCTCTTTTTGAGGCTCTTTCTGGCGTGAATGTCTTTGCGCCCATGCCTCCGTACAATCCCTTATAGCCGTGATCCTGGAATTGAGGTAGGTCGTCAAATTCGAACGCCATGTTAAGCGGCAATCGGCAGCTTTGGTTTCATCATCCCGCTTCTGACAAACGCCGCCGGTGAGAGATAGCCAAGTGCTGCCTGGCGTCTTTGTCGATTATAAAAAACCTCAATATACTCTGTCACATCTGTAATTGCTTCTGCCTGTGATCTGTAGCTTTTGCGATGGACCAACTCATTCTTCAATAAGCCCCAGAAGCTCTCCATGGGGGCGTTGTCGTAACAATCCCCTTTTTTGCTCATGGAACAGATCAGACCATATGCGTGGAGCTTTTTCTGATAAGCTGCGCTGCAATACTGGCTGCCGCGATCCGAATGCAGAATCAGTCCCACAGGTGGGCGGTGGAAACGCACCGCCTTCATCAATGCAGCCAAGACAAGCCCGGTATCCATACGCTCAGCCAGGCTGAAGCCGACAATTTCCCGGCTGTGTAAATCTTTGATTCCGGCAAGATATACCCAGCCCTGCCGTGTGGGGATATAGGTTATGTCACTCACCCACACGCGGTTGTGTTCGCCCGGCGTGAAGTCACGGTTCAGAAGATTGGAAGCGACCGGCAACGCGTGATTTGACTCCGTGGTGCGGATAACCCGTCGTTTGCGCTTACAGACGAGGCCCAGTTCACGGCGGAGCTGCTTGACCTTCCAGAGGCTGACGGCACAACCGCTTGCCACGAGTTCCCGGTGCAACCGCTCCGCGCCGTATGTGCCGCGTGTTCTCTGGTGGGCAGCCAGAACCTCGGCCTCCAGACGAGTTGTCTTGTTTGATGGGGCAGCGTCGCGTTTGAGCCAGGCGTAGTATCCACTGACAGATGCGTGCAAAACCAGGCAAATAAAACGGACAGGATATCGGTGTCGCAAAGCACTGACTGCGGCGTACCTCACAGCGACTCTTTGGCAAAGTACGCCGCCGCTTTTTTTAGAATGTCGCGCTCCATACGCAGCAGGGCGTTTTCTTTCTTCAACCGCGCCAACTCCGCATCCTGCTCACTCACGCCCGGCTTCAAGGCGAACTCGTGCTTGTCCAGTCGGTACTGCGTAACCCAATTCGCTAAAGTTTTCATAGGAACAGACAACCTTCGCGCTGTTTCCGTTACGCCGAAGCCATCCTCAACCGCCATGGTGACGGCTTGCTGCCTCAATTCCTGTGAATAACGTCCTCGTGGTGTTTTCGTCATAGAACCTCCTCATATGGATATGAACTATGGCGTCCGTTTTTTCCAGCCTACCTCAAATATCGCGTAATCCAGATTGGTTTCTACTCCCGCTTTCTGCGCGGCGGCGACGAGAGCTTTATTATGTTCTGTTACTTCCCGTCGGATGGCGAGGCGGCGCTCATCCTCCGAAAGCGCGGCAAAATCCGGCTGCTCCTGCAATTCCTGTTTTCTGGTTTGCATAGCGAAATAAGTCTGGCCGTTGGCGATGACCGGCTTTGAAGGGTCGCCATTTTGCACGATCAAGTAACAGGCATAACGAGAAAGTATGTAGTCATCTACTTCCCGTTGGGCGCCTGAACCGATTTGAACCATATTGTTCATTAGGACAAAATGGTTTCCCGGTTGCTGCCCCGAATTTTTGCAGGCTTCAATCGCTTTTTCGATAACCCGTTCAAAGGCCCGCCATGATTGATACTCCAAAATCGACCCTAACTCACGGGCATACCAAAACTCGTTCCCATCTGCATCCTGATGGCGAATGCTTTTGAATGTCTGATGGTGGTGCTTTTCAATTTCGGTCATAGCTTTGCCCTTCCTCTTTGGTGCAATACCATCCGCTAAGGCACGGGGCAAGGCCCAATGCCTTTGTTGCTGACTTGCTGCAGGTGGACGTATTTCCAATCTCAGGATTGGAAATGAGGTTGGAAGTTTTGAGAGCGAAAGAAAAGGACTTGCGACAAAAAAAACGCAACCCCTTGATTTTTATGGTGGGCGGTGAGGGGCTCGAACCTGTGACTCTCGGCTTACAAGGCAAGGGTAGCACACCTGGCGGACAAAGCTTTACAGCGGCGGCGGCAGTGGTGGGCGACCTGTTCCAGGACGTAAGCGCGCGCCTTCTCCACCACTCCGGAACTGTGGCTGAACATGCAGCAGGGTTACGATCTGTGGGTTGCCGAGAATGAGCACACCGACTGGCAGAAGGTGGAACCGGTCTATGTACCGGAATCCATGACGGAACAAGCGCAAGCGTAAATTACGAATTTCCCGCCTCTAGCTGTGGTCCGCTCTACCACGGTATGGCATATGGTCCGTGTGCTTCTGCAACCGCTTTCGGACGACACCTGAAATGTTCGGCGTTAATCCGATACTTTTCCATTTTCCGGTACAAGGTCCGTAAACTGACGCCGATGCAGCGGGCTGTGGCCGTCATGTTGCCGTTGCATTTTTCCAGGCCTGCCAGGATGACCTGCTTTTCGCTGTCCTGGACCGTCAACTCCGGATCGGAAACGGCCTGCGGCGCTTCCTGCGGAGGAACGACAAATCCGCTGGCCGCAATGAAAGGCGGAAGATGCTCAGGTTCTATGACCAGGGAATCGGTTATATTGACCGCCCGTTCAATAACGTTCTCAAGCTCGCGAATATTGCCCGGCCAGTGGTAAGCGAGAAGAAATTCCGCCGCCCGGGGGCTGATGCCGTATTCCCTGCCTTTGCGACCGTATTTGCGGAGAAAAAAGCAGGCCAGCGCCAGTAAATCTTCCTTTCGTTCCCTGAGCGGCGGCAAAGATATGGTGAAGACGTTGAGACGGTAATATAAATCCTCACGGAACGTCTTGTCGCATATCGCATCCTGGAGTTTTTTGTTCGTGGCCGCGATGATCCGGACATTGACCGTTTTGGGAAATTTCGCCCCGATGCGATGAACCTGCTTGGTTTCCAGCACGCGCAGCAGAGTAACCTGCACATCCAGCGGCATATCTCCGATTTCATCAAGAAAGATAGTCCCGCCGTCAGCCAGTTCAAACTTGCCGACCTGACCCTCCCGGCTGGCTCCGGTAAATGCCCCTTTCTCGTAGCCGAAAAGTTCGCTTTCAATGAGCCCTTTCGGCAGGGCGCCGCAGTTAATGGCCACAAAAGGGCCGGCGCTGTAGTCACTCGCCGCGTGGATGGATTGGGCGATCAATTCTTTCCCTGTTCCGCTCTCTCCGAGAATGAGCACGTTGCCCCCGCTCCGGGCGATGCGCCGCGCGTCTTTGACCATATCCCGGGTTTTGGCGCAGTCCCCCACAATGTCGTCAAAGGTAAACGTCGCCCGGTAACCGCTCATCTTGTTGGTCAGCCGCGTAACGGCCTGGGGTTCTTCCAGGTGGACCACGGTGGAGATATGCTTGCCCGCCCCGTCATTGATGAGGCTGGTGGAAAGCAGCAGCCGGACGGGTTCCGTGGAGTTTTTAAAAATGACGTTGACCGGAAAGTGTTCCAGCGGTTCATCCAAAATCTTTTTGGTGGCATGGCGCGGGTCATCCGGAAACAACATCAGCATGTACACGTTCTGCCCGAGGACTTCCTGCCCCGGCAGCCCCATCAGTCGCAGGGCCTTGGAGTTCACCTGGATGACGTTGTTGGAGTTGTCCAAAAGGAGGATGCTGGCGGACAGGGCTTCGATAATATGGTTGCGCTGCCTGCTGGTATGGGAAAGCTCCTGGAAGGTTTGGAGCCTTTTCAGCTCTTTTGATATCCCGTCGGCGGCGGCCATGACCATGCCCAGCGTCTGCCGGTTGAGGATGTCATACTCGTGGCCTGAAATATTCAGGCAGCCGAGAAACGTATTGTCATAATCGAAAACAGGGGCCGCGCAGCAGGAAAAATCCTTGTGCGGCAGAACGTAATGTTCCTGACCATACACAATGGCCGCCGTTTGCTCCGCGCAGCACACGGCAAAGGCGTTCGTGCCGGCGTATTGTTCGCTGCGGTTGCAGCCAGGGATGGGGAGGGTGATGTTGGATTTGCGCTGGATCTCGTCATCGCCGATGGTCTTGAGCAGAAAACCATCCTTGTCCAGATAGTGAATGCTCAGCGTGGTCCCCTTGATGACGGAATACAGCGTCTCCATGTAGGGAACCACGATCTCCATCAGGTCGCTGTTGGCTGCCACCCGCGCCTGCAAACCGGCCTCGTCCAGCAGCCAGAGCCTGGTTTCCTGCGGCTCGACCCCGGCATCCCGGGAGCGTAGCCACGAGGCGTAGATGCTGGGGCGGATGAAGCTGTAATCGTGGTCTTCGTGCCGGATGAACTTCCGCCAGGCAACGGAAAGTTTCTCCGCGTATTCCTTGGTATACATGGGAGGCCTCCTTGGTACGCCCAGAGACACGTCCGTAGCATGTTTTTCTGCCATAAAAAATGACCGCCGGTCAAACGCGAAAAGCTATATTGCCGAGGATGGAAAAAGCCCGCCGCGAACCTTTTGCGGCGGGCCGGGAACCCGTTTTGCCATCTTCCGCGTCCCGTGGTTAAAAGAATTTTCCAGGGTTCTCAAGAATATCGGCGAGGGTTTTCAGCATCCTGTTCGCGGGCACCCCTGTGGTGGCCGTGTGGTTGATGTTGATCATGACATAACTCATCGGTTTGACGACTATCCTATCATCTTCGACCACAACGGGCCTTTTCTTTACCCTGCCGAAACCGTAGATGGCCGTTTCAAAATTGTTGACCAGCGACGTGAAGAAATCAACATCCAGCATGGCCATGTTGCTGACGGTGAACGTTCCGCCCTTGAAGTCGTCAAGGGTCAGCTTGCCCGCGCGTGTCCGCTCGAGCAGCTCGCCGACGCCCTCGTTGACGGCATCCAGAGACTTGTCCTGCACATCGCGCAGCACCACGACATACAGCCCCTTGGGGGTGTCCACGGCTATGCCGGCGTTGCAGTTTTTGTACTGGACGAGTTCCTCGCCTTCCAACCTGGAATTCATTTCCGGGTGCTCGCGCATGGCCATCGCCACCGCCTTCACGTAAACTGCGGTGGATGACAGCTTCAGGCCTCTGCCCTTGTATTCTTCCCGAAGTTCGCCAATGGCCGTCATGTCGACTTCCAGGGCTTGCATGGCCTGCCCGAAGCCGAGAGCGCCCTCGAGCAGCTTTTCCCCGGCGAACTTGGCCGCGCCCCGCAACTTCGTCCGTTTGGCTATTTCCAGTTCCATCATATACCTCGCCGTTACAGCAGGGACTTAACCCCGTTAATGACGTCTTCCATCTTGGGCACCATGAGATGTTCCGCAACGCCCGACGGGATGGGCGAGTTGAGGGAACCGATCCGCCTGATGGGCTTTTTCAGGGAATCAAAGCCCTTCTCCGCCGCGATGGCCGCGATTTCCCCGCCGCAGCCGCCCCTGACGGGCGCTTCGTGCACGATCAGGAGCCGCCCGGTCTTGGCGATGGACCTGAGAAGCGCTTCCTCGTCAAAGGGAATCAGGACCCGCGGGTCGATGATTTCCACGGAGATGCCTTCGGCCGCAAGGGTTTCAGCCGCCTTTTCCACAATGGGCACCATGCTCTGGATGGCGACCACCGTGATATCTTTCCCTTCCCGGCGGACCCTGGCCGCCCTGGCCAGGGGGATGGGTTCCTGCACGTCGGGAACCGGGCATTTCACCCCTAGAGAGCCCTCGTGATACAGGAAGAGAACGGCATCGTTATCCCGGATGGCCGATCGCATCAGGCCGAGGGCGTCGTCCGCGTAATACGGCGCGACGATTTTCAGCCCCGGCACGTTGGAAAACCAGCTTTCGGAACACTGCGAATGCGTGGAACCCGAACCGACGGAACCGTACGTTCCCCGGCCTCCGTTGGCCATGACGAACGTTACCGGCACGGAAAGGCGCCCGAGGGAATTGAAACGGAACTTGGCGGCGTTGCTGACAATGGCGTCACCCGCCACAAAGCCGAAGTCCGAAAACATCAGATCCACGATAGGCCGCAGCCCGGCAAGGGCGGCGCCGTTGGCAAAATGGGAAAAACCCGATTCGCAGATGGGCATGTCGAGGCAACGGCCGGGAAAGGCCTCCGGAACGCCCAGAAAGATGCTGAGCCCCCCGCCCTTGTTGATGATGTCTTCGCCCAGCAGAATAATAGTGTCATCCCGCTCCATTTCCAGGCGCACGGCTTCCGCTATGGCCCGGTTCAAAAAAAGAGAACGGCTCATATGGGACCTCCCGTTTCAGGCGTGGCGTAGATATTTTCCATGGTGAAAATATCCTCGAAACTCGCGGCGGGCGATTCCTTGGTCCGCTCTACCATGCCCTCGTATTCGGCGGCGATTTGCGCCTTCAGCGCATCCATGGCCGTCTGGTCCGTGACGTTGTTTTCGATCAGATACGTTTCAAAACGTTTCAGGCAGTCCCTGGTTTCCGAATACTCTTTCACCTTGTCCAGGTCCTGGCGGAACTTGCCTCCCTGGCCTATGAAATGGTCCGTCAGGCGCAGGGTTTTGTATTCAATGACGTTGGGCAGGCCCTTCCGGGCGAGCTCCAGGGCTTTTTCCATGGCCTTGCGGACCGCCAGCACGTCGTTGCCGTCCGCGATCTGGGTGGACAAGCCATAGGGGATGGCCCGCTCGGAAATGTTGGGGTTTGTCGTCTGGCGCTCCAGAGGAACGGTCATGGCCCATTCGTTATTGATGATGACAAAAACGATGGGAACCTTGAAGAGGGAGGCCAGGTTGTAGGCCTCGCTCGTGGGGCCTTCGCTGGCGGCGCCGTCCCCGTAAGTGGCGACAACAACCTCGTCTCCGCGTTTCATATGCTTGAGGGCAAAGGCAAAGCCCGTGGCCGTGGGTGCCTGCCCGCCCAGAACGGCGGAATTGGGAATGATCCGGACATCCCCGCTGACATCCGCCATATGGTAATCATAGGCCACGCCCTTGAAGAGGCCGTCCCGTTTGCCGAACACTTCCGCCATGAACCCGTAAGGGTCCATCCGCATGATAATCCCGGCCTGCGACCGGTGGTTGGGGACATACCAGTCCGTTTTTTTCATGGCACAGAGCATGCCCACATCCACGGCCTCCTGGCCGTAAGCACTGTGGAACGAAGTCCGGATAAGGCCTTCGTTCACGGCCTGGTTCATCCGGGCCACAAAGATGCGCCCGCGCGCCAGATGCTCGTACATCGCCAGCAACTCGTCTTTCGCATATGCAGTCATTGCGCTTCTCCTGGTTGCATTGAAACGCGCTCCCTGAAAATACGGGAAGAACTTCCCGCGTGTCCGTTCCGGCGAAACCTATTCAACGATTTCACCTATTACAACACCGCATTCGGCGCTTTCTCCTTCGGGAACAATAATTTTCAGCGTTCCCGTGGCAATGGCCTCGATCTCGTTTTCCAGTTTTTCCGTCTGGATGACGTACAGGATCTCGCCCTTTTCCACCGGGTCGCCGTCTTTTTTCTTCCACTCAACAATGGTCCCTTCGGTCATGGTCATCCCGATCTGGGGCATGACTATTTGCATAGCTCGCTCTCCTGAGGTTGATTCTTTTTCACGGGCAACGCCCGCTTTTGCCGGCGCGCCGGCTTGCCATAAAACCCTTTCCATATGCCTTTCCGGCATAGACAAAACACCCATCGCGCGTTGACCGGCTTTCGGGAAATCCCACGAGCGCCGTTCGCGCAAGCCTACAACAGGCTCGGCAGGAACAGGGTCAGCGGCGGGACGTAGGTGATCAAAAACAGCACGAAAATCAGCACGGCCAGAGTCGGGAGCAGCCATTTGAACATCTGCTCGATGGGGCAGTTGCCGATCCGCGTCGCGATGAAGAGGTTGACCCCCACCGGCGGCGTGCACAGCCCGATGGTCAGGTTGACCGTCATGATCAACCCGAAGTGCAGGGGGTCGATACCCATGGCCTCGACGCTGGGCAAAAGAACCGGCGCGAGCAGGATGATGGCGGCATACGTTTCCATGAACATGCCGACCACCAGCAGGAACAGATTGATGATTAGCAGCAGGACATACTTATTGCTGGCCATTTCCACAAAAAATTCGGCCAGTTGCTCGGGGATCTGCTCCACTGTCAGCAGCCTGCCGAGCGCCGTGGCGCAGGCGACCAGCAACATGATGGTGCCGCTGGTCAGGGTGGTCTTTTTGAAAATCCGGGGAATTTCCCGAACCGTGTATTCCTTGTAGACGACCACCCCCACGAACATGGCGAACACGCAGGCAACCACAGCGGCTTCCGTGGGCGTGAATATGCCCCCGTAGATGCCGCCCAGGATGATGCCCGGAATCGTCAGGGACCAGAAGGCTTCCCTGGTCGCCTTGCCAAGAGGTATGCGCGCTTTTTCGGCTTCTTCCGGAGAAATGCCGTACCCGTTTTTCTTGGCAAAATAGCGGACCAGGAGCACAAGACCGAGCGTGATCATGATCCCCGGGATAACGCCGCCAATAAACAGCTTTGTGATGGAAACACCGCAGCAAACGCCATACAGAATCATGGCAACGCTCGGCGGGATGATCGGCCCCAGCGCCCCGGCGGTCGCAGCCAAAGCGCAGGCGAACCCCTTGTCATACTTTTCCTTGAGCATTTCCGGGATCGTTATGCTGCCGATGCAGGCGACGGTCGCCGTCCCCGAGCCCGCGACAGCCGCGAATATCATGCTGGAAACGACGGTGACCGCACCGATGGCGCCCGTCATCGTGCCGACAAGGGCGCGGCAGAAGGTGATCAGCCGGGTGGAAATGCCGCCCTGCATCATCAGCTCACCGGCCAGGATGAAAAAGGGGATGGCGATCAGCGGGAAGGAGTCCAGGGATGTGAAATAGGTGTTCATGATCATGGCCATGGGCACCGGCTCGAAAATGAGGCAGTAGGAAACGCTCGCCACACCGATGGCGATCATGATCGGCACGTTGAAAAAGAGAAACGCGAGGAAGATGATTATGAGCGAAAGACCTGTCATTTACTTGCCTCCTCCGCGCCGGCGGCTTCCAGGGGGTCGTCCAGCAGTTCGGGGTTCCGCAGCAGACGTATTTCCAGCTGGATCAGCCGGATGGCCATGATGCAGTGGCTGAAAGGCACGATGAAGCAGAAAAGGGCCATGGGCAGTTTCAGCCCCAGGGTTATGGCGCCGCTTTTCATCAGGCCCCAGAGCCAGACGGAGCTGTAATAGGCGACGACAACGGCATAGACGAAAAAAATGACGTTACTGAACAGCTTCACGCCCCTGTGCATCGACTTGGGCCAAACCTTGATGAACATGTCTATTTTGATGTGGACGTTGTGGACAATTGCATAACAGGCCGACAGGTAGCCGAACCAGACCAGCGCATACCGCGACATCTCGTCGCACCATGCGTTGGTGACGCCGAACCCGTACCTGCCCACGACTTGATAAAAGAGGATGACAAGCATGAACATCAGGATAACGACGCAGACCGTGCTCTCTATTTCGTCATACCACTTGAGTTTTTTCTCCATGCTCACAGACGCACCGCCTTCTTTTGGTGTTGCCGTGCCCCGGAAGCCCGGCATGGTCCGGAGGCCGGGAAGACCCTCGCGGGGCTTCCCGGCCTGAAAAACAGGACGCCTACTGCAACAAAGTTTTATAGTCCTTGCCCAGGAGCGCGATCACGCTATCCAGAACGCCCTTGCCCGGCCTGTCATAGTTCTTTTCCCACATGCTCTTCACAGCGGCCTTGAAGGGAGCCAGTTCCGCTTCCGTGTACTGGCGCACCTTCACGTTGTCTTTCGTCTCCAGGCTGACCATGACCTCGGCATTGAGTTTCTTCTCAATCTCGCGGCCCTGGCGGACAAAGTCCTTCATGCATTCGTCGAAAATCGCGCGAAGGTCGGCGGGAAGGCTGTCAACCCACTGCTTGTTCACCGTCGGAAGATGGAAGTGCGCCGTAGCGCGGATAATGGCCAGGTGGTCGATGACTTCGCAGAACTTGTCGGTCTTGTACAAGGTGGTCGCGGTCAGCATGCCGTCAACCGTGCCCTGCTGCTGGGCGGTATACAGTTCACCGTAAGCGACAACCGTGGGGCTGGCGCCGAGCGCGCTGACAAGGCCCATCTGCATGTCCGTGGCCATGGTGCGGATCTTGAGCCCTTTGAGGTCGGCGGGGGTGTTGATGGGGCCCTTCTTGGTGCCGATGGAGAGCCAGCCCTTCACGAAACCGTCGTACACGACGACGCCGGCGTCACGTTCCAGCACTTTTGACCATTCCTTGGCAAGGTCGGAGTCGAGGACCTTGTATATTTCCTCCCAGTCAGTGAACAGGTAAGGAAATTCAAAAATGCTGTACTGAGGAATATTCGCCATGGCGGACAAAGTATGCGTGGGAATCGGCACCAACTGCACCGTGCCCTGACGCACGATCTCCCCAAGCTCGGTGTCGGATTGGGCCATGGATTTGCCCATGTACACCATGGCTTTGATCCGCCCGCCGGATTTTTCCTCCAGAATTTTTTTCAAATACTGCAGAGCCGTTTCACCCGCGTCACCTTTGGTGCCGATGTGGGCCATCTTGAACTGGAATGTTTGCGCGGTCATGCCGGGAACCGCAAGGGCCAACACGATAAACAGACTAAGCGTCAACGTGAAAAAGTGTTTACAATGCATGTTCCACTCCTCGTGATAGGGGGTTTTCGCGCACACTGCGCAACGATGGTCTGTGTCGCCTTTTTTACGACCTGTGATGTCCAATGCCGGGATTGCCGCACCCTTGCCATGAAAAAGAGCGGCGCGCGGGAATGTGCCATTTTGGCAGCATCAATTAAAAACATGCCAAAATGGCATGCCAAAACGACATGCCATAGCTATGCCGCAGCATTCCGATACTCCAGAATCCTGTGCTTTTCGCTCTATTATGCCCATGGTAGTGCCTGTTTCCGTTTTCTGAAGAAAAAATCACTCTGATTATTTGCAAAGAGCATGCACAATATCGACCCTCCCGCCGGAATTGCCCCCAAGTTGTGCGCACCGGCCGGAATACGCAACGGCGGAAGGAACGGCGTCGTACCGGTTGTTCCATCATGGCAGAGCTCTGGGCAATGCTGCGTTTCTTTCTTTTCCATGCGGGAATGGTGTGGGGAAACAAAAAGTGGTTATATGCGCTATACATATAACCACTTAATTTTTATGGTGGGCGGTGAGGGGCTCGAACCCCCGACCCTCGGCTTGTAAGGCCGATGCTCTACCAACTGAGCTAACCGCCCGCGTGAGGTTCCGGCACGCGCCAAGGCGCTCGCCGGAACCGGTTCTTTAGTGCATCGGGGCGTATCCGTCAAGCGTTCCGGGCTGGCGGGTTCCCGGTCTCGCCGTTCCGTTCCCGCGCTTTCCGGCGGCCCTTAGAGCTTATTCATAAATAAGTGGAGCGTGAGCCGAGGACGAGGAAAAAACCATTTTTGCGGAAGGAATGTACTCTAATGGTACTTGACTGGAGCAAAAATGGTTTTTGACGAAGTAGTCGGCCACGATACGCTTATTTATGGATAAGCTCTTATTCCTTCACGATATTCTTTGCTATCTCCGCCAGCGGCAGCGCTTCCATGCGCGGCTCCTCCCAGCCCAGGGCCGCGGCTATGGGTTTGTTTTCCGCCAGCCAGCCGATGCTCGCGGCAAAGGCCTCGGTATCGTGCGGTTCCAGGGTGGCGGTAACGCTCTTGCGCCGCGCGTCCAGCTTCGCGAACAGGGCAGCGTACGGCACCGCCCCCTTGCCCAGCCCGAGATGCTGGTCAAGGGAGCCGTCATTGTCGTGCAGATGCAGGTGCAGCGCAAAGGGGCAGAACGCGTCAAGCCACGGGTCCAGTTCGGCGGGGGCGCTTTTTCCGGCAAAGGAGCGCCAATGCCCCACGTCGAAACAGACGCCGATCAACGGGCCGGAGGCGGCTTCCCCTTGCAGGGTGGCCGCCAGCACGGCTATGGCGTCCGGCGAGGTTTCGTAGGTGTTTTCCAGAAACAAGGGCGCGCCGGCTATTTTGGGCAGTTCCGGCCAGATGGCGCGGGAGGTTTCCAGCCAGCGGTCCAGCTCCTTCTCTCTCTGATTGGTCCGGTAATACGGGTGGCCTATCATGTGCCGAGCGCCGTATATGCCCGCCAGTTCCGCGCCGCGCCGCAGGTCGTCCCTGGCCCGGGACGCCCTGGCGTCATCCGGGTCGCCCGGATCCACGCCCCAGAAAGGCAGATGCACGGAACAGGCCAGGCCCGCGTCGCGGAACCGCGCGGCCATGTCTTTGTGCCAGGCGTCGGGCAAGGCGATGGACGCGGCGTCCAGGCCGAACTCCGGCGCGACGCGGCCGTTCACGAACCAGCCGCTCCAGGCGGGCTGCGCGTGTATCCAGCGCGCGGGAAGATTGACATAACACGGCATTATCTGTCTCCTTTCGCCTCCGGCGCTGCGGCGCCGGAACCAAGCGCGTAGCACAGTTTTCCATGCGACCGCAACCGCTATCAAACGGTTGCGCAACCCCGGAGCGGTGCGCCGGTGAGTGCATCCATATATGTGAAAGACTCTAAAGCCCGGCGATAATCAGCCGAACAGCATACTGATTTTTTTGCTGCAATTACATCCAGTGCCGTCCTGTTGTTTCATTATCCCGAATGATGTAGGATACACATCGGCTACACACGGCAGAATGCGGAGGATCCATGACACAGGAAATCAGCGTGCTTGACGCTGCTTCCAACGAGTTGGAAATCATCGAGTTTTACATCGAGGAAGTTCTGGCCGACGGCAGCAGATACACGAGCTATTTCGGCATGAACGTGGCGAAAGTGCTCAGCATTATCCGCCGCCCTGTCGTGACCGGGGTTCCCGGCAACCACCACCCGGCGGCCCTGGGCACGTTCAACCTGCGCGGCAGGGTGCTGCCCCTGGTGGATCTCGCCATGTGGCTCGGTAAAAAAACCGAGGTGAACGACAACTGGAAGGTCATTGTCACGGAATTCGCGGGGTGGACCACGGCGTTCCTCGTTTCCGGGGTTACCCGCATCCACCGCATGACCTGGAGCCAGGTGGAACCGCCCGGCAAGCACCTGCAAACCTTCAGCCACGACTGCATCACGGGCGTCGTGCGGTTTGAGAACCGCATCGTGTTCCTGCTGGACATGGAACAGGTCATCTCCAGCATGAACCCCAAACTCAGCATGGAAGCCCAGACCGAACACGTCGACGCCGCCGGCATCGGGGAAGGCTACACCATCCTGATGGCCGACGACTCGGCCTCCGTCCGCCATACCATTGCCAAGGCCCTGGCCAGGGCGGGGTTCACGGTCATCCAGACCACCTGTGGCCGGGAAGCCTGGGACGAGCTTGTGGACATCAAAAAAACCGCGGCTGCTGAAAACAAACCCCTCACGGAGTTCGTGAACCTTATCATCTCGGACATTGAAATGCCGGAAATGGACGGCCACGCCCTGACCCGGAAAATCAAGGACGACCCGGAGCTCAAAACGCTGCCGGTCATCCTGTTCTCCTCCCTCATTTCCGAGGTGGTGCTCGAAAAAGGCCGCCAGGCGGGCGCGGACGCCCAGCTCTCCAAGCCGGACCTGCCCGAACTCGCGCTGCGCGCGGGCAAGATAATCAAGGAATTCCAGGGCGGAAAGTAACCGCTTTTGCAACGCAACAATGAAAAGGCCCGCTGTTTTCACGGCGGGCCTTTTCGTTTTCCGCCCTGCGCCGCAGGGACCTCATATGCCGCCAACGGCGGATCTGTTTTTTTGACGATTTGCTGCAACAATTTTTTACATTTGGTTCACACTTGCTTTATACCCGCCCGGTAAAAGGGAATCGTGAACGGATTTACCCGCTCACGACGAGTATTCGAGGTGACATATGCATGCAACGGTAATGAAGCCGCTAACCAGACTGGCGCTGTATCTGTGCATCGCGCTGTTCGCTCTCTCCGCCGCCGGGTGCCACTGGCCGAGGCACGGCCACGCCTCAAGAGGATATTCGCACCACGGATACAGGTCCGCGCCGCCCAGGCACGCGGCGCCCCATTCCGGGTGGCGTCACGGGGGGCCGTCCCACGGGCATTCACGCCCGACGCATTCCAGGCGGTAACGTCCGCGCCCCGCTATCGGTGATGACGAACAGCCAGCCCACGGCACGCCGTGGGCTGGCTGTTCGCGCGCGTCCGTTTTTTCTCCCGGCGTTTATTTCTTTTTACCGTCCGCCGCCAGATCGGTTTCCAGGGTGGTCACCGTCCATTCCGTCATCTGGGCCAGGGTTTTGGTCATGGCCTGCCCGAACGCCGCCACAAAGGAATCCAGGGTGTTGTCCCGGCACGGCTCTTCCATCCGGACCAGACGGCGGGCAATAACCTTGCCCGTATCCGACCGGACCAGGGAAAACACCATGGCGGTATCGACCACGGGCAAGACGTTCTCATGGTCATAGCGCAGGAAGAACCGCCGGATGTCCGTGGAAAGCCGGTATTTCTGGTCCAGACTGCTCTCTTCCCAGCCCACGCCCGCGAGGCGCTGGGTGGATTCCAGGGCGTCCACGACCTGGCGCTGCACAATGGCCTGAACCGGGGTTACCCATTTGGCCGAGTCCAGCGCGCGGACCTCGTAGCCGTTCATGAGGGCCAGGATGCGGTCCGAACTGGGGGTGCCGTCCACGGCGGGCCTGGTCACCAGCAGCTGCACGGGCAGCCGCCCGGCCTGGGAGGGCTGAGGCAACTGGGAGGGTAAAATCACGCTGACCATGGGCGGGCCAGGGTCCAGCAGGGCGCACCCGGCGGGACACAGCAAAAGAAGGCTCAACAAGACTATATGGAATGCTCTGCGGATCATGGCACTGAAAACTCCGGTACGGGGTTGCCGAGCAGGAATCTGCGCGGGTCGCTCTCCAGCTTCTGGGTAAGGGAGGAGAGGTGGGTCATCAGCTGCCGGGCCTCCACCAGGAGGCGGTGCAGCTCTTCCACGCTGTCGCGGGAGAAACGGGACAGGCCCGGCTCGACGGACCCGGCCATGTTCCCGAGTTGGACGGAAGCTTTGTCGAAAGATTTGGCCGCGCTGCGGATATCTTTATCCACCAGGGTCTGGGCGCTGGCCATGAATTTTTCCAGCCGCTTGCCCGATTCGGCGAAACTCTGGCCCGCGTCGCCGAACCCGGCCATGCCCTTGCCTATGCTGTCCTTGTTCTGGGCCAGCGTTTCGGCGATTTCCGTGACCGCGGTCAGCAGTTTGCCGAAGGATTCGGTATTTTCCGGCGAGATGAGCTGGTTCGCCCGCTGCACGACCTCGTCAAGCGACGCCAGGATGGAGGGCACACTGTTCATGATTTCCTGGAGCTTCGAGGGGCGGGCGGGGATGCGCTCGATCTGCTCCGGGATGTCGGCAAGCAGGGGGCTGTCCGCCGAGCCGCCGGAAATGGCCACGATGCTCATGCCCGTGACGCCCTGCGGTTCAAGCGTGGCCTGGGAATTCTGCCGGATGGGGGCATCCGCCGCCACCTGCACGCGCACGATCACCTGGCCCGGGTCCGCCGGGCTGACCTTGATCGCCGAGACCTGGCCTATGCGCACCCCTTCAAGCGAGACCGCGCTGCCCGTGGAAAGACCCGCGACGCTCTGGCGGAAAACTACTTCATACTCGCGCAGGTCGCCTTTGGAGTTCTTGGCCGCCCACAGCACGAACAGCAGCGCGGCCGCGACGACCAGCAGCGAGAACGCGCCCACAACCACATAACTGGCTTTTGTTTCCATTCAATCCTCCGTGGCAGGGGGATGATCCCCCTGCACCCTCGATAGGGACGCGCGTGCGTTGCGGTTCCTTGTCAAGCCGTGCAACGCGCCGGGCTCTCGATTCCTGTTTCGTCTCCCCCGCCCCCCCTACCGGGATAAGGAGGGTGGGGGTCCGGGGGAGGAGGCACGGCCTCTGCGAGGAACCTCAAGGGGTCACCCCTTGTGGTTCCCTCCCCCGGTTCCGCAATCCTTTTGCGTAACCGCGCGGCCTCTGGGGCCGTTGAAATATTCCTGAATCCAGGGGTACGGGTTCTTGGTCAGTTCCGCAATGGTTCCCGTGGCGTAAATATGCTTTTCCGCGAGCACGGCTATCCGGTCGCAGACGGCGTGGAGGGAATCCAGATCGTGCGTGACCATGCAGACGGTAAGGCCCAACGTATCCCGCAGGCTCAGCAGCAACTCGTCGAACGCCGCCGCGCCGAGCGGGTCGAGCCCTGCCGTGGGCTCGTCCAGGAACAGCAACGCGGGGTCAAGGGCAAGGGCCCGCGCGAGCCCGGCGCGTTTGCGCATGCCGCCGGAAAGCTCCGAAGGGAACAGCGTGGCGGCTTTGGGCGGCAACCCGACCATGTGGATTTTCATGGCCGCGATTTCCCGCATGAGGCGCTTTGAGAGCGAGGTGAATTCCCGCAAGGGCGCTTCGATGTTTTCCTCCACGGTCAGGGAAGAGAACAGGGCGCCGTCCTGGAAGAGGACGCCCCATTGGCGGCGGATGCGCTGCCAGTCTTCGTCCGTGGCGCTCTTGAGGTTGGCGCCCATGACCGATATCTCCCCGGCCTGCGGCGGCCGCAGCCAGAGAATGGCCCGGAGCAGCACGGATTTACCGGCCCCGGACCCGCCGATCAGCCCGAGGATCTCGTTCTTGTAGATGTCCAGGTCCAGGTTTTCATGGATCACGTTGGGGCCGAAGCTGTTGGAGACCCCGCGCAGCGAGACCGCAACCTCCCTGGCGGGCGTTATTTTTTCCGTAACGGCGCTCATACGCCTATCCCTGTAAAAAATAGCGCGAACATGGCGTCGCAGACTATTACCATAAATATGGCCTCAACCACGGAATGCGTGGTGAGCCTGCCCACGGACTCGGCGCTGCCCGTCACCTGGAACCCCTGGAAGCAGCCGATAACCCCGATGATGACGGCGAAAAACGGCGTCTTGACCATGCCCACCAAAAGGTTGTTCAGGTTGATGTCGGCCTGCATGCGGGCGGCGTAAGACGCGGGCGTCATGTCCATGATGGTCAGGGCCGCCACCCCGCCGCCGAGGATGCTCATGATGTCCGCCAAAAACACCAGGGCCGGGAGCATGAGCACCAGCGCGGTGATGCGCGGGAATACAAGCCGCAGCATGGGGGAAAGCCCCATGGTCTGCATGGCGGCCACTTCCTCGTTGGCGACCATGGCCCCGATCTGGGCGGTAAAGGATGAACCGGAACGGCCCGCAATGACGATTGAGGTCAAGAGCACGCCCAGCTCGCGCAAGGTGGTTATTTCCACCAGCTTGATGGTGAAAATCTCCGCCCCGAACATGGCCAGTTGTTGCGCGCCCATGTAGGCGATGACAAGCCCGATGAGAAAGGAGAGCAGCGCCACGATGGGCACGGCCGAAACCCCGACCTGCTGCATGTGGTAGACCAGGGAGGTGAAGGGGAGCTTATGGGGTTTGACCGCGAGCTGGAAGGAGGTGACGAGGTACTCCCCGAGGAACCCGACCATGCGGACCGCAAGGCGCGATTCATCCGTGATGGTCTTGCCGAGGTCGTTGAGGAAACCCACGCCGAGCGCGTGCTTCCCCTCCTTTGCCGGCAGCCCCGGACCGGGGGATTCCAGCGCGATGTCGAGCAGGCGCCTGTGCAGGGGATCATCCGTTATAAATTCATTTTTTTGCGCGCCGAGCACTTCCTGGAACAGAAGCGCGCCCGTGGTATCCAGCCGGGTCACCCCCTTGAGGTCCACGGCCTGCGGCTGCGGATGCCCCGCAAGCTCCTTGCGGAGCCGCTTCTCCACCTGGCCGACGGTCTGGGCGGACCACTCCCCGGTTGCCTTCAGGACCACGCCGCCGCTTCCCCCGCGGGACAGGGAAAACGACAGGGCGTCCGGCCCTTCGCGTCTGTGTTTCCGTCTCTCGGAGCCGGATATGGGGGCAGTGTCAGCCATGGAACCACCGTGTACATGCTTGCAATAGCTTGCTGAATAGAGCGCTGTACATCATTACTGAATCCAATGGCAATGGCAAGGTCGACATCTCTAAGGAAACTTCCTGTTTTTTAAAAATTCTACCCCCTTTTACGGGAGCGTTCCTGTTGTGAAAAAACCTCCCGATTCCGGGTGCGAAATGGCGTTTTCTTAAAGTTCAAAATTTCACAATATTTTTATGTCCCCTAGGGAAATAGTACACATTACCTGTTTTTTTCCTTCGTACAAGCCTAATCGGCGTTTGACAAAATAAATCGTTACGGTATAGGGGGAGTCTATCGTTTGCGAGGCAAACTCGGCCGCACACAAAAAAACCTTCTGTTTTGGGAGGCTTTCAGCAGGTATTCCAGCACCCACATTGTCATTCTCCGCCAAGGGAGACGATTTCCCGCCGCATGAAGCGTTTCCGCGCTTCACGGGAGAGTGCGTCTAAAACGGCAGGCGGATGCAGGGAGGTGCATGGACGACCGCCGCTGGTGTGCCTAACGCCTTTACTATGGGGTATGCCATGGTTTTTGACATCCTGCATTTTGCCATCATCCTTTTCCTGGTCGGCGGGACCGTGTTCGCATTGGGCCCCTTGGTCATGGGACTCATTCTCACGCCCAGGGCCAAAGGCGGCGATCTCGGCATGCCGTACGAGTGCGGCATGCGCCCGCTCGGTTCGGCCTGGACCAACTACGGCGTCAGCTACTACATGTACGCGCTGATCTTCATCGCCTTTGACGTGGACGTGCTCTATCTGTTCCCCGTGGCGACGCAGTACGCCGCGACCGACGGCTGGGGCGCGTTCATCAAATTGTGCGTCTTTTTGTTCTTCCTCTTTCTCGCTCTTATTTATTTCCGCGCCAAGGGAGTGTTTACATGGCAGCGCAAGATTGTCCCGTGACGGGCTCCGCCGAGTTCACCACCGGTTACGTTGACAAGCCCGTTATCCCGCTTCCGGGGCCGGTCAACAAATTCATCGACCTTTGCCGGGCCATGTCCATCTGGCCCATGACGTTCGGTCTGGCCTGTTGCGCCATCGAAATGATGGCCGTCGGCATGGCCAGGTTCGACATGGCGCGGTTCGGCGCGGAAGTGTTCCGCCCCTCCCCCCGCCAGGCGGACCTCATGATCGTGGCGGGCACGGTTTCCCAGAAGCTGGCCCCCTCCGTGGTGCGGCTGTATGAACAGCTGCCCGCGCCCAAGTTCGTCATGGCCATGGGCAACTGCGCCATTTCCGGCGGGCCGTTCGCGTTCAAGGACCAGTACGGCATCGTGCTGGGCGTGGACCAGATCATCCCGGTGGACGTGTACGTCCCCGGCTGTCCCCCGCGCCCCGAGGCGCTGCTTGAAGGGATATTCACCCTGCAGCACAAGCTGACTGGCAAGCGCTTCTGGCCCGTGGCCGACGGCCTGGACCCGGCGGCCATCACCGACGCCGTGGACGTGGTTGCCGCGAACAAGGCCGCCATCGACAAAGGAGGCAAGGTATGATGCCCGCTCCTTTGCAGAATTTCGACTGTCTGTTCCTGTCCAAGGAAAACCAGGCCAAGGTCGGGTACGCGGCTCTCGCCGTGGTTGCGCCGGAAAAGCTGTTGGATCTCGCCAAGGCCTTCCTGGCCGGGGGGTACCACCTGGAAGACGTGTCCGGCCTGATTACTTCCGACGGCGCGGTTTCCATGTACCACTTCGCCCACTTTGACAAGCCGGGCCGGGCCTCCGTCATGGCGGTGGCGCCCGCGGACAAGCCGAGCTTCCCCTCCATCGCGTCCGTCTATCAGGGCGCGGAATGGCACGAGCGCGAAACCCGCGACTTCTTCGGCTTCCAGTACGAAGGCAACCCCAATTTCATTCCCCTGCTCCTGGCCGACAACATGGTCGACGTCCATCCCCTGCTGAAGGAAGACGCGGCGCGCGCGCCGTTGCACGCCATTTTCAGCTCTGAGGGCCGTGAACGCGAGATCGTGAAAAAGGCCGACGGCTTTACGCTGCTGGACGTTCCGGTGAAGGAAGAAGCCCCTGCGGAAGCTCCGGCTCCGGCGGAAGCGGCTCCCGCTCCCAAGCCCGAAGCTCCCAAGGCCGAAACCCCGAAGGAAGAACCCAAGCCTGAGGCGTCTGCTGGAACTCCTGGGGCCGAAGCGGCTCCGGCAGCCCCCGCTGAAGCTCCCAAGGAAGCCCCGGCGGCGGTGAAGGCCGAACCCGAAGTCAAACCGGAACCGGCCCCCGCGTCCAAGCCTGAACCCAAGGCCGAAGCCAAACCGGAACCCAAGGCTGAAAAAGTGACGGCCTCCGTCAAGAAGGGCAAAGTCGTCCAGGGCAATACGGACAAGAAGGGAGCCGGCAAATGACGCACAACAACACCCTTTTCTCCGAAGACATGAAGGGCGATTTCTACACCTGCCACTTCCAGGAAGGCCAGCAGGAAGACACGATCATCCTGAACCTCGGCCCCCAGCACCCCTCCACCCACGGGGTTCTGCGCATCCTCTGCGAAATGGACGGCGAATACGTGCTGCGCGCCGAGCCGGTTCTCGGCTATCTGCACCGCATGCACGAGAAAATGGCGGAAATTAAATTCCCCGCCCAATACATCAACAATATGGGCCGGGTGGACTACCTCCATCCCATGGCCTGGAACTGGGCGTACGTGGGCGCGGCGGAAAAGCTTATGGGCATCGAGGTGTCCGAACGCTGCGAATTCGCCCGGGTCATCGCCCAGGAACTGTCGCGCGTGGCCTCCCACCTGGTGGGCTGGGGTGCGTGGATCCTGGACCTCGGCGCCTTTACCCCCATTCTGTACGCCTTTGACGACCGCGAGGACGTCCTGGACATCATCCAGGAAATGTGCGGCTCGCGCCTGACCAACGCCTATTTCCGCGTGGGGGGCGTCTGCAACGACATCTCCCCCAGGGCGGTCAAACTGATGCGCGAGTTCATCCCGTACATGCGCACGCGTATCCCCATGTACCACGCCCTGGTGACCAAGAACATGATCCTGCGCGGCCGTATCGAGGGCGTGGGGATCATTGACCGCGACGTGTGCAACCGCTACGGCGCGACCGGCCCCACGGCGCGCGGCGCGGGGATCAACCACGACACCCGCCGGGCCGAGCCCCATTCCGTCTACCCCAGGCTGGACTTCAAGG
This sequence comes from uncultured delta proteobacterium, assembly GCA_900079685.1. Classification (NCBI taxonomy): domain Bacteria; class Deltaproteobacteria; species uncultured delta proteobacterium. The sequence goes on from LT599018.1 coordinate 2,430,768, forward strand.
TCCCGGTGTACGGCGAATGCTGCAGCATGGCCCGGTACAAGGTGCGTCTGGACGAAATCGAGCAGAGCCTCAACATCATTGAGCAGTGCCTCGACATGATGCCCGCGGAAGGCGACGTGCTGCCCGCCAAGAACCTGAAGTTCAACACCAAGCTCCCCGCAGGGGAGGCGTACTTCGCGGTGGAGGGCGGCCGGGGCAAGATCGGCGTGTGGATGGCTTCCGACGGCGGCAAGTTCCCGTACCGCGTGAAGCTGCGCGCGCCCGGATTCTCCAACTTGAGTTGTTTCGCGGAAGTCGCCAAGGGCATGCTTTTGGCCGACGCCATTGCCGTTCTCGGCAGCCTTGACCTCGTTATCCCGGAAGTCGACAGGTAGGCAACCATGCAGGAAATATGTACCTTTTTTGAGAACCTCCCCCCGCTGGTCCTGAACATTCTCTGGCTGGTCGTGGCGCTCGTCGTCATCATCGCCTTTGTTTCGGTCTGCGCCATCGTGCTGGTGTACGGGGAGCGGAAAGTCGCGGGCTTTGTCCAGCGCCGCCCCGGCCCCTACGAAGTGGGCCCCCAGGGCATCATCCAGCCCGTGTGCGACGCGGTGAAGCTCATGTTCAAGCAGATAGTGCGGCCCACCCACGCGGACCCGGGCCTGTTCTACCTGGCGCCGGTCCTCTCCTTCTTCCCGGTGCTGCTGCTGTTTTTGCCCATCCCCTTCGGCGAATTCCTGACGGGCCTGAACGTCAACCTCGGCATACTCCTGATCCTGGCGTTCTCCGGCATCAACGTCATCGCCGTGCTGCTGGCGGGCCTTGCCTCCAACAACAAATACGGCCTTTTGGGCGCGGCGCGCGGCGTTTCGCAATCCGTTGCGTATGAAATCCCGCTGCTGCTCTCGGTCCTGGCCATCGCCATGATGACCGGCACGCTCTCTTTCTCCGAGGTCGTGGCCAAGCAGGGCGGCTGGCCCTGGCAGTGGAACGTGTTTACGCAGCCCGTGGCCTTCCTCATTTTCATCATCAGCGCGTTCGGCGAAACGAACCGCGCCCCCTTCGACCTTCCCGAAGGCGAATCCGAACTTACCGGCGGGTTCCACACCGAGTATTCCGGCATGGGTTTCGGCCTCTTCTTCCTGGCCGAATACGCCAACATGGTGCTGGTCTGCGCGGTGGCCACGGCTCTGTTCCTGGGCGGGTACAAAGGCCCGTTCCTGGACGGCCCCTGGTGGTTCATGGGCAAGGTTTCCGGGCTGATCTTCCTTATGATGTGGGTGCGCTGGACCTACCCCCGTTTGCGGTTCGACCAGATGCTCAACCTTAACTGGAAATGGCTCCTGCCGCTCGGCGTGCTGAACCTCCTGGGCACCGCCTTTGCCATGAAGTTCTTTCCGATGGTCGCGAACTTCTTCGGATTCGGGGGTGCGGCATGAAATGCCTTCTCAGCGTAATCGCCTATGTGCAGGATCTTCTGCTGCGTCTCTGGAGCCTGGTGGTGGGCCTTGCCATCACCTTGCGGTTCTTCGTCTCCCGTCACAAGACGGTGCATTACCCCCGCAAGGTCATTGAAAAGGAAAACACCGATTCCTTCCGCGGCCCCATCGAACTGGTCGGCCTGCCCAAAGACCCCACGACCCCCAAGTGCATCAGCTGCATGCTCTGCGTGCAGGCCTGCCCCAGCGGTTGCATTACCGTGAAAAAGCAGCCCGCGCCGGTCATGACGCCTGAACAGCAAAAAGCGTTCGACGAAGCGACGGCCAGAGGGGAAAACCCCAAAAAGCCCACCGCACCGAGGAACCCGGCGGCGTACACCTACGACTACACGTACTGCTCGCTCTGCGCCTGCTGCGTGGAAGCCTGCCCGGTCGACTCCATCCGGTTCTCCCACGAAATATATCTCGCCGGCACCCGCCGCGCGGATTTCAACCTGGATCTTCTCGCCCGCCTGAAACGCACGGCGGCCAAAGACGCGGCCGCCAAAGCGGCCAGGATAGAGCGGACGGAAGCGGCCCCGGCCGCGCCCAAGGCTGAAAAGGCTCCCGCCGAGGAGGCTACGGCATGATGGATACGATTATGGAATATATCGCTTACGGCGCATACGGCGTCTATCTTCTCATCATCATCGCGGGTTCCGCCGCGGCGGTGTTCGAGAAAAGCCTGGTGCGGGCCTTTATCGGCCTTATCGCCACCCTGTTCGGGGTTGCCGGCATGTACCTTTTGCTGCAAAGCCCCTTCCTGGCCTTCATGCAGCTGCTTATCTACATCGGCGCGGTGGCAGTGCTGATCTTCTTCGCCATCATGCTGACGGATTCCCGCGCGGACGGGGACGAAGCCGGCCCGCTTCCCACGGGCAAGTTCATCCGCTCCGTCGTGGCGGGGCTGCTCCCCATCATCCTGTTGACCCCGCCCATCTTCGTGCACCCGGCTTCCAGGGAACTGCTCCCCGCCGTGGTGACCATAACGGACATCGGCAACGGCCTGATGAACGAATACGTTCTGGCCTTTGAGCTGATCTCCATCATCCTGCTTGTGGCCATGGCCGGCGGCGTGTTCCTCGCCATGGACAGGAGGAAAAAGTAATGCCCGCAATACCCGCTCCTCTGGCTCTGTACCATTTCGCGGCCATCGTGCTGCTCGGCATGGGGATTTTAGGCCTCACCCGCAGAAAGACCCTGGTCGGCATGCTTATCTCCGTGGAACTCATGCTTAACGGCGCCGGGCTTTCCATCGCGGCGGCCGCCGGGCTTACCCCGGCCAGCGCCGTTCTGGGACAGTCCGCGACCCTTCTGGTCATGGGCCTTGCCGCTGCCGAAGCGACGCTCATCCTGGCAATGATCATCGTTGTGTACCGCCGTTTCGGCTCCACCCGCACCGCTGAATTAACCACGCTTCAGGAGTAGATTCATGACCACTGTGGAAAGCGCACGCCTGCTCCTGCCGTTAGGCATAACACTCCTGGCGCCGTTCGCCATGATCGCGGCGAAAGGAGACGAGAACCATCGCGAGGGGGTATCCTTCATCGCGGCGGCTCTCACGTTCCTGTCCGTTCTCTCCATGGTCCCGGCCGTCATAGCCGGAACGGTGTACGAGTTCACGCTCTTCACCATTCTGCCGGGCGTGACCGTGCGGTTCGCCTGCGACGGGCTGGGGATCATCTTCGCGCTGATCGCCTCCTTCCTCTGGGGCCTGGCGACCAGCTACAACGTAGGGTACATGCGGTCCCTCAAAGAACACGCCCAGACGCGGTACTACTTCTGCTTCGGCGTGGCCATCTTCGGGGCCGTGGGCGTTGCCTTCGCGGCCAACGTCTTCACCTTGTACCTCTTCTACGAAATCATCTCGGTCTTCACCTACCCCCTGGTCGCTCACCACCAGGACGAGGAAGGCTTTGCCGGCGGGAAGAAATACATCGTCTACCTGATGGGCACCTCCAAGCTCTTTTTGCTGCCCGCGATGGTGCTGACCTACGTGCTCTGCGGCACGCTGGACATGAACATATCCAACATCATGCAGGGCATGTTCCCGCCCGAGGTTGTGGCCAATAACCCCAACCTCGTCCGGCTGACCTACGTGCTGTATATCGCGGGCCTGGCGAAAGCGGCGCTGGTGCCGTTCCACAACTGGCTGCCTTCCGCCATGGTCGCGCCCACGCCGGTTTCCGCTTTGCTGCATGCGGTGGCGGTCGTTAAGGCCGGGGTGTTCTCGGTTTCCCGCATCATCCTTTCCGGGTTCGGTGTGGAGACCATGGACGTGCTCTGGCTCGGCATCCCCACGGCGTATCTGGCGGCCTTCACCATCGTGGCGGCGTCGCTCGTGGCGCTGACCAAAGACGACATCAAGGCCCGGCTCGCCTATTCCACGGTCAGCCAGCTGTCCTACGTCATCATAGGGGTAGCGCTCCTGACCCCCTCGGCGGTGCAGGGCGGCTTGCTCCATATCCCGCACCACGCGTTTTCCAAGATCACGCTGTTCTTCGGCGCCGGGGCCATCTACGTGGCGACCCACGGCATCAAGAAAATCAGCGAGATGAACGGGCTTGGCCGCCGCATGCCCTGGACCTTCGGGGCCTTTGCCGTCGCGAGTTTGTCCATGATCGGCATGCCGCCGGTCTGCGGCTTCGTCTCCAAGTGGTTCCTGATTAACGGCGCCCTGGAAGCGCACCAGGTGATTCTGCTGGTGGCGCTGCTCCTTTCCACGCTCCTCAACGCGGGCTACTTCGTGCCGATCTTCTTCCGGGCCTTCTTCATGGCCCCGAAAGAAGGCGCGAACATCGAGCAGTATTCCGAAGCGCCCAGGGTCATGGTGATACCGCTGGTCATCACCGGGGGCATTTCGCTCCTGCTCGGTATCTTCCCGGGCATTTTCCACGTGTTCGTCAAGACCTTCGGGCAATTCTAGGAGGAGGAACCAATGCAAAACGAACAAGACCTCCTGAAAAAACCGTGCTGCTGCAAATGCCGGGAAAAGACCATCGAATTCATTGAAAAACGCATGCCCGAAGCGCCCGCCAAAAAGATGCTGCTGGACGCGATGCAGGAAAACAAGAGCCTTTTGGGCTCCATCATCCAGGTGCTGAACGGCATGACGTTCGGCCTCTTGCTGCTCTGGTTCGCGGTGCTGGGTTTTCTCCTGTTCCTGAACATCTTCATCCACCCGCACCACCCCCACTTCGGCGTTGACGCTTACTGGGGCTTCTGGGCCGTGTTCGGACTCGGCGTCGGGGTCATTATGGTCTACGTCATGAAACGCATAATCCAGCCCCTTATCGTGCGCAAAGAGGACTATTATGGCGACATTTAACTTCCTGCACCCGGCCATCGCGTTCCTCGCCCTGGCCATTGCCCTGCCCTTCACGCGCGGCAAACAATGGCGCTGGCTGCTGCTGCTGCCGCCGGTCATCGCGGTGTACTCGGTCTTCACCATGTCCTTCGGCGACAATTTGACGCTGCACTGGCTGGGCCAGACCCTGCAACTCGGCCGGGTGGACAAGCTCTCCCTCATCTTCGCCCAGGTCTTTGCCGTGATGAGCCTTGCGGGCATGCTGTTCGCCATGCACGTGGACGACAAGCTCCAGCACATGATGGCCGCCCTGTACGTTTCCGGCGGGTTCGGCTGCGTGTTCGCCGGGGATTTCCTGACGCTCTTCCTCTTCTGGGAACTGATGAGCATCGGCTCCACCTTCCTGGTGTTCTGCAACAGGACGCGGGAATCCACCTACGCGGCCTTCCGCTACTTCCTGTACCACACGGCGGGCGGGCTGTTCCTGCTCGGCGGGATGCTGCTGCGCTATAAAGCCACCGGCACCTTTGAATTCACCCACGCCGCGCCGGATATGCAGGAAACCTACAACTGGCTGATCCTGATCGGCTTCTGCGTGAACGCGGCCGTCGTGCCCCTGCACGCCTGGCTGCCGGACGCGTACCCGCGCGGCACGGTGACCGGCTCCGTGTTCATGTGCGCCTTTACCACCAAAACGGCGGTGTACGTGCTGGCAAGGGGCTTCGCGGGCTGGGAGATCCTGGCCGTCGCGGGCACCATCATGGCTCTGTACGGCGTGCTGTACGCGTGCATTGAAAACAACGCGCGGCGCATCCTCTCCTACCACATCGTCTCCCAGGTGGGGTACATGGTGGCGGGCATCGGGGTCGGCACGGCCATGACGCTCAACGGCGCATCCGCCCACGCGTATGCCCACATCCTGTATAAGGGCCTGCTCTTCATGGGCGCGGGCTGCGTTCTGTACGCCACCGGCACCGCGAAGCTGGACAAGCTCGGCGGCCTTGCCGCGCGGCTGCCCTGGGTCATGGTGCTCTACATGGTGGCGGCTCTTTCCATCTCCGGCATGCCGCTCTTCAACGGGTTCATCTCCAAAACCATGACCATCGCGGGCGCGGCGGAAGCCCACCGCTACCTGGTGGCTCTGGGTCTGGAAATCGCGGCGGTCGGCACGTTCATCTCCGTGGGCATCAAGCTGCCGTACTTCGCCTTCTGGGGCGGCAAGGCCACGGACCGGGCGCGGGTATTGAAGCCCATTCCCTGGAACATGTACGGCGGCATGGCGATTCTCGCGATTCTCTGCATCGCGCAGGGCATTTTCCCGGGCATCCTGTACGCCTACCTGCCCTTTGAGGTGGAACAGCAGTTCGTGCCCTGGACCGTGTGGAACGTGATGCAGTCCGGCATGCTGCTCGGCTTCGCCGGGCTCGCCTTCTACCTCATGCGCAAGGTCATCACCCCCCACGAAGGGCTTAACCTCGACTTCGACATCGTGTACCGCGCCATCGGCGCCGCGGCCCTGGCGTTCGTCTGCAAGCCCATCGCCTGGATAGACGACCGCTGGACCAACGTATACGAAACCATAGGGCTGCGCTCCCTGATGGCCGCCGCCTTCGGCTCCTCCGTCTTTGACCGCAAGGCCATCGACGGCGTTGTGGACGGCTCGGTCTACGGCGTGGGCGCCATAGGGCGCTTCACCGCCAAGTCCCATAACGGCGACTTGCAGCGGTATCTCGGCATGGCCGTCATTCTTATCATGGTCGCTTTCGGCCTGTACTGGTACCTCGGGTAGCCCCGCGAGAACGTAATACTTACGGAGAAGCCTCGTGAATTCATTTCCGGTTTTAACATCGCTCTTAGTGCTGCCGCTGGTGGCGTCGCTCCTGGTCGCGTTCATCAAGGACGATCTGATGATCCGGCGCGTCACGCTCGTCGCGTCCCTCGCGGAACTGGTGCTGACGCTGCCGCTCATCGCCTTCGTGCCGGACGGCGGGTTCCAGTTCGTGGAGAACGTGGCCTGGGTTCCCGCCTGGGACATCAACTACCACCTGGCGGTCGACGGCATCAGCATCCTCATGATCTGGCTGACGGTCGCGACGCTCCCCATGTGCGTGCTCTGCTCCTGGACCTACATAGGCAAGCGCATCAAAGAGTTCCACATCTGCCTTCTGCTGATGACCGCCGCCTGCATAGGCGTGTTCGCGGCCATGGACTTCGTGCTGTTCTGGGTCTGCTGGGAAGCCATGCTCATCCCCATGTACCTCTTGATCGCGGTCTGGGGCGGGGACGAAAAGCGGTACGCCTCCATCAAGTTCTTCCTGTACACCCTGGCCGGTTCCTGCCTCTTGCTGGCCGCCATCGTGGCCTTCCGCGTGATCGGCGGGACCTTCTCCATCCCGGAACTCATGCAGAAGAGCTTCTCCTTCCGCTTCCAATTCTGGGCGTTCCTGGCGATGGCCCTGGCCTTCGCGGTGAAAGTGCCCATGTTCCCGTTCCATACCTGGCTGCCCGCCGCCCACGTGCAGGCGCCGTCCGCCGGGTCCGTGATTCTGGCGGCCGTGCTCCTGAAAATGGGCGCGTACGGCTTCCTCCGCTTCTGCCTGCCCATGACCCCCATGGCCAGCGACTACTTCGCCCCGCTCATGATCGGCATTTCCATCGTGTCCATCCTGTACGGGGGGTTCGTGGCGCTGGGCCAGAACGACATCAAGAAGCTCGTCGCCTATTCCTCCGTGGCCCACATGGGCTTTGTGACGCTGGGGATCTTCCTCTTCGACCAGCAGGGCGTGCAGGGCGCGCTGTTGCAGATGCTCAACCACGGCATCATCACCGGCGCGCTCTTCATGATGATCGGCACCATTTACGAACGCAGCCACAGCCGCGAGATCACCAAAAACCTGGGCCTCGGGAAATACCTCCCGGCCTTCATGGGCTTCTGGGGCCTGTTCGCCCTGGCGTCCCTCTCCTTCCCCGGCACCAACGGGTTTGTGGGTGAAATTCTGGTCTTCGCGGCCGCGTTCCGGGTTGACCCGCTCGTCGGCGCGTTCATCGTGCCCGGCGCGCTGCTCTCCGCCGCGTACATGTTCCGCGTGTCCCTGAAAATGGCCTGGGGCACCCCGGCCAGCCCGGTGGCGGACGATGACCACGGCCACGGCGAAGCCCACGCCGCCGAAGCGCATGCTCCCGCCGCTCCCGAAGCCGGTCACGGCGGCCACGGCCATGGTCATGACCATCATGACGATGACAAGCAAAGCAAGTGGCCGGACCTCAACTTCCGCGAATGGAGCTACTGCGCCATCCCGGCGGTTCTGGTCCTGATAATCGGGCTTGCCCCGACCCCCCTCCTGAACATGGTGACCCCGTCCGTGGACAAGCTCCTTACCGATTACACCGTGCGGTCCAACAAAGCGGTGGTGGCCTCCATCGACGGTTCGGAAGTGGTGCGCTCCACCCTGTTCGCCTCCACGGCCGTGAAGATGGTCATGGAGCCGGGCCAGGCTTCCAGCATCGCCGCCATCCACCTTGATACCCTTGCGGCAAGCTCCGTGCCCGCCGTCATAGCCGATGTCGCCATTGTCGTGGCAGCCAACCAAGGAGAGACGAAGTGACCTTTCTCTGCCAAACCGCCCCTGAGGGCGTCATGTTCATCCTTGTGCTGGTGCTGTTCGCGGCCAGCGCGCTCGGCGAAAGGTTCCCGAGCCCGGTGGCCAAGTGGCTGCCGATCGGCTCCGCCATCGTGCTCGCGGTTTCCGCGCTGGGGCTTTGCGCTTCCGGCTCGCTGTTCGCGGGCGCGTACCGCGTCGATATCCTGTCCCAGTTCTTCAAGCTCGCCATTGCCCTGGGTTTCTGTTTCGTGGTGGTCAACACCCTGAAACAGCCCACCCTGGAAAACGCCCAGAAGAGCGACTATTACCTCTTCATGGGCCTCTCGGCCTGGGGTTTGATGCTCCTCGCCTCCACCGTGGAACTGGTGACGCTGTACCTGGCCCTGGAACTCTCTTCCTACAGCCTGTATGTGCTGATCCCGATCCGCGGCAGAACCCGCGAAAGCGCGGAAGCCGGCGCCAAGTACATCCTGTTCGGCGCGGCCGCCACGGCGCTGAGCCTGTACGGCCTCTCGCACATCATCGCGTCCCAGCACACCACGTACATCGCGGATCTCATGAGCAAGGACTGGAGCTTCGCCACCAACCCCGAAGCAGTCATGGGCATGGGCCTGTTCCTCTGCGGCATGTTCTACAAGCTGGCGCTCTTCCCCTTCCACTTCTGGTGCCCGGACGTCTACCAGGGCGCGAGCAACGAAACCGCCGCCTTTGTGGCGACGCTTCCCAAGCTCGGCGCGGTCATCATCCTTATCCGGCTGGCCGCCTGCCTCAAGCCCGGCCTGGAACTGACCAACTGCCTGGCCGGTCTCGCCCTGATTTCCATGACCTTCGGCAACCTCTGCGCCCTGGCCCAGAAAGACTTGAAGCGTCTGCTCGGGTTCTCCTCGGTGGCGCACGCGGGGTACATCATCGTCGGTCTGGTCGCGGGCACCCCCAAGGGCATGGCCGCCGCCGCCTTCTACGCCCTGGCCTACGTCATCATGAACATGCTCTGCTTCTGGGTGGTTTCCCGCGTGGCCTCGGACGGCCGCAACCTGGAACTCAAAGACCTCAACGGTCTCTATAAGCGCAACCCCTACCTCGCCTTCTCCCTGGCCGTCGGGGCCTTCGCCCTGGTGGGGCTGCCCCCGACCATCGGGTTCATGGGCAAGCTCTTCCTGCTGACCGCCGCCTGGGATCACGGGTACGACTGGCTGATCATCGGCCTGGTGCTCAACAGCGCCATCGCCATCTACTACTATCTCTCCCTCGTGCGCCACGCCTATACCGAGGAAGACGGCCCGGCGGTGCAGCCCGACAACTCCCTGTTCTCCTCCGCCGGCGCCATGGTGCTCGCCACCCTGGCCCTGCTCTTCGGTATCGTGCCCGCCTTTGTCTTCAACCTCGCGGTCAAAGCCGGAGAGGCTATGATGTAATGACGCGCCGGGGAAGGGGGAACCTTTCTTGGAAGAAAGGTTCCCCTTTCCCCGGACCCCATCCCCCTCCAAAGAACTTCGCTGGGGTGGATTACGGAAATAAAAAACGCTGGTGCTTTTGGGCATCAGCGTTTTTGCTTATCTAAAGGAAATCCCGGTTATCCCCCCTATCGGGGTAAAGGAAGGGAGAGGGTTCCCCTCTCCCCGGTTTCACGACTCCTCGTTGACGAGGGTGCCGCCTTTGCCCAGGGTTTTGAGGACGTCGGCATCGATGAGGGATGTGGCTTTTATCGTGTAGCTTTCTTTCGTCTGGTTGTGTGGGAGGGTTTTTGACCACTCCTGATACGCTTTGGCTTCCTCGAGGAACTTCAAACTCTCCGCGATGACGTTCAACGACTCCCTTTCCTGCGTGAAGGCGGGCGCGGAGAGGGCCTTGGTCATGGGCTGCAAGGCGTCGAATGGTTTATACGGTTTCATGGGGCGCTCTCCTGCTCATACCCTCTTATCGGCACTCTTGCGGTTTTCTTAAGGGGTATTTCTGCAAACGGTACATAACCGCTCTTTACTCCACATAGTACGGAATAGATATTGGCGTAAAATCCGATTGCCTTATGCGGGGATATTCGTCTGTTTAGTATTGATATGCCATGGGCTGTACACTCTTTGTATAGACACGGGACGGCCGGCGCGGCGCTTTTCCGCGCCGAAGACAGTCCGGAAGGCGTCTTTTTGCGGGTAACCCGGCGGGAGATTTCGGCGCATTTATTGTCTGGCGTCTTTTCTCGCGGCGGCGTATTGCTGTGAATGGATGGACCCATCACAACAAAGGAGAGGAATCATGGACCCTGTGATTGATGTTTTCAAACAGGAATTTGACCGCTTCCACGGCATTCTGCTGCAGCAGGTGGACGCCTGCCCGAGCGAGGAGGCCTGGTTGGAGAAAACCGGCAAGTTCGCTTACTGGTGGCATTTCATGCACGTCTTGTCCGTTGTGGAATATTACGCCCTGCCCCTGGGCGCGCCTTCGCGGCAGAAGTATTTTTCCCGCGACGTCGTCATGTTCAAGGCCGAGCCGGACCGCGCCCTGACGCGGGACGAAGTGCGCTCCCTCGCCGCCGCGATGCAGGAACTGGCCCACGCCTATTTCGCCACCCAGACCGAAAAGACCCTCATGGCGAAGAACGAGGGCGCGAGCGCGGCGCTCGGCAAGGAATTCACCAACCTGAACGCGCTCATCGGCCTGGTCCGCCATTACAACTATCATATCGGCTGTATAGACTCCATTCTCCGCGCCAAAGGGAAACCCGGCATTTATTAGAGCATTTCGCCGGAGACCGCCCCAAAAAATTCATCAATGCGAAACAGCCCGCGATGCATCGCGGGCTGTTTCGCATTCCTGTCTTTTTTGATCTCTTATCGCCCTCTGAGCTTCGAAACGAGAAAAAGCGCCCCCCAGGTTCCCAAAACAAGAAACGGAAAAACCAGGGCTTGCAACAGGGTTAATTCGGCGGTGCCCAACCCGGCGTAGAGAAAACGGATCAAAAAGCTCGCGCTGCCGCCCGTGGCAACAGCCAGGAAGAAACAGCGCCTGCCCGCCGGGCCGGTAAAAATGAATATCGCCGCCGCCAGCAAAAGAAACACGCCGTACTGTATCTTGAGCATTCCATCTTCCTTTTCCCCCGGTTCTTCTACTCCCCGCCGCTCAGGCTGCCGACGAAGCCGACGAACTCGGCGGGGTGGACGTTTTCGTCATTGGTCGCGAACCCGACCAACTCCACAACACCCACGCCGCTCTGGCTCATGGCTTCTTTCAGCTGCAACCGCCACTTGCCGGGTTTTTCCGCCCCTGGCTGGGTGAGGGTGGCCACCCAATCGTTGTTGACCTGTTCCCAATGCAGGGAAAAATGCTCGCCCGGCTGCCTGCCGTATACAAGTAACGCTTTGAAATCATTTAATGTAAACCGCCCGCGAGACTTGCCGCCCGCGCCGATATAGGTGCCTTCCATGGTGCGGACCACCATGGGTTTGAGTAAAAACGCGCGGGGCGGGTCCTGGGACATGTTTTGCGGCGCCGGGGCGGGCTGCGGCGCGGCGGCAGTTGACGGAAACTGCACGATTTTGGATGAGGCTTCCGTCTCGCCGGAGGGGCCTTTGGCCCTATCCGCGAGCGAGCGCATGATCTGGGCGGCGTCCACCATGTTGGCGGCCGCCTGGTGCAGCACCTCGGTCACGCCCTGGACCTCGTTGAGGCGCTGCAGCTGCTGGAGCGGCATGAGGGCGTTGCGCAAGTATCCTTGCAGGTCTTCCAGCACGGCCTTGAAATCCGCTGTCTGCACCCCGCCTTCGCGGGGGGCGCCGGCTTCCGCGACCGTGGCTTCCAGCCTGTCCATGCGGTCCATGATGCTGCCCTGCTGCTGCAGGAGCGTCACCATGCTCTTGGCCAGGTTGCTGAGCGCGATGGTAAATTCCTGGGGCATGCCCCCGGGGGCCTGGGCCTGCTGCGGTTCGTCCCTGGCGACCAGGGATATCCAGGGGAACTCCTGGGACAGGCGGCCGCGCACTTCCTCCACGGACATGCCGAGATCGAAGAGGTCCCGGATGCGGGTGGCAACAGCCACGGCCTCGGGCAAAAACCGGATGGGCTTGCCGGAACTCGCCACCGGGATACACTCCGGAAACTTGCGGCGGTAGCTCTTGATGGTGGTTTCGGAAACCTTGAGCTTCCGGGCGAGGTCCTTGTGGGTGTAGGTCTGGGACATGGCTCCCCCTCTTTACCATGCGAGATGTGATATTATAACGTTAAGCTATCGGTAACCACATAATATCACGCACGTCAAGTGGGGAAAGGGAGGGGGAGAGTTATTATATTCCGCCGGTCAGCCTTCGGCCGGTTTTTCCGGTTGGGGCTTTTCCGGTTCCGCCCGCTGCACGGCGTCAGCCGCCGCCGCTCGTTGCAGAGTCCCCTGCATTTTTCCCACCAGCTCTTTGAATTCGGGCATGTCTTTTTTGCTGACCGGCTCGGTTCTGGGGCTGGCAATGGTAAGCGGGTTGATGTAGGTGCCGTCCTTTTTCATGCGGAAATCCAGGTGCGGCCCGGTGGAATAGCCCGTGCTGCCCACAAAGCCGATCACTTCGCCCTGGGTGACCTTTTTGCCTTTGTCCAACCCCTTGGCAAAGCCGGAGAGGTGCAAATACATGGTCTCGTAATTATTGCCGTGGCGCACGGCGATATAGTTCCCGGCGCCCTTGCCCCAGCCCTTGAAGGTCACCACGCCGTTGCCCACGGATTTGACCGGGGTGCCGGTGGGCGCGGCGTAATCCACGCCGGGATGCGCCCGCCAGACGTTCAGGATGGGATGCAGACGGCTGTTGCTGAAGGTCGAGGAAATGCGGGTAAAGGACAGCGGCGCTTTGAGGAAGGCCCGTTTCACGCTCTCGCCCTTGCCGTTGTAGTAGTGGGGAATGCCGTCGGCATCGCGGTAGCCGTAGGCGTCAAACCGCGAGCCCTGGTTGATGAACTCGGCGGCCAGGATGCGGCCGTACCCCTTGAATTCCCCTTCCCGGAAACGTTTTTCCACGAGCAGAGTGAAGGAATCGCCGGGGTGGATATCCCGGATGAAGTTGATTTCCCAGGCGAAAATATCCGCCAGGCTGATGGCCAGAACAGGCTGTTCGCCTGCGTCGTCCACCGCCTGGAAAAGGTGGGATGTGATGGCGCCCTGCACGCGCGCGACAGTGACGTCGTAAACGATGTCCTCGACCGTGGCGGTGAACGCGCCGTCCGCGTAGTGCACGATGAGCTTTTTATCCGCGTCTATCTCGTAGGTGAAGGAGACGAACTCCCCCTTGTCGATGGTGATCTCGTACGGCTTCCCGGCCCGGAGCTTGCGGAGCGAAAAGCAGGCGTCGCAGGCGTCCGCCATGGCCTGTATCTGCGCGGCGGTCAGATACGGCTGCAGTATCCCCCCGGCGGTTTCCCCTTTCTGGACCGTCTCAATGACGACGAGGGGCCCTTCCGGCTCTGCCGGGGCCTGTTTCGCGGCCTGTTCCGGCCCCTGCAGAGCGGCTCCTTCGCGCGGGGGCAGGTTCTCTTCCCCGTCCAAAGGACCGCCTTCGGCCCGGCCTGTTTCGAAGGTATGGGAGGGCGGCTGGGAGTACAGATAATATCCGGCCCAGCTGATGCACAGGACTATGATGACAAGGAACGCAAGCGGCAGAACGGAAAGTCTTTTTTTCGAGGGATCCATGGGTTCGGAGTATACATGGCAATCCGTCAGTTTTCCAGCAGTAAAATGGTAATTAATTCAAAAGATTAATTCATTATAAAATAATGGACTTTGCTTGAGCCGGAAACGGTTTTGTGCTATAAACAACCGGTACCGAGATTGTGGGAATTGCTGAAAATTCCCCGATCAAACCGCCGTTGCCGGGTTCCCCGCCCCGGGTGTTTGCCCGGATGCACGGGCAACGGATTTTCCGCTCATACTCGGATACAGCCGGTTATCCCGCCGGCCAAGGGTTTTGTGCGCCCTAAAACGGGAATATCTGTATTTATTATAATTAAAACAATTAGTTATATATGGAATTGCCCCTCAACAAACAGCGTATCCGCGATTATCTCCGCACACTGCATTCGGATGCGGACCTTAAGGCATGGTTTGATCCCCTGCACTTCAGTCTGGCCGAATCCGGCGTTCTTGAGGTCCGTTTTCCGCACGCGCTGTTCTCCCGCTGGTTTGACAAGGAACAGCGGAAACGCTTCGAGCGGGAGTTGTCCCCTGTTCTCGGGGCCGCTTCCCGCATCGTTTTCACCAAACCCGAAATGGCGCGGAACGGGGCCGCCAAACCCCGCAAGTCCGCGCCGGATGCGTCCGGTCCGGATGCCGCTCTGGAAATGCTTGGGGAGAATGCGCAATATTCCTTCGACGCCTTCATATACAACAAAAAAAATGAATTCCCCGTGACCATGGCCCGGGAATTCGCGGCTTCCGTGGCGGACGCGTCCTATGTGCCCTTTATCATTTGCGGCAAGGGAAGCTGCGGCAAAACCCACCTTTTGCGGGCGATCGCCGGCACCATGGCCGCGCGCCTTCCCGCCGGGGCCGTCTATTGCGCGACTGTCGAGGAAGCCGAAGCCCTGCACAGGGAAAATCCGGTCGCCTTCAAACGGAAAATGATGCGGCACAAAGCAATTTTCCTCGACAACGGCCAGAACCTCGCCCTCTACCCGGAGTTGCAGCAGGAGCTTGTGTTTATTGCCGAAAAATTCAAGGAAAAGAAAAAGCCCCTTGTGATAGCGCTGGATGATTCCACCGATCAATCCGCCCTCAACCCCAGGCTCCGGTCCCGGCTTGAATCCGGCCTTTCGGTCACAGTCAAAAAACCCGATCTGGACGTCCGCCTGCGCTACGCCAAAGCCCAGTGCGCCGTTCACCGGGTTCACCTGAAAAAGGAATTGCTGCTCTCCATCGCGCAGCGGTTTCACGCGCTCCCGACCATCCAGGGCATCATCCTCAAGGCTTCGGCGTTTTTGCAGAACACCGCGAAAGCCCTGACCGAGGCGGACATGGAAAAACTCCTGGCCGGAACGGACGCCCTGACCGGGAAACGCCCGACCCCCCAAGCCATCATCAACCAGGTGGCGGAGAATTTTGCCCTTTCCCCGGAAGACATCACCGGCAACGACCGCCGCGCGGAAGCCGTGCGCGCGCGCCAGATTGCCATGTATCTTTGCCGGGAGCTGTTAGGCACACCCTACTCATCCCTGGGCGCGTATTTTAACGGCAAAAACCATGCTACTATCATCTATGCCCATAAAAAAATTGAAAAACTTGTCAAAAGCGACAAAGATACGAACAAATTCGTCGCTAAAATACGGAAGAAGTTCCTAACCGCATCCAGTTAGGCAACCCATGTTCCTAACCAAAACCGCAATTCCGGTTGCTGATACTTGCGAAATTACTTTTTGTATTAACAAATTCACTACCTTGACAACGTTAGGAACAAAGTAACAGACCCTACTACCACAACAAGGATTTATGTATGTTAGTCAATGTATTTAAAGAGAACGTCATCGAGGGTTTGAGCAAAGCCGCGAACATCATCCCCACCAAAACCGGGGCCGCCTATCTTCGTTCCATCTGGCTGCGGGCTGAAAAAGGCGCGTTGACCATTATGGCCACGGATTCCAATATCGAGTTCAGCGGTTCCTATACGGCGGAAGTTCTTTCCGAAGGGCTTGTCGGGGTAAACGGCCGCAATTTCGTGGATCTCTTACGCAAGCTTTCCTCGGGGGTGCCCATTTCCCTTTCCCTGGAAGAAGGGTCGGGCAATCTCCTCATCAGCCAGAAAGGCACGCGCAACTATAAACTGCCGACCAACGATTCCGTTTGGTTCCAGAATTTTTCCGCGTTTCCGGAAGGCAATTCCGTCATCTGGTCCGGAGATTATCTTGCGGAACTTATCGATAAGATATCCTATTGCATCGCGGACGACGAAAGCAAGGACGCCATCGGCTGCCTGTACATAAACCCTTCGGCCTCGGGCCATATCGACGCCTGCGGCCTGAACGGGCACCAGTTCGCCATGCTGCGCTTTTTGCACGACGAATTGCACGCGCTGCTGCCCAAAAGCGGCATCCTCATCCAGAGAAAATATCTCGGCGAGTTGAAGAAATGGCTCGGCACGGACGAGATCGAACTGAACGTGACGGAAAAGCGGCTGTTTTTGCGGACCAACGACAAGAAGGAAATGTTCACCCTGCCGCTTTCCGCCTACCAGTACCCGGATTATTCCAACTTCCTCTCCCGGGTGGAAGGCGGGGGCATCTCCAACCTGGTCCTGCACCGGAAAGAAGCCGAGGAAGCGCTGGAACGGCTCTTGATCTTCATCTCGGAAAACAACCGCTGCACCTATTTCAGCCTTTCGGCGAAGGAAGCCGTGCTTTCCAGCAACGGCCTGGACGTGGGCTCGGCCACGGAAACGCTTGAAGCGGAATACGACGGCGATATCAAAAAAATAGCCTTCCCCACGCGCAATCTTCTGGAAATCATGGACCACTACCAGTCCGAGAAACTGACCATGATCCTGTCGGGCACCGAAGGCCCCTGCGGGATAAAGGGCGGCGACGATCCCGAATATACGGTCATCATCATGCCCATGAAGATTGTTGAAGAGACCTATTATCAAGAGGAAAAAGTTTGATGGCACAAGCGGCTAACGAAAACGGGAAACACGGCTACACAGCCGACAGCATTACGGTCCTTGAAGGGCTTGCGGCTGTCCGGGTGCGTCCGGCCATGTATATCGGCAGCACGGACGGGCGCGGCCTGCACCACCTGGTTTATGAAGTGGTGGACAACTCCATTGACGAAGCCATGGCTGGCTATTGCACCAAGATCACCGTGCGGCTGCACGTTGACGGTTCGTGCTCCGTTTCGGATAACGGCCGCGGCATCCCCGTCGACATCCACCCCAAGGAAGGCGTCCCGGCAGTCCAGGTCGTCATGACCAAACTGCATGCCGGCGGCAAGTTCGACAACGACAGCTACAAAGTTTCCGGCGGTTTGCACGGGGTCGGCGTTTCCTGCGTGAACGCCCTTTCCGAAATGCTGGAAGTGACCATCCGCCGCGACGGCCACCGCTACCGCCAGCGCTATTCGCGCGGCGTGCCGCAGGAAGAGGTGCAGACGATAGGCGAATCGGAAAAACACGGCACCACCGTGGTCTTCAAGCCGGACGAGGAAATATTCGAAACCGTCGAATTTTCCTACGAAATTCTGCGCAAGCGTCTGGAAGAACTGGCCTACCTCAACCGCGGGCTCGAAATTGAGTTCATCGACGAACGCACGGACCAGAGCGAGACCTTCAAGTTCGACGGCGGCATCTACCAGTTCGTGAAGGACCTGAACTCCGGCGAAGCGGGCATCCACAGCATCGTGTACGGCGAAGGCGAGAACCAGGGCATCACCGTGGAATTCGCCATCCAGTACAACGCCGGGTACAAGGAAAACGTGCTGACCTTTGCCAACAACATCCGGACCAAGGAAGGCGGCACGCACCTGGTGGGCTTCAAAACGGCCCTGACCCGCGCCATCAACGCGTATATCAAAACGTCCGAGCAGGCCAAAAAGTACAAGATCACCCTGTCCGGGGACGACGTGCGCGAAGGCCTTACAGCCGTGGTTTCCGTCAAGCTGCCCAGCCCGCAGTTCGAAGGCCAGACCAAGACCAAGCTGGGCAACAGCGAAGTGGCGGGCCTTGTCGCGGGTATCGTGTATGAAAAGCTGAATACCTTCTTTGAGGAAAACCCCAAGGATATCAAGCTCATCATCGATAAAGCCGTGGATGCCGCGAGAGCCAGGGAAGCGGCCCGCAAAGCCAAGGACCTGGTCCGCCGCAAGGGTGCGCTCTCGGACAACTCCCTGCCCGGCAAACTCGCGGACTGCCAGAGCAAGGACCCGCAGGATTCCGAACTCTACATCGTGGAAGGCGATTCCGCCGGCGGTTCCGCCAAACAGGGCCGCAACCCGCGGACCCAGGCCATTTTGCCCCTGCGCGGCAAGATCCTGAACGTGGAGCGCACCCGGTTCGATAAAATGCTGGCCAACCAGGAAATCAAAAACCTGATTACGGCCATGGGCGCCGGGGTGGGTCTGGTCGGCGGGGAGACGGATATCGATCTTACCAAGCTCCGCTACCATACCATCGTCATCATGACGGACGCCGACGTTGACGGTGCGCATATCCGTACCCTTCTCCTGACCTTCTTCTTCCGTCAATACCGTGAACTTATCGATAAGGGCCATTTGTATATCGCCCAGCCGCCGCTGTACCGCGCGCATGCCGCCAAGTTCGAAAAGTTCATCAAGGACGATGCGGAGTTAAAAGAATTCCTGCTCCAGCGGGTCAGCAAGGATGTGACGGTCACGGCGGCTTCCGGCAAGGAGTACGAGGGTAAGGCCGTTATCGGGTTGTTCGACGACGTGGATTCCATCGCCACCCGGATCAAGGACGCGGAAAACGCAGGTATTCACGAGAACCTGTTTCTCGCGTTCCTGGAGTATGCGAACAAGATCATGCCGGTCTGGTTCACGGAGAACGGCAACGGCGAGTTGGCCGCGTTCCGCGACTGGATGAGCACCCGCAACTTCACCTTTTCCATCAGCCATGAGGAAACGGATCTGGAGCAGCGGACCTGGATCCATTTCGAGGACACGAACGGCCACAAGACGCGTATCGCGCCGGACTTGTTCAATTCCCGGATGTACAACCAGGCTTTCAAGACCTTGCACGAGTTGCAGGAAGCCTGTGGGCCGTTCACGTTCAGCATCAACCGCAAAGAGGAAAAGAGCGCGGTGGAGGGTATTTTCGTCCTGACCGCAAAGCTCATGGAGGAAGCCCGCAAGGGTATCAATATCCAGCGCTACAAAGGTCTGGGTGAAATGAACCCCGAACAGCTCTGGGAAACCACCATGAACCCGGATAACCGCGTGTTTCTCCAGGTCAAAGTGGAAGATGCCGAGGAAGCCAACGAGGCATTCGAGCAGCTCATGGGCGACCGCGTCGAGCCGCGCCGCGAGTTCATCGAACGCAACGCGTTAAGCGTCGCGGAGTTGGATATTTAGAGAAAAGAGCACACTTCCCCTTACCCCCTAATGGGGTCCAGAGGGTCACCCCCTGGCGGGGCGCAGGGGCGGAGCCCCGCCCGCCGGAGGCATAGTAAAAAGAGGTCCATGTGTCTGAAGTACAACAGCCGGAAAAGCAGCAAGAACAGATAAGTATCGAGAAAGAGTTACGGAAATCGTACCTGGAATATTCGTTGTCCGTGATTATCGGGCGGGCCATTCCGGACGTGCGGGACGGGATGAAGCCGGTGCACCGGCGCATTATGTTCGCCCAGCACGAGTTGGGCAACGGGTACACCAGGCCGCCCAAGAAATCCGCCCGCGTGGTCGGGGACGTTATCGGTAAGTACCACCCGCACGGAGACTCGGCGGTGTACGACGCGCTGGTCCGCATGGCCCAGGAATTTTCCATGCGCGACGTGCTGGTGGAAGGCCAGGGCAACTTCGGCTCCATCGACGGCGACTCGGCGGCGGCCATGCGGTACACGGAAGTGCGCATGTCCCGCCTGGCGGCGGAGTTTTTGAACGACATCGACAAAGAGACGGTCGATTTCCGCCCCAACTACGACAATACGCTCCTGGAACCGGAAGTTCTGCCCACCAAGGTGCCGAACCTGCTCCTCAACGGCTCTTCCGGTATTGCGGTCGGCATGGCGACGAACATCCCGCCCCACAACCTGGGCGAACTGTGCGACGGCCTCTTGATGATCCTGGAAGATCCGGGCTGCACGGTGACGGACCTCTTGAGCTGCGTCAAAGGGCCGGATTTCCCGACCGGCGGCATGATCTACGCGGGCCAGGGCATGCAGGATGCCTACAAGACCGGCCGCGGCTCGGTGAAGATCCGGGGCAAGGTCGAGGTGGAAACCCGCAAAAAAGGCGGGGAAGCCATTGTCATCCGGGAAATTCCGTATGCTTTGAACAAGTCCAGCCTGGTCAAGAAAATCGCGGACCTGATTAACGAAAAACGTATCGACGGCGTGGCCGACCTGCGGGACGAATCCGACCGCAAAGGCATCCGGATCGTGCTGGATCTGAAGCGCGGGACCATTCCGGACATCGTCATCAATACCTTATTCAAGTATACGCCGCTGGAAACGTCCTTCGGTTTCAACATGCTGGCGGTGGCCGGCGGCAAACCGCAATTGATGACGCTGAAAACCGCGCTCGCGGCCTTTATCGAGCACCGGCGCGAAGTGGTTATCCGCAGGACGCGCTACGATTTGAAAAAATCCGAGGCCCGGGCCCATATCCTGGAAGGCCTCAGGATCGCGCTGGACAACATCGACGAAGTGGTCCGCCTGATCCGCGAATCCAAGACCCCCCAGGACGCCAAAGAACGGCTGATGGCCGCCTTCGGGTTGTCGGAAATCCAGTCCCAGGCCATTCTGGACATGCGGTTGCAACGCCTGACCAACCTGGAACACGAAAAACTGCTGGAAGAATACCGCGAACTGCTCAAGTTCATCGAGTACCTCAAATCCATCCTGGAAAACGAGGAAGTCTTGCGGAACGTTCTGCGGGAAGAAACCGAAGAGCTGAAAAAGACCTTTGCCACGCCCCGCCGCACGGAAATCGTGACGGACGACCTGGAAGGCATCGATATCGAGGACCTCATCCCGGACGAGGACGTGGTGATAACCCTGTCCCGGCGCGGGTACATCAAGCGCACGACCCTGGACAACTACCACCAGCAGAAACGCGGCGGCAAGGGCGTTGCCGGGGTCCATACCGGTGAAGACGACTTTGTGCAGGAGTTTCTGACGACAACCAACCACCAGTTCCTCCTGCTGTTCACCAACAAGGGCCGCATGCACCAGCTCAAGGTGCACCAGGTTCCCGAAGGCAGCCGCACGGCCAAGGGCGCGCATGTGGCCAACCTCCTGTCTCTGGACAAGGAGGAATGGGTCACCACGGTCCTGACCATCCGGGAATTCACGGACGACCGCTTCTTCCTCTTCGTGACCAAGCGGGGCATGATAAAACGCTCGGCCGCATCCCTGTACGCCAAGTGCCGCAAGACCGGCATGATAGCCGTGGGCCTGCGCGACGACGACGAACTGATCGCGGTCCGCGAGGTGAACGAAACCTGCAACATCGTGCTCACGACCAAACACGGCCTTGCCATCCGCTTCCAGGGGAACGAGGCCCGGCCCATGGGCCGGGGCGCCACGGGCGTCAAGGGCATCGCCCTGCGCGGGGACGACGCGGTGGTCGCCTGCGTGGTGGTCCTGGAAGGCCTTGACCCGGAAATCATGACCGTGTCCCGCAACGGCTACGGCAAACGGACGAAACTGGAGCTCTATCGCGTACAGTCGCGCGGCGGTAAAGGCATCATCAACTTCAAGGTCACGCCCAAAACCGGCGAGGTTATCGGCGCGATGACCGTCGCGGAGAACGACGCCCTTATCCTCCTGACTTCCACCAACAAGATCATCCGTATCGCGGTGGACGACGTGCGGAGCGTCGGCAGGGCAACCCAGGGTGTGCGCCTGGTGGCGCTGGATGACGAAGGCTTTGTGGTCGGCTTTGACCGCATTGACGATACCAACGGCGACGGCGCCCCGGTCCAGGAATAACCCGCGCGGGAATGGTTGCGATGAAAAGACGCTTACCGGTAATTATCTTTTTTCTCGGCCTTGCGGCAGCTCTTCCCGGCTGCCTTGAGGCCGAGAAAAAAGCGCCTTCCGACCTGGAGGACGCGCGCCACGCCATGATGACGCGGGATTACCTGGAAGCGGAAAAGAGCTTCGAGCGCTACCTCCGGCGCAGCCCCCAGGGCGCGGACCGCTGGGAGGTCTGGAACAGCCTGGTGGATTTGGCGTTAAGCGTGCGGAACGACCGCAAGGCCGCCATCGAGCTGTTGGAAGCCATGCTCATCGAATATGCGGAAGCCCCGGCCCGGAAGCGGGTTATCAGTTCCCAGCTCGCGGAGCAGTACCGGATTGTGCGCAATTACGAGCGGGCGCTTACCCTTTGGTCCGGCATCGCGGACGACAAGAACGCGGACGTGGTCGAGCGGGCGCGGGCCTGCCGCAACCTTGCCGGCATTTATCTGCGGCGGCTGGAATTCGAACTTGCCAAGGAATCGCTCGACTACTGCCTGGCCCTGGACATTCCGGATACCGTCCGGGCCGACTGCCTGTACGATCTTGCCCAGACCTACGTGGGTACCGGCGACCTTGACCAGGCCATCACGCATTTCCGGCAGGTGCTGGCGCTCGGCAACATTCCCGGCTCCACGCGCACCCTGACGGTCTTCATGCTGGCCGATACCCTGGACCAGAAAGGCCTGAACGCCGAGGCCCTGAAACTGTTCACCAGCATCAGCGACGATTACCCCAACCCCAAGGTTGTGGCGCAGCGCATCGCCTTTTTGAAGAACAAAAAGAAAACCCCTGCCGCCCAGGCTGCTCCCGAGGGGAGAAAGTAAGACGCCGCGCGCACCATAAAGACATCTGGATTCCCGCTTTCGCGGGAATGACGGATTGCTTTATGTGAGTGCGGCACAAGCATTTTTTCATCAGGACGTCATCCCCGCGCAGGACCTTTAGCCGTAGGCGAGTCTTCGAGCCGTATGGATAAAGAGAGCAAAGATGGGGATCCAGTGTCTTTGGACGTTGCCGACAACCCCGGCCCGCCTTCCGGCGGGCCTTTTCCTTTACCCGGAGAGGAGAAGAGGGTAAGCTTCCGCATCCTGTTTATTCCATCCTTTACCCGCTGTAACGACGAACCAGGAGAGCACCGTGACTATTCAGGAAATTCGCAGCAAGGCGCGCGAGCGCGTGAAAACCCGTTGCCGGGTCTGCCCGGTGTGTGACGGCAAAGCCTGCGCCGGAGAAGTTCCGGGCATGGGCGGCATCGGAACCGGCATGGGCTTCCGCAACAACGTAACCGCTCTGGCTTCCTGGCGGCTGAACATGCGCGTGCTGCACGACGCCAACAGCCCGGATACCGGGTTGGAACTTTGGGGCCGCAAGCTTTCCCTGCCGGTTTTCGCGGCGCCCGTGGGCACGGTCGGCCGCAACCTCGGCAGCGGCATGCCGGACGAGGAATATGTCGGCCACCTGATACACGGCTGCGTTGCGGCCGGAACGCTTGCCAGCACCGGCGACGTGCCGGATATCGAAATGTTCCGCAAATTCATGGCCCAGGTGAAGGGGCGCGGTAAATCCGTTGTGCCGTTCATCAAACCGTGGAACAAAGACGCGGTTGCCGCGCGCTTCGACGTTGCGCGGGAAGCCGGCTGCGACATCTGCGGCATGGATGTGGACGCCGCCGGGCTGACCATTTTGCGCACCCTTGCCGCGCCCGTTTCCGTCAAAACGCCGGGGGAACTGGCGGAAATCATTGCGCTCGCCCACCAGCGCGGTATGAAGTTTATCGTCAAGGGCATCATGACCGTTGACGAAGCCGAGGCCGCTGCCGAGGCCGGGGCGGACGCGATTATCGTCTCCAACCACGGCGGCCGGGTGCTGGACTGGACCCCCGGAACCGCCGAGGTTCTGCCGGAAATAGCGGAAACCGTGGGCGACCGCACCGTGGTCATGGTGGACGGCGGCATCCGCACCGGCGCGGACGTGCTGAAAGTTCTGGCGCTCGGCGCGAAAGCCGCGCTCATCTGCCGCCCGGTGGCGGTCATGCTCCACGGCGACGAGGAAGGGGGCGTGCCGGCCTATTTCGCCGGCATCCAGGACGAACTGGCCCAGGCCATGCGCCTGACCGGCTGTCACGATTTGGCGTCCATCGACGCCAACGTGGTGTGTTGATGTTCCCGGCAGGGGCGAATTCCCTGCCCGCAAAAGGTAAACGTCATGTGGGATAAAGCCGCGGCGGAACGATACGAAGCCTGGTACGCGACCCCTCGCGGATCGTTCGCTCTCGCGCGCGAGCAACGCCTGATGGCGGACATGATCTCCCCCTGGCAGCGGCGCAACCACACGCTCCTGGAAATCGGCTGCGGCGCGGGCCATTTTCTGGAAATGTTCTACGACGGCGGCTTTGACGTCACAGGCGTGGACAACAGCGAAGCCATGCTGGAAAAAGCGCGGGAGCGCATGGGGTGCAGGGCCTCCCTGCGGCTCAGCGATGCCGCGCACCTGCCCTTTGACGACGGCGATTTTGACTACGTTGCCGTCATCACGGCCCTGGAGTGCATGGAAGACCCCAGGGCCGCGCTGGCCGAAGCCTTCCGCGTGGCCCAGCGCGGGGTCGTTATCGCCTACCTCAATTCCTGGTCCATCTACCAGCAGGAACAGCGCCTTAACCGGGTTTGGCGGCGTTTCCGCCACGCCATGGCCGTGCGCGAGGCGGAACGGACGGGCACGCCCCTGCCCGAGCCGGGCCGGCAGCGCGCCCGCGATTCCCGCTGGTTCAACCTTTTCAGCATCTGGCGGCTTGTTCAGGAAGTGTCCGGTAAGCGCCCATCCGCGTTCCGCTCCACCTTGTTTTCCCCGTCGTTCTGGTGGCGGGGGGTGAAGCCGTTTTCCCTGTCCTGGGCGCATTTGCTGCCCTTTGGGGCGGTGTCCGTGGTGCGGGCGGACCTTATGCCCGTGGCCGCCACGACCACGCTTATCCGCACGCCCGAAATGGCGCGGGCGGCGCGGGCGGCCCGCGCCACGGCCGGCGTCGTCACCATGGACAGTTCCCCCAAGACCATGTAAGGTCACGAGGCTTATAAAACACGGGTGATGCGGCAAGGCGTCGCGAATGGCTCCTTGCGGCGTTTTGCGCGTGGCATGTTCCGGGATTCGGATTTCGGCGGCCTTACCCGCCAGATCGAAAATATGGAGATACCATGAAAAAAGGGTCCAAATCGTTGTCGCTGGTGCTGATGGGGTCTTTGACCGTGGCCATGGGGGGGTGCGGGTCGGAGGACAACACGGAGGAATTCCGCGCGTACCAGTCCATTAATGATTGCGTCAAAGAGCAGATTTTCACCCAGCAGGAATGCCGGGACATGGCCATCGCGGCCGTTCGCCAGAACCCCCAGTTCGCGGACAAGGCCGAGTGCGAGCGCGAGTTCGGCGAAGGCAACTGTGAACAGGCCCAGCTGGCCCAGAACGGCCAGAACGTTCAGGGCGAGCGCCAGGGGTCGTCCTGGATGCCGCTTATCGCCGGGTACATGGTGGGCCGCTACCTCGGCGGCGGCAGCATGATGCAGGGTTCGCAGCCCTTGTACAAGCAGCCCCAGGCCGCCGCCCCGCAGCAGAGCACCACCGGCGCGAGGCCCTCCGGCGGGTTTGCGGGCTCCTTCCGCACGCTCGGCGGCGGCACGATCCAGGCCGACGCCAAGGGCGTTGTCAATAACCCGCCCCAGTCCGTCCGCCAGGGCTTTGCCAAGACCGCCAAGCCTTACGTGGGCCGGGCCGGTTCCGGGTCCCGCGGCGGGTTTGCCGGCGGGAGCTCCGGCTCGTGATCCGGAAAGTCATTGAACCGCGGCCCGGCTGGCAGGAAAAAGCCGAGGCCGCGGGTTTTATTTTCCATCACGTTGACGGCGACATCTATTGGGACGAAACCGTCTGCTATTCCTTCACCTTACGCCAGATAGAAGTGGATATTGAGGACGCCACCCAGGAGTTGGTCGGCATGTGCCTCGATACCGTGGCCGACGCCGTGGAGAGTGAGGAAATCCTTACCAAACTGGCCGTTCCCCGGTTCGCCTGGGACATGGTCCGGAACAGCTGGAAGGACGGCGACGCCACCCTGTACGGCCGGTTCGACTTCGCCTACGACGGCCAAAACCCGGCAAGGATGTACGAGTTCAACGCGGATACCCCTACCTCCCTTTACGAGAGCGCCTATTTCCAGTGGCTCTGGCTTGAGGATGCCCGGGAGCTGGGCCTTGTGCGCAAGGACGCGGATCAGTTCAATTCCATCCAGGACAGGCTGATAGAGACTTTTGCCGCCTTCGGCATCACAACCCCCATGCATTTTTCCTGCGTGACGGGTTCGGACGAGGATCTCGCCACGGTCCACTACCTGCGCGACTGCGCGGAGCAGGCCGGGATCGTGACGCGCCACATCTATATCGAGGACATCGGCATCGACGAGAACGGCCAGTTCATCGACATGGAGAACGCGCCCATCCGGCATCTGTTCAAGCTTTACCCGTGGGAGTTCATGGTGCGCGACACCTTCGCGCCGTATCTGGCCGGGTGCGATACCCAGTTTTTCGAGCCGCCGTGGAAGATGCTGCTCTCCAACAAGGGCATTCTGCCCCTGCTCTGGGAGCGGTACCCGAACCACCCCAACCTCCTCCCGGCCTGGTTTCACGACGATAAAAAACGCGCGCCGTACGGCGATTTCGTGCTCAAGCCCATCTTCTCGCGCGAGGGGGCCAATATCCGGGCGTACAGGGATTACAAGGAAGTGCTCGCCACCCCCGGCCAGTACGGGGCAGAAGGGTATATCGGCCAGCTGCTCTGCCCGCCGCCCTATATCGACGGCAACGGCCCGGTCATCGGATCCTGGGTCATCAACAACACCGCTTGCGGTATGGGTATCCGCGAGGATAACGACCCCATTACCGGGAATCTGTCGCGGTTCGTGCCGCACGTTATCGAAGGATGACACGCCGGGAGAGGGGAACCTCTCCCCTCCTTTACCGCGATTGGGGGGATAGACAGTAAACGCAACAGGCCTGCCGTTTCCGGCAGGCCTGTTTTTTATCGCTTCCCGTTAACACCCATGTTACGAAAACACCTTCAGTTCGTTGAGGAAGATGGACAGAATCGCCGCGGGCACAAGGTAACGGACGAAAAAGATGAGGAGTTTGTAAACGCCATCACGCAGTTCGCCGTAGTGGGTGACCTCTTCCTTCACGAGCCTCTTGTCCAGCCGCCAGCCGACAAAAATGGCGATAAAGAACCCCACCAGCGGCAGCATGATCTTCGCGGTGAAATAGTCGAAGCAGTCGAAGACCACCATGCCGAAGAGGGTGTAGTCCTTCAGCGGCCCGAGGGAAAGGGAGCAGGTAACCCCCAGGACCAGGGCCGATGCGGTGATGATGCTTGCGGATTTGGTGCGTGAAAAAGCGAATTCCTCGTGCAGGTAGGCGGTGGCGACCTCGTGCAGGAAGATCGCGGATGTCAGGGCCGCCAGGGCCAGCAGGGCGTAGAACATGAGCGAAAGCAGCATCGCCAGGAACGGCATGGAGCCGAAGGCCTGCTGGAACACGTTCGGCAGGGTGATGAACACAAGGCCCGGCCCGGCGTCCGGCTGGATGCCCACGGAAAAGGCCGCCGGGAAGATGATGAACCCGGCGAGCATGGCGACGAGGGTGTCTATGGAGCAGACGCTGAGCGCGGTTTTGGTGATGTTCACTTTCCTGTCGAAGTACGAGGCGTAGGTTGTCAGCCCCATGCCGAGGCTGAGGGAGAAAAAGGCCTGGCCCATGGCGCTGAGGAAGGTCGAGCCCGTGACCTTGCTGAAGTCGGGCGTGAGCAGGAACTCGACGCCCTTTCCCGCGTTCGGCAGCGTGACGGCGCTCAAAAGCAGGATGATGAGGAGGATGAACAGAAGCGGCATCATGATTTTCGATGCCCGCTCAATGCCCGCTTCCACCCCCCTGACCACGACATAATGGGTTATGCCCATGAAAACGAAGAGCCAGATCAGGGGCCGCCAGGGGTTGGTGATGAACGCGCCGAAGTTGGACGCGTATTCGGCGGCCGTTTTCCCGGCAAAGCTGTTTGTCGCGGACTCCAACATGTATTCCAGCGTCCACCCGGCGACCACGCAGTAATAACTGAGAATGAGAAACGCGGTCAGCACGCCGCCCCGGCCCACCCATTTCCAGGCGCTCCGGGGGACGAGCGTCTCAAAGGCAAGGGCCGTGTTTGCCTGGGAGCGGCGGCCGACCAGAAACTCGGAGACCATGAGCGGCAATCCGATCAGAACAACGCACCCGAGATAGATGAGAAGGAAGGCGCCTCCGCCGTTGTTCCCGGCTTCGTATGGGAAACGCCAGATATTGCCCAATCCGACGGCGGAACCGGCGGCTGCCAGTACCATGCCGATGCGGCTGCCGAAAGCGGCTCTTTTTTGGGTTGTCATCGATTTTCTCCTTGTAAAGGGGAAAGTGACACTGCGGGGATTATATTCAGTATTCTCATGAATTGGTCCCGGAGGGAAGCTTTTCGGAAAGATTCTTTCCTTCTCCCTTTCTTTTTCTCTTCAGCCGGCTTTTGCAGTCCCCAAAACTTTCCTTACAGGCAGAGTGCCAGCATTATTTGTCATATAAAATCAATAATAAAGCGTCCTTGCACCGCACCACAAAGTAGCGTATCGAAGACCCGTTCCAAACGGGACACAATCGGTTGGCCGCCGCCCCTTTTTCTTTTTTTCCGGGGACGGCACGGACGGCCGCACCGCAGCCCAGGGGGCGGGCATTCCCGCCTCAATCCATTGTCGGAGCCGGGGCCGGGGCGCGGCCATCCCAGGACAGGACTTTTACAGACAGGAGATGTCATGGACGCTGCACAAGCCGCACATTCTCACGACGATTACGCGCAAACGCCGGTTCCGGAACGGGAACGGCGTTCTTTTTTTTCCATTTCCATGGTCATGCTGGGCTATACCTTCTTCGCGGCCAGCATGTGGACGGGCGGCGCGCTGGGCACGGGCCTCAGGCTCTTCCCGGACCTGATCGTCACCATCCTCGCCGGTAACGTCATCCTCGGCATTTACGGCGGGTTCCTGGGCTATGCAGCCTCCTGCACCAACCTCTCCACCCACATGCTGGCCCGCTACGCCTTCGGCTCCTTCGGCTCCAAGCTCCCCTCCTTCATGCTGGCCTTCACCCAGATAGGCTGGTTCGGGGTGGGGGTCGCCATGCTGGCGTATCCGCTCAACAAACTCATGGGCCTGCCCGTCATGCCCATCATCCTGGTTTCCGGCATCCTGATGACCCTGACGGTCGTGGTGGGCTTCAAAGCCATTGAGTGGATCAGCTGGATCGCGGTTCCGGCCATTTTCATCCTCGGGTTCTGGTCCATGGGCACGGCCATTGCGGAAAACGGCGGCGCCGCGGCGCTGGCGGCCATAGAGCCCAAGAATCCCATGACCTTCGCCGTGGGGGTTGCGCTCGGCGTCGGGTCCTTCATCAGCGGCGCGACCCTGACCCCGGACTTCGTGCGCTTTGCGAAAAACCGCAAGGACGGCGTTTCCGCCACCGTGGTGGGTTTCACCTTCGGCAACAGTCTGATGTTCTTTTTCGGGGCCATCGGGGCCATGGCCGTGGGGGTGGCGGATACGGCGGAAGTGCTGGCCGCCCAAGGCCTTCTTGGCGGGGGCATCGCACTGCTCGCCCTTAACATCTGGACCACCAACGACAACGCCCTGTACGCCTCCGGCCTCGGCCTCGCCAACATCACGGGCTGGAAACGCAAAACCGTGACCATCATTGCGGGTTTGATCGGCACCATTTTCGCGGATTTTCTCTACAACAACTTTGTGGGCTGGCTGACCTTCCTCTCCGTGTCCCTGCCGCCCATCGGCGGGATCATCATCGCGGACTTCTTCATCCGGCGGGGCCGGTCCATCACCGCGAGCGAAAAGCCGGAATTTTTGCGCCCGGCCGCCCTGGTCGCCTGGGCCGCCGCCATTGCGGTTTCCAAAATCTCCCCGGCGGAAGGCTTTTTCTGCGTGGCCCCGCTCAACTCCATCCTCACGGCCGTCATTGTGTATTTGCTCGCGGACAAACTCCTGCCCAAAAGGAGCGCCTGATGGATCTGGTCATACGTAATGTGAATTTGCGTAATGCAAATTCGCGCAACGCGAACCTGCCCGGCGGTAACGGACCCCTTGGCAAGGGTCCCGTGGACATCGGCATCACGGGCGGGACCATCGCGGCGATCGCGCCCGCCATTCCCGCCAAGGGCGCGGAGGAGATCGACGCTTCCGGCAAGCTGGTCTGCCCGCCCTTTTGCGACCCGCACCTGCACCTGGACGCGGTGTTGACCGTGGGCGACCCGCGCTACAATGAATCCGGAACGCTCCTGGAAGGCATCCAGATCTGGGGGGAGCGTAAACCGCACCTTACGAAAAAAGCGCTGGTGGACAACGCCAAAGAGGCCGTGCTCTGGGAGTTCGCCAACGGCGTGCAGACCATCCGCACCCACGCGGATACCACCGACCCAACCCTCCTGACCGTGGAAGCCCTGCTGGAAGTGAAAGACGCCATGAAGGACCTGGTGGATATCCAGATCGCGGCCTTCCCGCAGGACGCCGTCTATACCTCAAAAGACGGCGAAGCCCTCATGCGCCGGGCCATGGACATGGGTTGCGACGTGGTGGGCGGCTCCCCCCACATCGAATACACCCGGGAAGACGGGGTGCGGCAGGTGGAATTTGCCTTTGCCCTGGCTGAAAAATATGGGGCGCTTATCGATATCCACTGCGACGAGACCGGGGACGAGCAGTCCCGCTTCGTGGAAGTCATGCTCAAGCTGGCGATGGCGACGGGCCTGCGGGAAAAGGTCACTGCCAGCCACACCACGGCCATGCACAACTACAACAACGATTACGCCTTCAAGCTGCTCGGCATTGCGGCCAAATCCGGGGTGAACTTCATTACCAACCCCTACGACAACTCCGTGTTGCAGAACCGCACGGACGGCTACCCCCGGCGGCGCGGCCATACCCGCGTGGACGAACTCGACGCGCGCGGCGTGAACGTCTGCATCGGGCACGATTCCATCATGGACCCCTGGTACCCCATGGGGACCGGCAACATGCTGCACGCGGCCAACCTTCTCATGCACTACGCGCACATGAGCGGGTACGGCCAGATCCCGCGCCTGTTCAACATGATTACGGACAATGCTGCGAAAACCTTGCAAATAGAAGACCGCTACGGCCTGGAAGCCGGGAAACCCGCCAACCTGCTCGTCCTGGACGCGCCGGACGAGTTCGAGGCCATCCGCCTCATGCCCGTGTGTCTCTATAACATCCGCAAGGGCAAGGTGGCCCTGACCGCCAAACCCGCCGAGCGCCGCCTGCGCTATGCCGGCTTTGACCGCGTTGTGGATTTCAGGATGTGAAAAGATGGGAGAGGCGCGCGGGAACTCTTAGGTTGTGCAAGGGCCGGTGAAGGTCTGGGCGGGGCCGCCCCTCCGATTTTTATGTCGGCGGACCACGAACACGCGCCTGCCCCTGCCGGAACGCCGACGGAAAAATCTCCGGGACAGCCCCGCCCAGACCTTCACCGGCCTCGCGACACGTCCGTTGACACAACGGGGGAAGTTCTCCGAATTCGCACTGTTTCCGCTGCCGCAACGGGGAGGGGCCACGGATTCATACCGTTTCGGTGAGCGGGAGGGTTTAGGCTTTGCAGATGGTTGCTACGGTGCTTTTTTACCTGTGGTGGAGGGAAGTATTACGAGTCTGTTGTTTTCGGCAGGTTTTTTCCTTCCGTGTCCCCGCGTGTGATGCGAGGCCGGAGGGTTCTTCCCGGCGGTTCTGCCGGAGATTTTTGTAAGAAGCCTGCTTCTCTAAAAATCGGAGGTGAACCGCCGGGAAGAACCCTCCGGCCCTGGCGCAACCTGTGCGCTCCCGCTCTTCCTCCCCCTTCTCCCCTCCCTTCCCGCTTCCCACCGTTGCGCCCGCCGCCCTTTCCTCATACACTGCCGTAAACGAACGGGGGGAACCGCATGCACATTCTTTTCCTTATTCTGGGAATAGCGTTAATCGGCGCGCTGATTTTCTACAAACCGGGCCAACGGCCCGCCCGGAAGCCCGGCAGCGATTTTACCGGCTTCCCCGGCCCGCTCTCCAAAGAAGAGCGGCGGGCGGTGAACGAGGCTCTTGAGGCCAAGGGCAAACTCCCCTGGATCATGCGGGAAAAGGGCACGGGCGCCCTTACCTTCAAGGGCGGCGGCATGCTGACCGAGAATTTCGACTTCCTGGACGCTTACGAAGCCCGGACCTCCCTGGATATCCGCGACGAAAAGCCGGTGTTCGACGACGACTACGCAAACCAGCAGGGCAAGGCCGATACCCTCTCCCGCCTTCTGGAGCGGCATCTGGCCGCAAGTTTGCCCTTCCCGTTCAAAGCGCTTGCCGGTGAAAGCCGGGTCGACGTGGTTACCCTGGCGGACTACGGCAACACAGCCTATGTTTTTATCGTCAACAAGACGCCCGGTAACTTCGTCATCCGGATCGACAAGGGCCACTTTTATTACGACGTGCCCACGGTGCTCAAAACCCTGGAAGCCTTCATAGACGGCAACCCGCCAATGGACAGGGTCATCTGGGTCGAACGCGATACCAACTTCTTCATGTTCGTGGTGCAACAAAAACTGCCGTGAACGGAACACTTTTATAGATAATCTACCGATAACTGTATAAAAAAGGGCGGAGCATACACTCCGCCCTTTCTCTTGTTTTGAAAAATTGTTTTAGTAGCGCCTGCTGAAACTGCCCATCCCGGCGCTGAAGGACGATGCGGTGCGGGCGTAGCTGGCGAGCGTCCGGGCCGTTTTGCCGGAAACCGCATTAACTTCCTGCCCCACTGCCACCTCATCGCCGGATTCCTCCCCGCCGTCCCCGGCGGCCATGGCGCTGCGTTCCTCACGCCCGGCCTTGACCGCTTCCAGCGCTTCGGCTTCTTTCGCCGTTTCCTCGGCAGCCTTAATCATGGATTCGATCCGCGCCTTGATGGCTGCGAAAAGCCCTTCGGAAGGGTCGGCGACCTTGTCAAGGCCGTGCTGCTCGATCAGCTCCTTGAGGGAAGGCAGAGCTTCCCCGGCCGCCGCGGCAAGGGCTTGGTCTTCAGCGCCCGTTTCTCCGGCAACAACCTCCTCCGCCGCTGTCTCTCCGGCTTCTTCCGCGAAGGAGACGTAC
This sequence comes from uncultured delta proteobacterium, assembly GCA_900079685.1. Taxonomy (NCBI): domain Bacteria; class Deltaproteobacteria; species uncultured delta proteobacterium. The sequence goes on from LT599018.1 coordinate 2,464,023, forward strand.
AGGGTTTCTTCCGTGCCGTCGGGCTTGGTTATGGTGACGCGGGCGGCGAGGTATTTTTCCTTGCCGTCCGGATTAAGGGCCGGGTCAAGGGCCAGGTCCACGCTCACGCGGCCGCCGTCCTCGGTTTCAAACTCGAGCAGGTGCGCGTAGGAGAGCGCTTCCATCTCCTCTTTGGAAAGGGAGGTGGCGGCGAGCTGTTTGCCTTTTTCGGAAAAAACCGCCGCATCGGTTGCGCCCTGTTTGGCCTGTTCCGTCCTGGCCGCTTCCAGGCGCTGCCGTTCCTGCGCGATGCGCGCGGTTACGCTTTTGTCTTCCGCCAGAAGGGGCTGCCGGGTGTATGTTGCTGCGACTGTGGACATGGCGCTTTCCTCATGCTTCGGAAAAATATTCCGGTTGGGTGTTCTCGGGGCGTTTCTTTGCAAGGGGCGTTCCAAAAGAAATGAGATATGTGTTTTTTTCATTGCGGGGAGCGGCTTGTGGGGAGCATAGGCTGTTTCCGGCGTGGATACTTAAACTGAGCCACTGCCTCTGCGGGCCAATGCTTTACATCCCGCAATGCTTGGCTTATTGGAATCTGTTGCGCGGATGCATAAAGGCCGCGCCCTATTTCTCACTGAGGGTCAACAATGGCAGAATTCAAGCGCGGCAAAGGGTTTGCCGATATTTTCGAGCCGGAAAGCACGGTGTTTTCTTTTATGGAAACGACCGCGCGCAAGGTGTTCTCCTCTTACGGCTACGCGGAACTGCGCACGCCCATCATGGAGCAGACGGACCTTTTCGCGCGCGGCATCGGCACGGAAACCGACGTGGTGCAGAAGGAAATGTACACCTTCCCGGACAAGAAAGGCCGGTCCATGACGCTCCGGCCCGAAGCCACCGCCGGGGTCATCCGCGCGTACATCGAAGGGAACTGCAATGCGCGCGAGGCGGTTTCCAAATTCTTCACGTACGGGCCCATGTTCCGTTACGAACGGCCCCAAAAAGGCCGCATGCGCCAGTTCCACCAGCTCAACTGCGAGTGCATCGGCGCATCCGAGCCCCAGGCCGACGCGGAACTCATCCTCATGCTGACGACCTTTCTCAAGGATATCGGCATCAGGGACCTTTCGCTCCAACTCAACTCCCTGGGCTGCAAAGAGTGCCGCCCCGCCTACCACGCGGCGCTGCAAGCCTTCCTCGACAGCCTCAATCCGGAAGACCTCTGCGAAGACTGCCGCCGCCGCAAGGATACCAACCCCCTGCGGGTGCTGGACTGCAAAGTGCCGTCCTGCAAGGCGCAGACCGAGAACGCGCCCAAAATTATCGATTACAACTGCCCGGACTGCCGCGACCACTTCCAGTTCGTCCTGGACGCGCTGGGCAAAGCGGGCCTGCCGTATGTGCTCAACCACCGGCTGGTGCGCGGGCTCGATTATTACAACCGCACCACGTTTGAAGTGGTGTCGGAAACCATCGGCGCCCAGGGCACGGTGGCGGGCGGCGGCCGGTACGACGGCCTGGCGAAAATCCTGGGCGGGCCGGACGTGCCCGCCGTGGGATTCGCGGCAGGCATGGAGCGCCTCGCCCTCATGATCGACCAGGCGGGCGGCGCGCCCGGCGCCACTCCCCCGGATTTCTACCTGGCCGTGCTGGACGAGGCCGCGCTCGCGGACGCCATCGTCATTGCGCAACGGTTGCGGGAAGCGGGGAAACGCGGGGAAGTATCCTTCACCGCCAAAAGCCTCAAAAGCCAGATGCGCCAAGCTTCCAAAACCGGCGCGAAAAAATGCCTCCTCCTGGGCGGCAATGAGCTGGCCGCGAAATCCATTACGGTAAAAGATATGGAGACCGGCGACCAGGTGACCGTTCCCCTCGATGCTTTGTTGGAAAAAATATAAGGAAAAAGCCATGAGCGAAGAAAAGTTTGACCTACAGGAAGAGCACCAGCAGTTTGTCGCGCCCCTTGAGGGCTGGCGGCGCACGCACATGTGCGGCGACCTTCGCAAGGACGACTGCGGCAAAGATATTTGCCTGATGGGCTGGGCGCAGACCCGGCGGGACCACGGCGGCGTTATTTTCGTGGACCTGCGCGACCGCGGCGGCATCACCCAGGTGGTGTTCAGCCCGGAAATCGAACCCAAAGCGCATGAAACCGCGAACATTCTGCGCTCGGAATACGTGCTCGCGGTCAAAGGCACGGTCCGCATGCGGCCCGAAGGCATGGCCAACCCCAACATGGCCACCGGCGCGATCGAAGTGGTGGTGCACGACTGGAAACTGTTGAACACCTCCAAGACCCCGCCCTTCATGATCGACGATAGGGCGGACATCAACGAGAACGCCCGGCTGACGTACCGTTACCTGGATATGCGCCGTCCCCGGATGGCGGAAAACTTCATATTGCGGCACAAGGCCATGCAGTCCGTGCGGCGGTATATGGATTCCCTGAATTTCCTGGAAATCGAAACGCCCATCCTGACCAAAGCCACGCCGGAAGGCGCGCGCGACTACCTGGTGCCCAGCCGGGTCAACCAGGGGTTGTTCTACGCGCTGCCGCAAAGCCCGCAGGTGTTCAAGCAGATCCTGATGGTGGCGGGCATGGACCGTTACTTCCAGATCGCCCGCTGCTTCCGCGACGAGGATTTGCGCGCCGACCGCCAGCCCGAGTTCACCCAGATCGACGTGGAAATGTCCTTCGCGGACGAGAACATGATTATCGCCATGGCCGAAGGGCTTCTGGCCGCGCTCCTCAAGGACACCCTCGGCGTGGATATCCCGCTGCCCATGCGGCGCATGACCTACGACCAGGCCATGGGCGACTACGGCGTGGATAAGCCGGACCTGCGGTTTGACCTGAAATTGAAAGATGTTACGGATATCGTTCGCGGCTCGGAATTCAAGCTCTTCGCCACCGCCCCGCTGGTCAAGGCCATGCGGGTGCCGGGCGGCGAGTCTCTCTCCCGTAAAGAGATCGATGACTTTACGGAATTCGTCAAAATTTACGGGGCCAAGGGGCTTGCCTGGATTAAAATTCGCCCGGACGAGTGGCAGTCCCCCATCGCCAAGTTCCTGTCCGAAAAGGAACGCGCCGGTCTTACCGCTGCGCTGGGCCTCGAAGCCGGCGACATCGTGTTCTTCCAGGCCGGGGACCCGGCCATGGTCAACGCGGCGCTCGGCAACTTCCGCGTGCACCTGGCCGGGCACATGGGGCTGATCCCGGAAGGCAAGTTCGAGTTCCTCTGGGTCACGGATTTCCCACTCTTCGAATACGACGACGAGGAAAAACGGTACGTGGCCTGCCACCACCCGTTCACGTCCCCGGCCGTGGGCCATATGGAGAAAATGGCGGCGGACCCGGCCTCCTGCAAGGCCAGGGCGTATGACGTGGTGCTCAACGGCTACGAAGTGGGCGGCGGGTCCATCCGTAACCACTCCGCGAGCGTGCAGCGCAAGATGTTCGAAGCGCTCGGGTTCAAGGAAGACGAATACCAGGCCAAGTTCGGGCACCTTATCCGCGCGTTGGAATACGGCGCGCCGCCCCACGGCGGCATCGCCCTCGGCCTGGACCGCCTGGTCATGCTGCTCGCGGGCGCGCCCAATATCCGGGACGTTATCGCGTTTCCGAAGACGCAAAAAGCTACTTGTTTGCTCATGGATGCCCCCTCGGACGTCTCCGGCAAGCAACTCCGCGAGTTGGGCATCCGGATACGGGAAGAAGTGCTGGCCGAACAGGCCGCGAAGAAAGAAGAAAAATAGGCGGGTAACGCCTAGGGGGTGCAGGGGCCGCCGGTTCGTTCCGGAAGGCTCCCCCTCCAATTTTTGGCAAAGTGGGGCGCGATTCGTTGCGGCAACGTCAGACGCGATTGCCCCACTTTGTATAAAAATTTCCGGGGAACCCTTCCGGAACGAACCGGCGGCCTCGCGGACGGCACGTCGGCGCGGAAGGCGGGAGAAGAGAATCAGCAATGTCTCTTGCGGTTGTAAAAGAATACCTCAAACAATGGGGCAAGGACGGCGCGGTGCTGGAGTTCGCGCAATCCAGCGCCACGGTCGACCTTGCGGCTTTGGCCATCGGCTGCGAACCCGCCCGGATCGCCAAGACCCTGTCCTTCAGGCTGAACGGCGGCTGCGTTCTGGTGGTGGCGGCCGGGGACGCCCGGATCAAGAACGGCAAGTTCAAGGCGCATTTCGGCACAAAGGCCGTGATGCTTAACCCGGACGAAACCCTGGAATACACGGGCCACGCGGTAGGCGGGGTTTGCCCGTTCGCGATTGCGAACCCGGATGTCCGGGTTTACCTGGATGTCTCCCTGCGACGGTTCGCAACGGTCTTCCCGGCTTGCGGGAGTGCAAACTCCGCGATCGAGATGACGTGCGGCGAGTTGTTCGCCTGCGCAAACGCCGCGGGCTGGGTGGACGTGTGCTCCAACTGGAACGGCGAGTAGACGGATTTTTTCCCTGACGACCCTGCACAAAAGCAAAAGACGACTTACAGTAATTCCATGATACGAAAAGTACTCACATACCCGGACCCGGTGTTGAAAGAAAAGGCGGAACCCATACGGGAGATCACGCCTGAAATCCGCGAGCTGGCCAAAGACATGGCCGAAACCATGTATGAATACGACGGCATCGGGCTTGCGGCCCCGCAGATCGGCGAGTTGGTCCGCCTTATCACGGTGGACGTCTCCGGCCCGGAAGCGCGGGAGGATCTGCGCGTTCTGGTCAACCCGGAACTGGAACTGATCGGCGACGACGAGGTGGAATCCGAGGAGGGCTGCCTTTCCGTCGAGGATTACCGCTCCACGGTCGTGCGGTCCGAACGGGTGAAGGTGAAGGCGCTGGATCTGGACGGCAACCCCGTGGCATTCGAGGCGGACGGCCTCCTGGCCGTGTGTTTGCAGCACGAGTGCGACCATCTGGACGGCAAGCTGTTCATTGACCGCATCAGCCGCCTCAAGCGCAACATGTACGACGCAAAGGTCAAAAAGTGGCTGCGGCAGAACCGTTAAGACTTGTGTTCATGGGCACGCCGGACCTGGCCGCCGTGGTGCTCGACCGCGTGCTGGCCTGGAAGGGCGGCACGGTGACCGCGGTCTACTGCCAGCCGGACAGGCCCGCGGGACGGGGCATGACGCTCAAAGCCCCGCCCGTGAAAGAGTTGGCCCTGCTGCACAATATCCCTGTTTTCCAACCCCTGAATTTCAAAAATGACGAAGATGTCGCGGTCTTGCGGTCTCACCGGCCGGATTACCTCCTGGTCGCGGCCTACGGGCTTATTCTGCCGCAACGCGTTCTGGATATCCCCACCCGCATGCCGCTCAATGTGCACACGTCGCTTCTGCCGCGCTACCGGGGCGCCGCGCCCATCCAGCGGGCCATCATGGACGGTTGTACCGAAACCGGCGTGACCATCATGAAGATGGAGGCCGGTCTGGATACCGGTCCGGTCATTCTCCAGAAGGCGGTTCCGATCGGATTGAACGATACCGCCGAGGATCTGCACAACGTTTTGGCCCAAACGGGCGGAAATTTGCTTGTAGAGGCCCTGGAAGCGCTTGAAGATGGAAAAGCGACGCCTACACCGCAGGACGATGCAAACGCCTCGTACGCGGCGAAATTGGGTAAAACCGATGGCCTGCTTGATTTTTCGCGAACCGGGGCGGAAATTCATGCCCGGCGGCGGGGGGTGACCCCCTGGCCCGGCGCCTTCGGCACCCTTGAATGGGATGGGGGCGATCCGCTTGAGGTGAAAATTGCGGAAGGCAAACCATTTGCCGGTCCCCTGCCGCCGGAAGCCGCTTCCCTCCCCAAAGGGTCGGTTCTGCCCGGGCTCATCGACAATGCGCTTGCGGTTACCTGCGCGGACGGGGTATATCTTGTCACACATCTGCGTCCAGCCGGTCGCAAGCTCATGGACGCGGCGGCGTTCATGAACGGGTATCGTAAAGGCCGGGGCGACGCGCGATTCGCTCTGCCGCCGGGGTGAGAATGGACTCTGTTTCCGCCAACCGCAAGCCGGAACCGCAACTGGTAACGACCGCTTTCGAGCGGGCGCAGGCCGGCGGCGAATCTGTGGCTGTCCCGTACCCCGCGGGCGCGAGAAAGCGGCTGTTCATCGGGCTGGCGCTCGGCGCGTCCATCATTTTCAGCGTACTGCTTTGCATCGGCTGGGTTATCCCGGTCGTGGGGTTCGGCAACATCCACCCCTCGTTGCCCTATGTTACGGGCCTCGTGTTCCTGGCCGTCATCCTGCTTATCCTGCTCGGCACCATCGGCCTGGTCATCCACGTTTACACGGGCAAACCCTTTTTGTTCTCGCGCCGGTTCCGGGGCATGTCCGTGCGGTTTTTCCTGCCGGTGCTTGAGCTTGTCGGGCGGCTGGGCGGCATTTCCCCGGAAGACGTCCGCCATTCCTTCATCAAGGTCAACAACGAGATGCTGCTCACGGAGCCGGACCGGTTTGCGCCGGACAAGATCCTCATCCTGCTGCCCCACTGCATCCAGCGCTCGGCCTGTGATCTGCGCCTCAGCCACGACGTGAACCACTGCCGCCGCTGCGGCCTCTGCCCGATCGGCGGGCTGCTTGATCTGCGCGACCGGTACGGCGTGCACCTGGCCGTCGCCACCGGCGGCACCATCGCCCGCCGCCTGGTTGTGGAAAAGCGGCCCCGGTTCATCCTGGCCGTTGCCTGCGAGCGCGACCTCTCCAGCGGCATCCAGGATACCTATCCCCTGCCCGTGTTCGGGCTTCTGAACGAGAGGCCCAACGGGCCTTGTTTCGATACCCTGGTCTCGCTTCCCATGGTGGAAAGCGCGCTGCGGCGGTTCATCCGGCCGGAGAACCTTCCCCCGACCCCGACACCCCCCCCAAGAGGAGACAAACCATGAGTGACGACTGGGACGTGTATTTTACCCATGTGGACGACAAACCCGCCTCCATGCTGCTTGATCTGGATATCGAAGCCCCTATCCCCGGCATGTCGATCATGGCCTACGTCACCCTGGATTTCCTGGACCCGGACGAAAACGGCATGAGCAAACGCGGCGAGTACGACAAGCTCATGGAAATCGAGGACGCCCTGGTGCCCGCCCTGACCCATGAGACCTGCATGTTCGTGGGCCGTTGCACCACGGGCGGCCAGCGGGACTTTTTCTTCTACATGGACAACGCCAAGGGCGTGGAGGACAAGGTCGAGGCCGTCATGGCGAAATTCGACGAATACGCCTGGGACATGGGGCTGGTGGAAGAGCCGGGCTGGGATACCTATCTTGAGTTCCTCTATCCCGACGAGCAGGGCATGGACACCATCTGGAACAACCGGGTGCGCCGCCAGCTTGCCGAAAACGGCGACAACATGGCCGCCCCGCGAGAGATCGACCACTGGCTGTTTTTCCCTTCCGCCGCCGACCGCGAGGCCTTCGTCTCGGAGGTCAAAGCCGAGAATTTCCGCGTGAAAAATGTGGATGACAACCCGGAAAAACCCTTCGGGCTGCTGGCCCAGCGCGACGACGCGCCCGACGATATCGACGACGTGACCTGGCCGCTGCGCGAGCTGGCCGGCGCCCACGGCGGCACCTACGACGGCTGGGGCTGCTCGGTCGTGAAAGGATCCGAATGAAAAACGCATTGCAGCGCGGAGCGGCGAACCGGTCGGAACATGATCCGAGGGCCGCGGCTCTGCGGGTCATAGACCAGACGCTTACCGGCAAGGAACCGTCACAGTTCTTGCTGGACAAGGCCCTGCGCGAATCCAAAATGGTTCCGTCAGACAGGGGCCTGTGCACGGAACTGGTCTACGGGTTTTTGCGCGCCGCCATCCGGCTGGACTGGAACCTGCGCCAACTCCTGCGCGATGCGGACAACCTCCCGCCGGAGATGCTGCTGACCCTGGAACTGGCAGCCTATGAAATAGCCCATTTGCGCATTCCCCCGCACGCCAGCGTCAACTGGGCGGTGTCGCGGGTGCGCAACCGCTTCGGCAAGGGGCTCGCCGGGGTCGCCAACGGCACGCTGCGCGCCTTTGCCCGGAACCTCAAGGCCTATAAAAGCGAGGACCGGTACACGGAAGCGCTCGGCCCGGTGGAAGGACCGGCGCTCTTTCACGGCGTGCCGGGCTGGATTGCCAAACTCTGGCTGGATGCCTACGGGGAAGAAACCGCCCGCGCGTACCTCGCGGCCTCTTCCGCCCCGGCGGTCCCGGCTGTGCGCATCAACGCGGCAAAAGAAGACGCGGTCACCGTGCGCATCGACCTCATGACCAACGGCCAGAGCGAAGCGCGGCCCGTCGGCAACTGGGGCATGGCCTTCCCGGACGGGGTTCCGTACATCGCGCGAAAACTGGAAAAAGAAGGCAAACTGTCCTACCAGTCCGCGGCGGTCCAGGAAGTGTTCCAGGAAACGGACATGCCCTCCTGGCCCTGCCCGGTGTGGGACGCCTGCGCCGGACGCGGCGGCAAGACAGCCGCCATGCTGGAAAGGGGCTTATCGGTAAGCGTCGCTTCCGATATCGCGGGCGGGCGTCTCGCGGGCCTGCCCGGCGAGCTGCAACGGCTGGGCTTCGCGGCGGAAACCTGCCCCGTGGTGCTGGAGGCGGACGCCGCCGCCGTGCCGGACGTTCCGGCGTTTGCCGCGCCGTTCGGAACCGTGCTGCTGGACGTGCCCTGCTCCGGCCTTGGAACGCTGGCCCGCCGGCCGGAGATCCGCTTCCGGCGCAATGCCTCGGATATCGCGGCCCTTACGACCCTCCAGGATGGTATTCTGGATGCCGCGTCGCAGCGCGTGCGCGGCGGCGGCCGGATCGTGTACATCACCTGCACCCTGAACCCGGCGGAGAACGAAGAGCGCGTTCGGTCCTTTCTCGGCCGTACCCCCGGGTTCGCTTTGGACAGGGAATGGGCCACCCCGACCGATTCCCCCTGGCACGAGTTTTTTTACGCGGCCGTGCTGCGCAAGGAGTAACGAGAAACGCAAACGGCCCGCGATCGCGGGCCGTTTGCGTTTGTTCGGGAATGGATCAGTTCAGCTGCCAGCGCAGCCAGCAGAACAGCACATTGCCGTTGTTGTAGGTGCCGGGGATGTACACCGCCTGCAGCGCGACATTTTTGTACTCGATCCCGGCCATGGGCAGGGGGAGCGGCATGGGGATGTAATTATACTGCTGCCGCGCGGTTATGCCCAGGGTGAACCCGCCGCCCACGCGCCAGTCGCTGTTTTCCGAGGGCCGCCAGTTCTTCTGGAACGCGTACCCCACAATCGGCTCGAACATGTCGTGGGAGTCCTGGAAGCCCATGGCGTACAGAGCGTGCCAGTCGCCGTCCTCGTCGAACATGGATTTGCCGAACCCGATGCCCCAGGGGTATTCGTTGTACTTGTCGATCTTGTCGCTGTCGTAGGCGAGCCGATTGTGCCAGGTGTACAGCGGCACATACAGATCGTAGGTCGGCGAGTTCCAGGTTTCCACAACCCGGTTCTGGAACCGTTGCCACCAGGATATGCTTTCCGGCGCGTCCATTTTTTGCATCGCCTGGCACGGGAGGGGGAGCAGCAGAAAAAGAAAAAGGCAGGCGATCCTGAAGGTCAGTTTGATCATTGCAAACCCCTCCTTTATCGCAGGTTTTTCCACCACGCCACGTAACGTTCGGGCGGCGGACGTATCTTTTCATACAATGGCGGAAGGAGTTTGTCAGCAGCATTGTTTATTGTGGGGGACAGGGCAGGGTGACCGGCGTTGCGACCCAACGTGGTGAAGGAGGGGATGGGGGTCCGGGGGAAGGGGAACCATCAGGGCTTCAAGTCCTGTTGGTTCCCCTTCCCCCGTTCACATCAATCCCTGACGGCCGTCCAGCTGCCCAGAACACCCATCAGGGTGGGCACGACGAGGAGCAGGATCGTGATGCTGACGGGCAGGAACTGGATTTCGATCATCAGGGGCGGGAAGTTGAGCACATCCTTGATGTGCGAATGCACGAAATGCAGGAGCGTCAGGGCAAAACATCCGCCCAGGAACCCCTGGGCCGCGCCGCTGACGACCAGCGGCAGCCGGATATACCAGGTAAACGCGCCCACAAGCTTCAGGATCTCGATTTCCTGGGCCCGGGCCACCAGGGACAGGCGGATGGTATTCCCGACCACCAGGGCCAGCACCAGGCACAAAAACGCGATGGACGGCCACATGATGAAATGGCTGATCTTGCGCCAGGCGTGGCCGAGCTCGTCCCTGAGGGGGGTAACGGCAACGCGCTCCACGGCGGGCAGGCCCTTGAGGTAGGTTGTCACTTCCTCCATCCAGCGGTCGTAGTCCGCCTCGTTGGGGAGAAAGGTCACGAGCGCCGTGGGGGGCAGGGGGCTTTTTTCCGCCAGGGTGGGGAAGGTTTTGGTCAGGCTGCTTGCGCCGCGCGGCGAGCGGCCAAGGCGGTTGCCCAGCGCGCGCAGGGCTTCTTCCGGGGTGAAGGTCTTGATCTGCACAAATCCGGGCACGTGTTGTATGCCGTCCCACTGTTCCTTGACCACGGCCATTTCCGTGCCGGGCCGCCAGTAGACCTGGAACGCGGTTTCTCCGCGCACCGTGCCGAGCTGGTGGTTGATGGAGACGAGCGCCATGAGGAACAGCCCGGCCAGGAACGCCACCAGACTGACGGCGGCAAGGGTCAGCATGAGCGCCCAGGGGTTGAGTCCCATGTCTTTTAAGCCTTGCAGGGCCAGGCGGAGCATGATCCGCGTCACAGGATCATCTCCTTTTCTTCGTGTTCGGCGCGCCGGGCGAGGATGGCGCCGGGCCAGTTGGCGTAAGTGACCATGCCGTCCTCCAGCCGCAGCAGCCGCGCGGTGGGGTGGCGGCGCAGAAGTTCGTGGCTGTGCGTCGCGAATATAATTGTGGTGCCGTAAGCCTGGAATTGCATGAACAGGTCCATGAGCCGCAGGGAGAGGTCCGGGTCGAGGTTGCCCGTGGGTTCGTCCGCCAGCAGCACGCGCGGGTTGACCACAAAGGACCGCGCAACCGCCACGCGCTGCTGTTCCCCGCCGGAAAGCTCCCCGCACAGGGTATGAAGCCTGCCGTCCAGGCCGAGCGCCTTGGCCACGGCCCGCACGCGCCGTTCCACATGGACCGGGGCGAGGCCGCGCACTTCCAGCGCCAGGGCGATGTTGGCCCAGACCGTGCGGTCGGGCAGAATTTTAAAATCCTGGAACACTACGCTCACGTCGCGGCGCAAAAGCGCTACCTGCTTGGGCGTGAGTTTGCTCCCCAGGGTAAATCCCGCGATGCGCGCTTCCCCGCGTTGCAGGGGCAGAGCGCCGTACAGGGTGCGCAGGAGCGTGGTCTTGCCCGCGCCGGACGGACCGGACAGGAACAGAAACTCGCCCTTGGCCAGGGCGAATGTGATATCTTTCAACGCCCACAACGGCCCGAAAGAATATGACATATGCGCGACTTTAATCATAACCGGCGCATGCTAGCACTTTTTAAGCGAAGCGCAAAGGGGCGGGGCAACGCGTGATGCGCGCATGCGAAAACGCTCGCTGGCGCGGGCGTTTTATACTATTTTGCCCCCCATATCCAATCGCGGGTAAAGGAGGGAAGGGGGTACGGGGGAAGGGAACCATCAGGGCTTCAAGCCCTGTTGGTTGATACAACCCCCGATATCTCTAGTTAAGGGTGTTTGATAAACCGGGATATACGGGGAACATCCGGGAAATATCGGGACACCTTCGTACAACACCTTTGCACATAATGAAACGGGGAGGACTTTGCAAGCCCTCCCTGTTTTTGCACCAGCCGCCCGGCCGTCATTCATAGGTTGCCCTGGCCGGTACGCAGTCTTCGACGCCGGGCAACGATAGCTGTTTGACCCGCCGCCGCTCGCGCTCGGCCGCTATCACCTGATAAAGGTACGGTTCGCTCAGGCGGTACTTGACGCGCAGATCGTTGATGTTGTCGCCGGTGACCGGCGACCCCGGCCGCGCGGTACCGGCCGGAATGGCATACACCCGCAAGGACGGGCTTGAATACACGGCAGATTTAGGCGCGACCATAGGGGATGACGGCACCGCGCAACTGAGCCTGACATGCACGGAACCCGGCAAAAACGGCAACGCGGACGGACCGTGCAAGCTTCAACTGTCCGAACCCCTGACGGGCGTTCAATCGGAAGCGATAGTGATTGACGGCTTCAGCGGCGGCACGGACGGCGAAAGCGAAGGCACGTACCGCAGCCGGGTACTTTCCCGCAAACGCAAGCCGGGCCGGGGCGGCAACGACGACGATTACGAATTCTGGACCCTTGAATGCGCCGGGTTCACGCGGGCATGGCCGCGCCGTGACCTTATGGGCGCGGGAACCGTCGTTGTCTACGCCATGATGGACGGCACTTACGAAGACGGCATTCCCAGGGAAGGCGACATAGCCCGCCTTCAGGCCCACCTGAACAAGCGGCGGCCCGTACCGGCCGAGGTGTACGCCTTCGCCCCCACCCCGAAACGGTTGGATACCCGGCTAGCCGTAACCCCGGATACCCCGGCCGTACGGGCCGCCGTGACGGCAAGCATAGCCGCCGCTGTTCGGCGGGACGCGGAACCCGGCACGGCCATTATGCTTTCCCGCCTTAACGAGGCGATCTCAATAGCCGCCGGGGAAGAGGATCACGTTCTTTTCAGCCCCACGGCGAACGTTCTTCACGCAACCGGCGAGATAGCCGTACCCGGCACGGTGACATTCGGGGAGGCGAACAATGGATAAGCCGGAAATGGACAAGCTAGAGCAAGAATACTTTGAAGAGCTTGTAGAGCTTCAGCCCCCCGGCGCGGCCTTGCCCCGCGACCTTGACGCGGTATGGCCCCGGCTTCTCATGGGCGTAGCGGACGGCCACGCGGCGGTAGAGCGCCGGGGAAACGATTTGCTACGCGAGGCCGACCCCCGTTCAACCTTTGAGCTTCTTCCCGATTTTGAACGCGAATACGGCTTACCCGACGCATGCAGCCCGGCGGCCGTAACCCTTCAGGAACGCCGGGACGCCGTTGTAGCCAAAATGCGGGACGAAGGCCGCCACGACCTTGCCTATTGGTACGAACTAGCCGCCGCCCTAGGCTACGAGATCGAAATAGACGAGCCCCGGCCCTTCATAGCGGGCGTATCCTGTTGCGGCGATTGCCTGAACGGCGGGCATGAAGTCCGCTTTGAATGGGACGTAACCGTGAAAGGCCCCCGCGTTACCCTGTTTCGATGCGGCGAATCAACCCCGCCCGACAGCCTAGGCGACATAGCCTACGCCGAAGACCTTGAATGCCGCATACGGGCGGCCGCGCATTCCCATACGAGAATATTCTTCGACTACGAAGACGACAACGAAGGAGTCAGTTTATGAAATACGTACCGCCTTTAGGCAGCACCGACCAGGACGCCGGTTACGTCAACCGCGTAGGCGCTATGAAAGGCAGCCCGGTACCGGCGGCCGCCATCGAACACCCCATGAGGGAAATTCACAACACAATCAGGGCGGCGGGCCTGACGCCAAGCGGGGACGTTCTGAACCAGCTTGCCCTTGCCATACAGGCGCTAATCCTGAAAGCCGCGCAAACGCCTTACGAAATCGGCCAGTACTACCCGTTTGAAGACGAGATGCCTCGGGAAAGCTTTGTCCCCCTGCTAGGCGGCGTTGTCTCAAACATCAGCCGCTACCCCAAGATGATTGAATACCTTGAATCCTCTTACGGGCAAGCGCGGCTTGTGACCCAGGCGCAATACGACGCGTTGCACATAGCCTCATCCCTGTTCAACGTTGACACCGGCAACACCTTCACCCTTGAAGCCGATCTTCCCATAGAGGCCGAGGGATGGAACATCGGCCTGATAGCCGGGCCGAGCGGCAGCGGCAAGAGTTCCCTAGGCGCGGCCCTTCTGAAGCACGGCTACGCCCTAGCGGACGGCGGCCAGTGGCCCCGGAACGCGCCGATCATAGACGCCATCAACCCGGCCGGAAATTGGCAGAAGATCACCGCCGCGCTAGCCGCCGTAGGGCTAGGAACCGTCCCGGCATGGCTGAGGCCCTACAACATCCTGTCAACCGGCGAAAAGTTCCGGGCGGAATTGGCCAGGCTGATTTCCGAAGCCCCGGAAAAGGTAGTGATTGACGAATTCACAAGCGTAGTAGACCGGCAAATAGCCCGCGTAGGCGCGGCCAGCTTTGCCAGGGCATGGAGAAAAACCGGCGGCAAGGCCGTATGCCTCTCATGCCATTTCGACATAATGGAATGGCTAGAGCCGGATTGGATTTTCAACACCCAAACCGGCACCCTTGAATGGACGCGGGGGCGGCTTCGACGGCCCGGAATCCCCCTTGAAATACGGGAGACAAACGCCGCGTATTGGCCCCATTTTGCGCCGCACCACTATCTGAAGGCCCCGCTACCGGTAGCCGCCACCTACTACGTAGGCTTCGTAGGCGCGGAACCGGTAGCGCACATAGCCATAAGCCCGCGCCCCGGCCTGAAGGAAGCGCGGGCATGCCGGATAGTGGTAATGCCGGAATGGCAGGGCATAGGCGTAGGCATGGCCTTCCTTCATGAGGTATGCGACCTGTGGAGGCGCGGAGAAAACCGTTTCAGGATACCCATGCGAACGCTAGTGAACACTTCCCACCCCGGCCTTGCCTCAGCCCTACGCCGCCACCCGCAATGGACGCAGATAACGGCGGACCTTCACGGCGCGGACAAGACGCGGAGCAAGGCGGCGCTTACCCGCACGGCCACCCGGCAAGGATGGTACAACAAAACGCCAACGGGCTACGGCGGCCATTTCAGGGCCGTACAGTGCTTCAGGTACCTAGGCGAGGAAGCGCCCGCCCTGAAAGAGGCGGGAAAGGCCGAAAACGCCCCAGGATCGACGCAAAGCCCCCCGGCCGGGCCAAAGGCCGTAACAGACGAAAAAACCCCTTGAACGGGGCATGACAAGGGGGGCCTTCACGGCCCCCAAAAGTTTTGTTATCTGTAATTCCCTTTCACGATAAGAAACGCGGGAGAGGGGGAACTTATCAAGCGCCGGGGCCGCGAATTTTCGCGCGCGGCATCAGTTGGTTCCCTTCCCCCGATTATCTCACCCGCACTTGGTGAAGGCGCAGCTGGGGCAGATGTGGCAGCCTTCCTGGAACACGAGGATATCGTCGCATTCCGGGCAGTGCTGCGCGCCCAGGCCGTTCACGGTATAAGGCTGTTTGGATTTAAGATAGCGGTTTTCCAACACCCAGGCGATGCCGTCGGGGATGGACACCACCTGGCCTTTCCTGGCCACGTTGAAGACCGGCATTTCCCCGCCGATGCCCTTGATCTGCTTGACGATATCCTTCACTTCGATACCGGAACGCAGCGCCAGGGAGATAAGGCGGCCGATGGCCTCGGCCTTGGCCGTGATGGACCGGCCGGACTTGCCGATGGTGGCGAACAGTTCAAAGGGCCGGCCGTCCACCTCGTTGATGGTGACGTACATCAACCCGTGGCCGGTGCTGACCTTCTGGGTGAACCCGTACACGACGTCGGGCCGGGCGCGGACCATGAGCCCGTGCTGCTGTTCCGCCTCGGGCGCTTCCTTGGAACCGCCGTCGCCCGTGTACAGCACCTGCACGGCCTTGCAGCCGTCGCGGTATACGGTAACGCCCTTGCACCCGCGTTCGTAGGCCATCCAGTAAATGTGGCGGATATCGTCCACGCTGGCGCTGTTCGGTAAGTTAACGGTTTTGGAAACGGCGTTGTCCGTATACTGCTGGAAGGCGGCCTGCATCCGCAAATGCCATTCCGGCTCAATGTCCATGGCCGTCACAAAGACCCGCCGGATATCGTCGGGCAGGTGGTCGAAGGAAGAAACGGAGCCTTTCCCTGCCACGGCTTCCATGAGCTTGGGGCTGTGGCAGCCGGCTTTGACCAGGGCGGCCTCGAAATAGGGGTTCACTTCCGTGAGTTTTTCGCCGTCCATGACGTTGCGGGTGAAGCAGAGCGCGAACAGCGGCTCCACCCCGGACGAGCATCCGGCGATGATGGACAATGTGCCGGTCGGCGCGATGGTGGTGACCGTCGCGTTGCGGTAGGGTCCAAGGCCTTTATGGGCGTAGGTCGAGGTGGGATACGCCGGGAAGGCGCCGCGCTCTTTCGCCAGGATCTGGGAGCCTACCCGGCCTTCCTCCTGGATGAATTCCATGACCTTTTCCGCGATGGAGAGGCCCTCCTGGCTGTTGTAGGGGACGTCCATCTGGTAGAGCAGGTCCGCGAAGCCCATGACGCCGAGGCCGATCTTGCGGTTGCGGTTCACGTTGTCCGTGATCTGCTGCAAGGGGAAGCGGGAGGCGTCGATGACGTTGTCCAGGAAGCGGACGGCCAGATGGATGACCCGGCGCAGTTCGTCCCAGTCAATGGCGTCGTCGCCGTGTTTGCCGGGCACAAAGAACTTGGCCAGGTTGATGGAACCCAGGTTGCAGGCTTCGTAAGGCAGAAGCGGCTGCTCGCCGCAGGGGTTGGTGGATTCGATCTCTCCCTGGTCCGGGGTCGGGTTGTCGCGGTTGATGCGGTCAATGAACACGATGCCGGGGTCGCCGCTTTCCCAGGCTTTTTGCACGAGCATCTCAAAGACCTCGCGGGCCTTGAGCGTGCCGGTCACCTCCCCGGTGTTGGGGATGACGAGGTTGTAGTTCTCGTCCTTTTCCACGGCTTTCATGAATTCTTCGGTCAGGGCCACGGACAGGTTGAAGTTGTTGAACTCGCCTTCGCGTTCCTTGGCTTTGATGAACTCGATGATGTCCGGGTGGTCGACGCGCAAAATACCCATGTTGGCGCCGCGCCGGGTGCCGCCCTGTTTGATCTGCTCGGTGGCGGTGTTGAAGATGCGCAAAAAGGAAAGCGGGCCGGAGGCAACCCCGCCGGTGGAGCCCACCCGGCTGTCTTTGGGACGCAGGCGGGAGAAGGAGAAGCCCGTGCCGCCGCCGGATTTGTGGATCATGGCCGCGTGTTTGACCGCGTCAAAAATTTCCTCGATGGAGTCGCCGACGGGCAGCACGAAACAGGCGGAAAGCTGGCCCAGGTCCGTGCCCGCGTTCATGAGGGTAGGGGAGTTGGGCAAAAACTTGTAGTCGGTCATGGCAATGTAGAAATCCCTGGCCAGATCGTCGACCGTGACCGAGGAATCCGCGTACTTTGCCTCTTCACCCGCGATGGCGGAAGCGACCCGCCAGAAGAGGCCTTCCGCGTCTTCAAGGGGTTTGCCGCCGAGGTCTTTGTGATAATAGCGTTTTTCCAGGACAACCTTGGCGTTGGGATTCAGAATAACCTTGGGGAGTTTGGGAGTACGTTTTGCTGCGACCATGTTTTTGCCAACTGTTCTCGTGGGTTGTGGGTGTAGTGTGCCGGACGGCAGCGGGGGCGCGTTCCGCGCCCGGAGCTTGTTGCAGAAACTCCTTTGCCGACAAGCAGCCACACAGGCATACGCGGCATTCATTGCCGCCGGTGCAGCCTGCGTGAGCGCGCCTTTACGAATCCCGGTTTTGCGGGGTTTGTCATCAGTCTGAAGACGCGAAACGCGCCGACAGGGGAAAACTCCTGTCCCGCAAGGGGCGGCGGTTCTTTTGCACAAGGCCGCGCCCAGGGAATGACCCGATAACCGGGGCACTGTAAGCCAACTATCGGGAAAAAGCTATCAATGCGGCATGTGTTTTTACTTTTTTAATATACTGATATTGCATACTTTTTAACGTTGACAAGAACGATTGCCAGTATTGGCGCGGCCTTAGCCGGATCGTTTTTTTGTCCCGAGCCGCGTCCGCGGGTGCGGTTGCACAGACTGCGCAATATGTGCAATTGTTTGCACTTATTTGGCTAATCAAAATAAATTCACTAATTTTTTCAGTGTGTTTTAATTTGGTACGCCCTTTGCTTTTATCCCGGCAGCCCATGCGGTTGTGCATGGCACATCCTAAGGAGACGACGATGAAAAAGCATACCAAAGTTTTCTATGCGGCCCTTCTGGCGGCTCTTGTCATGACAATGCCGCTCGCCGCCCAGGCCCGCCCCGGCGGGCACGGCCCCGGTCCCGATGGTCCCGGCGGCTGGTGCCAGACCCTGCCGCAGGAACAGCGCGACGCCGTGTGGAAACTGATGCAGGAACACCGCGCCAAAATGCAGCCGATCCGCGATCAGCTGTGGATCAAGTCCCGCACGTTGGATGCGCTTTCCGGCAACTCCAAGGTCGAGCCCAAGGATATTGAAAAGATGGTGAATGAAATGGCCGCCCTGCGGACTCAACTGCGCGAAGAACACAAAGCGTTTGCCGACCGCGTGAAAAAGGAAACCGGCGTTGATCTGCCCGGGGCCGGATGCGGCATGGGCATGGGCGGCGGTTACGGCCGCCACGGCGGTGGTGACGGACCCCGAGGCGGCCATGGCGGCGGCCATTACGGCGGTATGAACCGCTGATGCGGCGCACGGTTGCCGGTGTGCTTCCTCCCGGCGACCCCTATTTCCCTCCTGTCGGGGAGCCGGAGGTTTTGCCCATGACACCGTTCCCGCCGGAGACACGGGAACACGCAAAATTTCCTCCTCCTCCTCACACCCTCTAACCCGCGGACGCCCTTTGCCCATTGGGGCGTCCGCGCTCCGCATAAACTTTGACTGATTTTCGGTATACTTTTCACTCAAAACAGGAATGTTTTGTCCACATACAGAAAGGACCAGGTGCAAAATGACCGGGTCCTTTCATCTATTATTAGGGATGGCGCTTTCGGCGCTTACCACCGGCTGATAACCGGTTCGGGCGCGGCCGCGAGAAGCGCTTGCAGCGCCGCCGGGGCGACCGTGCTTGCGCCCACGTCCGCCACCACCATGCCGGCGGCGTAGTTGGCGAGGATGCAGGCTTCGAGCAGGTCCACGCCGGCGGCAAGGCACAGGGCCAGCGTTCCCATCACCGTGTCGCCCGCGCCGGTGACGTCGAACACTTTGCGCGCGGCGGTCGGGATGTGCCAGACTTCGTCCTGGGACATAAAGAGCGCCATGCCCTTGGCGCCGAGTGTCGTGAGCAGATGTTCGCTGTCCAGGTTTTTCAGGATGGCTTTCCCGGCGGCCAGGATTTCCTCCCGGCTGTTCGCGGGCATGCCGGATGCTTCGCCGGTTTCCTTGGTGTTGGGCGTCAGGATATACGCGCCCTGGTAGAGCGGGTAATTGGGCGTTTTTGGGTCCACGAGGATGCGCGGTTTGGACGCGGATGCGTCGCGCAGCGCGAAGATGCCCTGCATCAGCTCGCTGCTGACCACGCCTTTGCCGTAATCCGAGATGACCAGCACGGAATAGTCGTCGATCACCGTTTTCACGGCGTCGAGGATACGGGCGGTTTCCTCGGGCAGCAGGGGGGAGCTGTCTTCGTGGTCTATCCGGAGCATCTGCTGGTTGCGGGCGATAACGCGGGTTTTCAGGGTTGTCGGCCGCGTGCGCAGCGTAATGGTCGAGGACGCGACGCCTTCCTTGTCCAGGATCTCCCGCAGGACATCCCCCTTGGCGTCCGTTCCGCAAACGCTGACAAGGCGGGCCTTGCCGCCGAGGGTCGCGATGTTGCGGGCCACGTTCCCGGCCCCGCCGAGCAGCAGGCGGCTTTCCGCCACCTTCACGATCGGGATGGGCGCTTCCGGCGAGATGCGTTCGGCGTCTCCCTCCAGGTATTCATCGAGCATAATGTCGCCCACCAGCAGGACGCCGTGTCCGGCCAGGGAACCCACGGTGGCGGCAAGGGCCGCCCGGTCAAAGGTATACGCGCCTGCCATCAGTTCATTCTCCCAGCCCGAGTTTTTCCAGGAGCGTATCCAATTCTTCCCTGGATCCGTATTTGAGGCTGATGGTGCCTTTGGTTTCCCTGCCCTTGATGGATACGGGCAAGGCCAGCGCCTGAGCAAGTTTTTCCTGCAGGGCCGCAAGGGCCGCGTCCGGTTCCGGCTTGGCGGCGTGCCTCGCAGCTGGTTGTTTGACGTCAGCGGTTATATCGGCGGGCAGCGCCCCGGTTTCCTTCCAGAGCGCGGCAATGCTTTCCGCCTCGCGCACGGTGCAATGCTTTGCCGTCATATAATGGCGGAACAGTTCCTGGCTTTGCGGATCGGTCACCACCAGCAGGGCGCGGGCGTGCCCGGCGCTTATCCTGCCTTCCATCAGGTCCGCGCGGGCCGCTTCGGGCAGCGCCAGGAGCCGGAGCGTATTGGCAATGGCGGACCGGCTCTTGCCGAGCCTCGCGGCCAGATCTTCCTGGCTCAGGCCGAACTCGTCTTTCAGCTGTTGCAGGCCGAGGGCTTCCTCCATGGGGGTCAGGTCCTCGCGCTGGAGGTTTTCCATCAGGGCGACGATCAGCACTTCCTGGTCGTTCATTTCCCGGACGACCACCGGCACCGTGGCAAGTCCCGCTTTTTGCGCCGCCCTCCAGCGGCGTTCGCCGGCGACGATTTCATAAGTGTTCTGGGTCCCGTCCCTGGATTTCGTCAACGGGCGCACGAGTATGGGCTGCAAAATCCCTTGCGCCTTGACGGATGCGGTCAGTTCCTCCATCTGCTGCTCGGAAAAATACCGCCGGGGTTGCTGCGGGTTCGGCGCGAGCGCCGAGAGTTTGACCTTCAGGGGGTCCGTACCGCCTTGCGCGGTACCGGCGGGCGCGACAGCCGCCATTGGCGCGGCGTCCGCAGTGCTGCCGAAAAGGGCGTCCAGGCCTCTGCCGAGTCCTCGTGAACCTGCGCTCATACGTGCTCCTTATATGCTCGCGCCCGCCGCCTTCCCGCTGCCGCGCCGGTTCCCCGGCAGCGCGCGGGGAGTGCGCGTGGGCGCCGCTTCGTTAATCGGCCCCGTCTTCCTTGCGCGGTTTGCGCAGGACGACTTCTTTGGCAAGAGCGAGGTAGGATTCCGCGCCCTTGGATTTGATATCATAGTGGATGATGGATTTCCCGTGGCTCGGCGCTTCGGAAAGGCGTACGTTCCGGGGGATGACCGTTTCCAGCAGATTGTCCGAAAAGGCCTTGCGGACCTCGTTCTTGACCTGCCGGGCGAGTTTGTTGCGGACGTCGTACATGGTCAGCGCAACGCCGAGCAGTACCAGCCCGGGATTTAACCGCTTTTTAACCAGATCGAAAGTCTGCAAAAGTTTGACGATCCCTTCCAGGGCGAAATACTCGCACTGCAAGGGCACGAGCAGCTCCTTGGCCGCGCACAGGGCGTTGAGGGTCAGCAAGCCCAGGGAGGGCGGGCAATCAAGGATGATGTACTCGTACTCGCTCTCAAGGGACTTTAGGAGGTCGCTGAGGAAGTATTCCCGGCCGATTTTATCCACCAACTCAAGCTCAACGGCCACGAGATCCGTTGTGGAGGGCAACACAGAGAGAAAAGGCGTGTTGTGCACCGTGCGGATGGTGCTTTTGGCGATGCCGGGGTTGAAAAATGCCGTGTAGAGGTTTTCGCTGTCCGGCAGGAGGTCAAGCCCCAGGCCGCTGGTTGCGTTTGCCTGAGGGTCGCAATCCACCAGAAGGACTTTTTTTTCCATAACGGAAAGCGCTGCCGCAAGATTTATGGAAGTGGTGGTTTTACCCACGCCGCCCTTTTGGTTTGCTACCACGATAACTCGTGCCACGGCTACCTCACTTGATGGTTCAAAATTGTTTCACGTGAAACAGGCAACTCGTTTTCCATACGGCACCCCGAAGACCGGCGTCAACTGAATTCAAAAAATTAGCAGGAAAAAGTGTGTTTTCATTTTTTTGGTTCGAATTTTTGGAAGATGCTGCGGAGCTATTTTTACCAGTGCGCGGGGCAAGTCATCTATCGTCTGAGGAAGAAATGTTTCACGTGAAACATCCATGGAGAACGAAGTCCCTTGGATATCCGGGGGAAGCTTCCGGTTCGGTGAGGGTATGGTCGAAAGGTGCATGCGTCGAATACGTGTGCGGGGATCCTCGGCATGGATTACGGAGAGCCATGAGGAAGTAGCCTTTGTCTTGTCGGGAAGGGTGAGGGAGGCAAGGCCGTCCGTAAAAAAGAGGCCGGTTTGTTGCGAGTGCGGGCATAGAAAGCAGGTAAACGAAGGCTGGGGTAAAAAGCTTCTGTGCGGGAAAAAGAGCGCTCCTGGAGAGGCAGGGGGGGGGCTGGCGACGCCGGCAGAGCAAGGGGGGCAGATATGGCAGAGGGCATCAAAAGGCGGCGGATCAAGGAGCGGCTGCGTGCCAGGGGAGAGGGCGTCTCCGGCATAGTAGGCGCGTTGCCGGGCGTTGACAGGGCGCATGCGACTCCGGAATGTTACCTGGGGCTACAGAGGGAGGGGCCGAGAAGGGGCGTACGGGAGTATCGTCTGAAAACACATGCGGCCAGGCGGAAGTCCGGATAATCGTTTGCCGGGGCGGATGGGTTTTGATACAGTACGCGGCAAGCGCCGGAAGGACTGGGTCTGCCCTCCGGCAAGGAGAAACGAATGGACGGACATCTTGCGTTTACCCGGTTTGCCGGCAAGCGTCTTCACCTCGGAATAAGCGGATCAGTCGCCGGATATAAATCGTTGGATCTTCTGCGCCAGTGGAAAGATGCGGGCATTGACATCGGGGCTACCCTGACCGAATCCGCCCGGCAGTTTCTTTCGCCGCTCTTGTTTGAAGCGCTGGGCGCGTCGCCTGTTTTTGACGCCATGTACGCGGACAAGGGCACAACCGGGCATTTTGACGATATTTTCCCGCACTTGCAGCCCGGCGCGTCGTCGCACGCGTTCGCGATCGTGGCCGCCAGCGCCACAACCCTTGCCCGGATCGCCCACGGCCTGGGGGATGAAATCCTCTCCTGCCAGGCGCTGGCGTATCCCGGCCCCCTGGTGCTGGCCCCGGCCATGAACCCGCGCATGTGGGCCAACCCCGCCACCCAGGAAAACTGGGCGACCTTGCGCCGCCGTGGCCATATTCTGGTGGAACCGGCCTGCGGCCGCGTGGCCTGCCTGGAAGAGGGCGGCGGGCGGCTCGCGGATTCCCGCGAAATTTACCTCGCCGTCCTGAAGGCGCTTTCCCCGCAGGATTTCGCGGGGAAAAAGGTCATGCTCACCATGGGGCCGACCCGCGAGTTCTGGGACGGCATCCGGTTCTGGAGCAACCCTTCCACCGGGACCATGGGCGCCGCCGTGGCCGTTGCCGCTTACTTGCGGGGCGCGGAGGTCCACGCCGTCAGCGGCCCGACCGGCAACCCGGATACCCCCTGGATGCCCGCCGCCGTCACCCGGCACAACGTCGTTTCCGCCAAAGACATGTTCGCGGCGGCCTCGGATTTATGGCCGGGCATGGATGCCGGGGTGTTCACCGCGGCGGTCGCGGACTTTTCCCCCATCCCCATCGGGCCGGAAAAATTCAAGAAAGACGGCGCGAAAGACGGATTTTCCGTCACCTACACGCCGAACCCGGATATTTTGCAGACGCTCGCCGCA
Source organism: uncultured delta proteobacterium (assembly GCA_900079685.1). Classification (NCBI taxonomy): domain Bacteria; class Deltaproteobacteria; species uncultured delta proteobacterium. Next base: position 2,487,449 of record LT599018.1, read on the forward strand.
TCCAAGAAGCCGCACCAGCGCGTGGTCGCCTTTGCGGCGGAAACGTCCAATGTGCGGGAATCCGCCCTGCAAAAGCTGGAACGGAAAAACGCGGACATGATCGTGGCCAACACGGTCAATGTGGCGGATTCCGGCTTCGGCGGCGGCCCGAACACCGGGTTTGTGGCGGACCGCAAGGGCGGGCAGGAACTCTGGCCCGCCATGAGCAAGGCCGACATGGCCTGGAGGATACTGGATTGGCTGTCACGCCTGTAAGCCTCGGGCCGAGTCTGCGCGCCTGGTCTTTGGCCGGCGTCACGCATATTTTGTGCGACGGCCCCGTGGACCCGGTCTATCTCGGCGGCGAAGGCGCGGCCCCCGCGCGGACGGCCCCCAGGCCGCCCTTCCAGCGGCCCGGCCAACCGTCCGGCGCTGTTCCCGGACAGGCGCCGGACGCGGCGCGGGCAGGGCAGGGAATGCCGCCCGCCGCGCCCGCAAAAGATATTTCAGGGGAAGCTTCCCCTGGAGTAAAAAGCACAGCCGGGGAACGGCCATCCGCCGGACCCGAGGCGGCCCGCGCGCCGCGGGTCCCAGCCGGAACCGCGCTGGCGTTTGCCCCGGCAACAGGCGCTCCCGACGACCCGGCAGCCTGGCCGGACCCCTGGAAAGGCTGGTTCGCCAGGATAACGCCCGCGCCGGTTTTATGGACCTATCACGAACTGGGCGCGGATCTCACCGGCATTGGCCGTTCGGCGGAACGGAGCGCTTTTTTCAAAAATCTTATCGGTGAACTCGGCCTGCCCAAAGGCAGCAGCGTTTTCTGGCCGAGCGCCATGCCCGTTGCCGAAGGCGGGGAAGACGCCGCGCTGCAACCGCACCCGGCTGTTTTTTCCGCCGGGCTTGCCAGGCTGAGGCCGCAAGTCGTTATCGTGTTCGGCGAAGCGGCTATGGCGGATATGGGACTGGCGGGCCGCATCCGGCCCTTCCGCCAGGAAATGGTGGAGGGCAAACTGCTGCTCTGCTTGCCGGAAATCGGCGCCTTGCTGCAAAACCAGGGGCAGCGCGCCTCTTCCGTTTCGCTGCTGCGGGCGGTGCTCTTGTCCGTAAGCTATTCCTGACCGGCAAAAGCGGCCCCGCGCCGCGCAAGCATTGAGAGATCGCATGAAGATTCTTGTCACCGGCGCGGCCGGGTTTATCGGGTACCGGACGGCGCAGAGTTTGCTGCAAGCAGGCCATACGGTCGTGGGTCTGGACAACCTTTCCTCCTATTACGACGTGGCGTTGAAGCGAAGCCGCCTTGCGTTGCTCCAGCCCCACGCCGCCTTCAGCTTTTGCGAGCAGGATCTGGCGGATACCGCCGCCGTTGACCGGCTGTTCGCAAGGGAGCGGTTTGACGCGGTTATCCATCTGGCGGCCCAGGCGGGCGTGCGGTACAGCCTTGAGCGCCCGGAGTCGTACATCCAGTCGAACCTGATCGGGTTTTCCGGCATTCTGGAAAGCTGCCGCCGCTACCCCGTGGCGCACCTTGTGTACGCCTCCTCCAGTTCCGTCTACGGGTTGAACACCGCGCTCCCCTTCGCGGAAACGGACCGGACGGACCACCCCGCCAGCCTCTACGCCGCGACCAAGCGCAGCAACGAGCTGATGGCGCATGCCTACAGCCATCTGTTCGCCGTTCCCGCGACCGGATTGCGGTTTTTCACGGTCTACGGGCCGTGGGGCAGGCCGGACATGGCGCCATTTCTGTTCACCAAGGCCATTCTTGAGGGCAGACCCATCCGTATTTTCAACAACGGCCACATGCAGCGCGATTTCACGTATATTGACGACATCGTGGACGGCGTGTGCCGGGTTCTTGAGCGCGTTCCCACTCCGGACCCCGGCTGGAGCGGTGATTCTCCCCTGCCTAACGCCTCTTCCGCGCCCTTCCGGGTGTACAATATCGGGAACAACCAGAGCGTGCCGCTGGAAGAATTCATCAGCGTGCTGGAAACGGCTTTGGGTAAAAAGGCCGTACGGGAATACCTGCCCATGCAGCCGGGGGATGTCGTGGCAACCTACGCGGATATAACATCCCTGAACGAGGCCGTGGGGTTTGCGCCAAAAACGACCATTCAGGAGGGTATTCCCCGGTTCGTGGCCTGGTACAAGGAATATTACGGGGCTTGACTCGACGTGCCTCTCAAAACAAAAAAACCGCCATGACGGCGGTTTTCTTGTCCAGTTTGATGACAAACCCCGCAAAGCCGGGTTTTGTAAAGGCACGCTCGCTCCGGCGTTTAACGGCGGGAATGAATCCCGCCTACGCCTACGCGGCGGGCCGCTGCCAAAGAGGAATATGGCCCCGCCTTGAGGTCAAGAGCTTTCTTTATCGGAATTCAACGAGTTCGGATGCAAACGTATATCCGGCGTCGTAAGCGCCTTTATGGGAATCCGCGCTTTCGGTCCTTATCGACTTTGCGGCATCGTTGTGCCTACTCTTTGGTCAGGTTCTCCGAAAGCAGGTCCGACCGTTTTTTCCATAATTACTGCTCGTGCACCCTCTGGGGAAATTCACATACCCAAGAAAAATAGTTTTTCTTTATTGGGAAAACTCAAATCGCGAGTTTCTGGTCAGCATGCACCAAGCTATGCGGGCAAGTTTGTTGGCAAGAGCCACAGTCGCCTTGTGCACCCCACGCCGTGAAACGATGTCCGCAAGCCAGGCGGCAAGTTTACCCTGTCTCACAATCGGATTACCTGCGAGGAAAGAGCGGAGCACTGAACGACTGCAATGGATCAACAGCGTTCGCAGATAACAGTCACCACGCTTATGGATGCCCAGAAGTCTGCTTTTGCCGCCACTTGAATGCTGGCGTGGCGTCAGGCCAAGAAAAGCGGCAAAGCTGCGACTTTTCTTGAAATCCCGCGCTACCCCTTCCAAGGCAAGCAGAGAGGTGGCCGTCAGCAAGCCTATGCCAGGAACGGCACGCAAGCGTTGGCACAGATTATTGTCGGCGGCCAATTTTTTTAGAGAATCTTCGGATTGTTTGATCTGTTTTTCCAGATGTATGAAGTGCTCGTATTGCATTCCCAAAAGGTTTCGCATCAAGCCGGAGAGGGCATTTTCTTCATCGCCGAGGACAGCAGGCAACGCCGAGCAAATATTGCGTATTCCCTGCTTCACGGCAATGCCATTATCCAAAAGCAAGGCGCGGATCCGGTTGGCCGTGGCTGTACGCTCTTTCACCAAGCCCTGGCGTACGCGGTGAATTGATTGAATATCAGCTTCGCGTTGCGATTTAAGGGCCACAAAGCGCATATGAGGTCGCTGTGCCGCTTCACAGATCGCGGCAGCGTCATTGGCGTCGTTTTTCCCACCAATACGGAACGGAGCCACATAGCGCGGGTGTATAATTTTAACGGTGTGCCCATAGGAAGCGATACATCTCCCCCAATAATGGGATGTGCCACACGCCTCCATGGCAACCACGCAAGCGGGAAGTTTGGCGAAAAACTCAGCCAGCGAATCGCGATGGATATTTTTACTTACAACGCATCTGCCATTGGCGTTGACGCCGTATACGCGAAAAATGTTCTTTGCCAGATCAAGACCGATAGTGCTAATCGTCTTCATGGGGTGGCCTCCTTGCAAGGTGTTTGGGTATACCTATGCATGCCCGATTTTTTCGGGCGGGGCCATCCCATCAACTTTGTCAACGGCCTCAACAAAAAAACCGCCATGACGGCGGTTTTTTTGTCGATTCTCCGTTGACGGCTACTTGGCGGGGTAGACCGTGACGTTACCGCCGGAGCTTGAGCCGATGACCGGGTCAGACGGCATGAGCGGTTCCATGCTTCTGCCGGTTGACGGGGATGTCTGCGGCGTGTACTGCAAAACGCCGTCGCCGAGTTTGGGCGAAACGAACACAAGCAGGCCGGTGTTGATGATATCCTCAAAGATATACATGGAGCACATTTTCCGCTGCTGTTCGAAAATAAGGATGGCGCCCTTGGTCGCGCGGAAGACGGAGCGCAGGCTCCAGCCGTCGCGCTGCATGTGGCCCTGCATCGCGCTCACCAGGGAGGCTATTTCCACCCGGCCCTTGAACATTTGGGTCCCGAGTTTGATGCCGTCGGCGGAGTATGTGATGAAGGTGTCGCTCTTATCCGGGTTCATTTCGTTCGGGATGGCCACGTCGGTGAACTCGGCGTAATAGTAGCTCAACCCGGTGGTGACGGGGTCGGAGCCGCTGTCGGAGTTCGAGCCGAAGCAACCGCCAAGGGCCAGTGATAAGACCAGCATGGAGAGTATGGTATAAAAACGCATGGCAGACCTCGCAACGTCAGTATGTGTGCATAGTTTTCGCTTTACGTTTATGAATAAAGCGTATCCCGTCAAGTAATATTTAAAGAAAGTCTAGAAAAAAGGCAACCATGACCCGATTCATGCCGGAAACAGGCCCGGAAGATGTTCTTTTATCCTCGTATCGCTTCGCTCTGCCCGAGGAATTGATCGCCCAGGAGCCCTCGCGCCGGCGGGATGCCTCCCGCCTCATGGTGCTCGATAGAGCCGCGAATACCCTGACGGACGCGGTTTTTGCCGATCTTGCCGCGTACCTGACCCCCGGCGTCATTGTGGTGAACAACTCCCGCGTGGTCCCGGCCCGCGTGCTGGGCAGCAGGCCGAGCGGGGGCAGGGTGGAGTTTTTGCTCACGACCCCGTTGCCGCATATCGTCCCGGAAGCGGTTCCCCACACCGCGGGCGAAGACCTGTGGCAGGCGACCGTGTCCTGTCTTTTGAAGTCGTCCAAAAAAGTTCCGGTCAACGAGACCATAACCCTCGGCAAGAGCTTTTCAGCCACTGTTTTGGAGCGCGGCGAGTACGGGCAATGCCTCGCAAAACTCATCTGGAGGGGTAGCTTACCGGACAGGCTCCTTTCTGAGGGCGTGATGCCGCTGCCTCCGTACATCAAGCGACCGCAAAGCGCCGATGATGCCGAACGGTACCAAACCGTCTATGCGCAGCCCGAAAAAGCCGGGTCCATCGCCGCGCCCACAGCCGGGTTGCACTTCACCCCGGCTGTTAAACAGGCCCTCATCGATGCCGGGTTCACCTGGGCCGAGGTCACCCTGTATGTCGGGTACGGCACCTTCAGCCCGGTCCGGTGCGACGATATCCGCGACCACCAGATGCACAAGGAATACTGCGAGGTTCCGGAAGAAACCGCAAAAATTATTGCGGAAGCCCGCCGCCAAGGCCGTCCCATAACCGCCGTCGGCACCACCGCCGCCCGGACCCTGGAAGGTGTCGCCAGGCAGCACGGCAGTGTCGTCCCCTTCAAAGGATGGACGGATATCTTTCTCTACCCTGGAAAAACCATGAAAGTTGTCGATCACTTGCTGACAAACTTTCACCTGCCCGAGTCAACCCTGCTCATGCTCATATCCGCCTTCGCCGGGCGGGAAAGGGTCCTTGAAGCATACGCAAAAGCCGTTGCCGAACGGTACCGGTTCTTTTCGTACGGCGATGCCATGCTGATTCTGTAAGAAAACCCCGGACCACGTTACGGCGGTCCGGGGTGCATCTCGTAAAAAACACAGTCTGGCTACAGCGTAACCGGCAGGGTTTCCGTGAGTTGTTTGGCGATCTTGTCGCGGAGCTTGTCCACTTCCGCGTCTTCCAGGGGGCGCTGACCGTGCCGGAAGGTCATGCGGAAGGTCAGACGGCGGACGTCCTCGTTTTCGGGCGCGTAGACATCGTGCAGATGCACTTCTTCGAGGAGCGGCACCTGGGTTGCGCTGACGGCGTCGAGCACGGCCTGCGCGGGCAGGGAATAGGGGACGGCCAGGGTGATGTCGCGGCGGACCGGCGGGAAGACCGGCAGAGCGGCGAATTTGACCTTTACGGCGTCGTGCAGACGGCGGAGCGTGGTCAGATCCAACTCGGCCACCCAGACGTCCAGACGGGCGTGGGCGGTATCCGCGATATCCGGCAGAACCCGGCCCATCACGCCGACGGCAACACCGTTGACGCTGACGGCCACGGCGGGCCGCAACCAGGGATGCGGGGTATCCATAAGGGTGAACGCGGCGTTATCCAGATGCAGGAAGGCGAGGAAATGCTCGACGATGCCCTTGAGATCCTGATAGTCCATGGTTCCCTGGACGTGGGGCCAGGCGGCGTCGAACCGGTCGCCGTAGAGGAGGACGGACAGACGGCCCGGCTCCCTGGCCGTGGTTTCCGAGGTTGTGTCCGCATGGAAGACGTGGGCCAGCTCAAACAGCCGCAGCCCGGCGTTACCCTGGGCCAGGTTGTTCCGCAGGGCGGTCAGCATGCCGGGGATAAGCTCGGTGCGCATCACATCCAGCTCGGAACTCAGGGGGTTCATGATCTGGATGCGGTTGTCCTTGGGCAGGTTCAGCCGGTCCAGATCCGCGTTGCCGGTGAAACTGTAATTGATGACTTCATTCAACCCCAGACCCGCGCCCCAGCGGCGGATGCGGCGCCAGAAGGCGTATTCCGTCTCCGGCATGCCCGCGCGTTCAAGGGTGTGCGGGATAGCGGGCAGGCTCGGCTCGAACCGGTCAACCCCGTACACGCGCGCGATTTCCTCGATCATGTCCGCTTCGCGGGTCAGGTCGGGCCGGTGGCTGGGGCCGGAAACGGCCCATTCGTCCTGTGCGTCCGCTTTCACGGCGCAGCCGAGCTTTTCCAACGTTTTCAGACAGAAGGCGTTATCCATTGCCTGGCCCAGGAGCTGGTTGCAGCGGGCCATGCGGAACCGGGTGGTCTCGGCCTTCCAGGGACGCGGCTCATCCTTCGAGATACCGGAGTAGATGGCGACCGTGCCCCCGCCGACAGCGGCCATGAGGGCCGCGGCCTGGTCCAGGGCAAAGGGCGCGAGTCCCTGGTCCACCCCGCGCTCGTAGCGGTAGGAGGCTTCGGACGGGATGCCCAGCCGCCGCGCCGTGTGGCGCACGGTCTGCGGCTGGAAGGTGGCGCATTCAAGCAATACGCGGGTGCTTGCGGCGGTGATTTCCGTGTCCAGCCCGCCCATGACGCCGGCGAGCGCAATGGCGCGCTCGGTATCGCGGATGGTCAGGTCCCGCGCCGTGAGCGTCCGTTCCTGGCCGTCCAGGGTGGTCAGTTTTTCGCCTTCGGTCGCGCGCTTGACGATAACTTTCCCGCCCCGGACCGTGTCCAGGTCAAAGGCGTGCAAGGGCTGGCCGTAACCCAGCATGATATAGTTGGTCGCGTCCACGATGTTGGAGATGGGCCGCATACCGGCGGCGATGAGGCGGAAGCGCAGCCAGTCCGGGCTCTTGTGGATGCCCACGTTTTCCAGCACCCGCGCCATGTAGAGCGGGCAGCGTTCGCCGTCTTCCACCTGGATGGTCACCGCGTCGGCGGCTTTGGCCATGGTTTCCGTGAACCGCATCGGGGTCAGGGTCAGCGGCAGGTCAAAGGCGAGGGCCGCTTCCCGCGCAAGGCCCAGAACGCTCAGGCAGTCGCCCCGGTTGGGCGTGATGCCGATATCCAGAACGTCGTTTTCCAGCTTCAGGGCGTCGATGAGCGCTGTGCCCGGTTTGAAGGAATCATCCAGCACCCAGATGCCGGAATGGTCGTCCGTGAGGCCGAGTTCGCGTTCCGAGCAGATCATGCCGTGGGAGGGCGCGCCGCGCAGTTTGGTCTTCTTGATGACGAGGCCGCCCGGCAGAGTGGCGCCGACCGGGGCCACGGGCACTTTCTGGCTCTTGGCCACGTTGGCCGCGCCGCACACGATATCCAGCACTTCCGTGCCGATATCGACCTTTGTTACGGAAAGGTGATCGGAATCCGGGTGCGGGCCGCATTCGACAACGTGGCCCACCACGATATCCTTGATATTCGCGAAGGGGTGGATCAGCTCTTCCAGTTCCAGGCCCAGCATGGTCAGCCGGTCGCCAAGGGTTTGGGCATCGCCTTCGTAGGGGATGAATTCACGCAGCCAATTCAGAGGCAACAGCATAGTTTTACTCCTGGCCCCCGTCCCGGAAAACCGGGACGGGGTATAAGTACCCCCTGGCAAATCGGGCCTAACGGGGGACGGTCGGGGTGGAACCCCGGGGGAAGGGGAAGAACCTTTTCAGGAAAGGTTCTTCCCCTTCCCCCGGACCCCCATCCCTATCTCCAAACCTTTTCGGGTTGGAAAAGGTTATACCGACATTCTAGTGCCGCTTGTACGCGGCGAATTTTGTCTCCTGGCAAGGAAAGCGTCAATTCCGGGCCAGGGATAGTACTTAGCCGGTACAGCCCTGGACCGGAATTGGCGGTTGACGCAGTCCAGGGGGCAAAAGGCGTCGTGTACAAGCGGCACTAGACAAATTGCTGTAAAAACTGGACGTTGTTCTGGAAGAACAACCGCAGGTCGCCGATGCCGTATTTGAGCATGGCCATGCGCTCGACCCCGAGGCCGAAGGCGAACCCGGTGACTTCCGGATCGTACCCCACGGCTTTGAACACGTTGGGGTCCACCATGCCGCAGCCGAGCACCTCCACCCAGCCCGTGGTCTTGCAGACCCGGCAGGGGCCGTCCGCGGTGTGGCCTTTCCCGCCGCAGATGATGCAGGAGATATCCACCTCCACGCTGGGTTCGGTGAAGGGGAAAAAGCTGGGGCGGAACCGCACGTTCATCTCGGACCCGAACAACTGCCGCACGAACATGGTCAGGGTGCCGCGCAGGTCGCGGAACGTCACGTTTTTATCCACGTACAGTCCTTCGATCTGGTGGAACATGGGCGAGTGGGTGATGTCGGAGTCGCGGCGGTAGACCTTGCCCGGCGCGATAATAGCCAGGGGAGGCTTCTTGCGTTCGAGCATGGCCCGAACCTGCATGGGCGAGGTGTGGGTGCGCAACACCACGGAATCCGTGACGTAAAAGGTGTCCTGCATATCGCGGGCAGGGTGTTCCTTGGGCAGGTTCAGGGCCTCGAAGTTGTGGAAGTCCGTTTCCACTTCAAAGCCATCCACGACTTCGTAGCCAAGGCCCTGGAGAACGTCGCAGATTTCCCCCATGACCTGGGTGATGGGGTGGAGCGAGCCTTGCCAGGGCAGGCGGCCGGGAAGGGTGGGGTCGAACCGCGAGAGTTTCGCGGTTTCCGCCGCGTTTTCGATGGTGTCCTTTTTGGCGGAAAAGAGCGCGTTGCAGCGCTCCTTGACCTCGTTCGCCTTTTGCCCGACAGCGGGACGCTCTTCGGGGGCGAGGGAGGGGAGTTGGCTCATGATCTGCGCGAGACGGCCCTTGCGGCCGAGGAAGTCCACGCGGAGTTCTTCCAGCTCCGCAACGTTCGAGGCTTGGCCCAGACCGTTTTCCAGTTCCGGGACCAGGCTTTCCAGTGCGGCGATAAGGTTCATGGCAAGTATCCTTCTGTGCCTCGTGTCTTTTGTGTTGGCACAACCGCATTACGAGGATTTTTGTTCTCTGCCAGCGTTGCTCTCTTTATCCGTAAGGCTCGAAGACTCGCCAACGGCTAAAGGGAGGAAGGCGAGTTTCGGGCGGAGGGAGCGTATACGGACATACGTGACCGACGCACGAAGCGAGCCTGACGAAGGCAGAGGGCAAAAAGACCGTAATGCCGCAAACAAAAAAGGCCGCCGCGTGGTCGCGGCGGCCTTGGCCGCGGGCGGGTGCGCCCGGCTTCTTACAATTTGGACTTGGCGAGTTCCACGAGCTTCGCGAAATCGTCTTTGGACCGTACGGCCATGTCCGCAAGAACCTTGCGGTTAAGGGCCACGCCGGCTTTCGCCAGGCCGTTCATGAAACGGCTGTAGGACAAACCGCTTTCGCGGGCGCCCGCGTTGATGCGCATGATCCAGAGCGCGCGGAAATCGCGTTTTCTGAGCTTGCGGCCCATAAAGGCGTATGCAAGCGAACGTTCAACGGCTTCACGGGCGGTGCGGTAGAGAACGCTCCTGCCGCCGCGAAAGCCTTTGGCCATATCCAGGTACTTCTTATGGCGTCTGTGTCCCGCCATCCCTCTCTTTACACGCATGGAATGCCTCCATTCATCTCTCTCCACGAGGCGGAAGGTATAGCCTGAGGAGGGGGTTGTCGGCCGCTGGTTTCAGCGAACCGCAATTAAAACTTGAATCTCACTTACCGTGCACAATGCGGTTATGCGTTACGCATAAGGCATCATGCGTTTGACGGCCTTTTCGTTGGCGCTGTCAACGATGGCGCTCTGGCCGAGGCGCATTTTCCGCTTGGCGTTTTTCTTGGTCAGAATGTGGCGGAGGTTCTGCTTGCGGCGTCTGAACTTGCCGGAACCCGTCACGTCGAACCGTTTCGCAGCGGCGCGCTTGGTCTTCATCTTAGGCATTGGCCTTCTCCTTGGTTCCTATTTCCCCTGTTCCGGGCGAAACCGCCGTGGAACGCGAAGGTGAGACTACCCCACCTTCCAGGGAAGGGGCATAATGCGACAAAGACAATCTAAAGGCAAGTAAAAATTGGCGGCGGGTCATTCGCAAATCGCTGCGGCGGGCTAAGCCCGCCTTGCTCCGCTACGCGGGCGGCTTAGCGCCGCTTTGGCACTTGCTCAATGCTTCCAAGACGGCAGGCCATGGCAATGCCCATGGCGACCGATGCGTTCAGGGACTCCACGTTAGAGGCCATGGGGATGGAGAGGCGCTTTTCCTCCGGCCAGAAGGCGTCAAGCCCCGGCCCTTCCATGCCCGCCACAAGGCCTATGCCGGCATACTCCGCGAAGGGGAAGCCGAAAATATTCTCCCCCTTGGGGGAAAGCGCGAAAATGGGCAGATGGCCGTATGCGGCCAGTTGTTCCAGGCTGGGCCCCCGGAACAGGGGAACCTGGAAAATGGCCGGGCCCGAAGCGCGCAGGCATTTGGGCAGGTACGGCATGGCTGCCTCGTGCAGCAGCACGACGGACGCGCCGAAGGCCGCCGCGCTCCGGATGGTGGTGCCGAGGTTGATGGGGCTCTGGAACGGCAGAAAAACGGTGAGGCCCTCCGCCAGGCTTCCGTCCCATTCGGGCAGGGGCGGGGCGCTGACAAGCAGGAGAGGCTCGCGTATGCCGTAGATGTCGAGCGCGGCGAAAAGGTCGTGGGGCAGGAGGTATGCCGGGCAGTCTTCGGGCACGGCGAGGGGGGCGGCATCTTCCGCTTTTTTGAGGATAACCCCCAGAACCCGGTCCGGGAACTGCTGCAGAAACTCGTTCAGGACTTTCCGCCCGGCGATGAGGGCCATTTCCTGCTTTTTTATGCCGCGCCCGTCCAGCAGCTTGAGCCAGTTCTTGTAGCGCGGGTTCTGCGCGCTGGAAATTTCTGTAATACGCATGCGTCCCCGCTTTGATCCAAAAACGGCAAACGCCAGCCCGGGACGAAACCTCGTCCCGGCCAGCGGAATATCACGTATACGGAGCGGGAGGCCTACTTTTTCGGCAGCGGCACAAGCATCATAAAGAGCGTGCGGCCTTCGGCCCTGGCTTCCTGCTCAACCTTGGCGATATCTTTGGTATCTTCAACCACCCTGTCCAGCATGGTCTGGCCGCGGTCCTTGTGCACGATTTCCCGGCCCCGGAAGAAGATGGTGACCTTGCAGCGGTCGCCGTCGTCTATAAACCGGCGGATGTGGTTCACCTTGGTCTGGTAATCGTGCTCGTCCGTTTTCGGGCGCAGCTTGATTTCCTTGATCTGGACAACGGTCTGGCGTTTTTTCGCTTCCTGCTTTTTCTTCTGGGTCTCGTACTTGAACTTGCCGTAGTCCATAATCCTGCAGACAGGCGGCTCCGCGGTGGATGCCACCTCGACAAGGTCCAGGCCCGCTTCTTTCGCAGCGGCGATTGCGTCGTTGCGGTTCAGAATGCCGAGTTGTTCCCCCTCGGCCCCGATGACGCGGACTTCCCGCGCCCTGATCTGCTCGTTGCGGCGGACCGTATCCTGCGGTTCTCCGCGTCTCGGCTTCATGTTAGGCGAAGCGATAGCGCATGCCTCCTTGTTTGAAGGGTTTGTCGGAATCGTCGAGGATCAGCCTGGCCGTATCCTCAATCGACGTCAGCCCCAGGCTGTCGCCGCTGCGGAGGCGGATATTCACGCCCCCTTCTTCCACTTCCTTGTCGCCAATGACGAGGATGTAGGGAATTTTTTCAACCTGGGCGCTCCGAACCTTGTAGCCCAGTTTTTCGTTCCGCAGATCGGTTTCCGCGCGGATGCCCGCGTCGCGCAAGGCGTGTTCCACCTTTTTCGCGAATTCGTCGTGCGCGTCCGTCACGGTGACTATCTTGGCCTGCACGGGCGCGAGCCAGGTGGGGAACGCGCCGGCGTAGTGCTCGGTCATGATGCCGATGAAACGCTCGAGCGAGCCCAAAATGGCCCGGTGGATCATAACCGGGCGGTGCCGTTCGCCATCCTGCCCGATATAAACCAGATCAAAGCGTTCGGGCAAGGTAAAATCCACTTGGATGGTTGAACATTGCCATTCCCGGTCAAGGCTGTCCGTGACCTTGACGTCGATTTTCGGGCCGTAGAAGGCGCCGTCGCCTTCGTTGACGGTATAGGCGATACCTACGCGTTCAAGGGCCTGGATAAGGGCCTTGGTGGCCTTTTCCCAATCTTCGTCCGTGCCGATGGACTTGGCGGGCCGGGTGGACACGGCGACTTTATAACTGAACCCGAACAGGCTGAAGAGGTCGTTGATCCAGCCGATGACGCCGAGCACTTCGTCTTCCAGCTGGTCCGGACGGCAGATGATGTGCGCGTCGTCCTGCGTGAACTGGCGCACGCGAAGGAGCCCGTGCATGACGCCGCTTTTTTCGTGGCGGTGCACCAGGCCCAGCTCGAAGAAGCGGACCGGCATTTCGCGGTACGAACGCAGGTGCTGGCCGTAGATGAGCATGTGGCCCACGCAGTTCATGGGCTTGACCGCATGCATGTCGCCGTCGATTTCGCAGAAATACATGTTTTCGCGGTAGTTGTCGTAGTGGCCGGACTTTTCCCAGAGCGCCTGGCGCATGATCTGCGGTCCCTGCACCATTTCGAAGCCGCGCTTCAAATGTTCCTTGCGCAGGAAGTCTTCCAGGATGGTCCGGACCAGCATGCCCTTGGGCAGCCAGAACACCATGCCGGGCGCGACGTCCTCGTGGAAGGTGAACAGATCCAGCTCCTTGCCGAGTTTTCGGTGGTCGCGTTTCTTGGCTTCCTCGATATGGTGGAGGTACTTGTCCAGGTCCTTCTGATCCGCAAAAGCGGTTGCGTAAATGCGGGAGAGCATGCGGTTGTTCTCATTGCCGCGCCAGTAAGCCCCGGCCACGGACAAGAGCTTGAAGGCTCTGATAAACCCGGTGTGCGGGATGTGCGGGCCGCGGCACAGATCCACGAAGGACCCGATGGTGTAGATGGAAACCTCGGTCACGTCCGCAGGCAGGTCGCCTATGAGTTCCACCTTGTAGGGCTCGTCCCGCTCTTCGAACAGCCGGATGGCGTCGGCGCGCGTCATGACCCGGCGGGAATAGACCTGCTGCTCGTCCGCCACCTTTTTCATTTCCGCTTCAATGGCCGGGAAGTCTTCGGGCGTGAAGGGTTTTTCCACGTCGAAGTCGTAGTAGAAGCCGTTGTCGATGGACGGGCCGATGGTGACCTTGGCTTTGGGGAACAGCCGCAAAACCGCTTCCGCCAGGACGTGGGCCGCGCTGTGGCGCAGCATGTCCAGGCCTTCGGGCGAATCAACGGTTATGGGGGTGAGCGTGTCGCCGTCCTTGCACGCGGCGGCGGGGGTGGAAAGGTCGTACGCGGTTTCCCCGACCCTTACCGCAACCACGGATTTGAAGCGTTTGCCGGAAAGACCGGCTTTGAGGACGTCGCCGAAACTGGCGCCCTCCGGGACGGTGACGGAATTCTCGTCAATGAACACGTTCACAATGTGTCTCCTCAGTTGGTAACGCCACAAGAGAAAGGGGAGGTGTTCAAAACACCTCCCCATATGCATCTTTTCTGGTAGGCACGAGCAGCTTTGAACTGCTGACCCCTTCCGTGTCAAGGAAGTGCTCTACCCCTGAGCTACGCGCCTACGCTCGTGAGGCAAGAAGCAATAGCTATATATTTTGCGCCTCATCGTCAAGTGGAATTTGCGAAAAGAGTGTAAAATAGCGCTTCTGGTGCTCATCGGCGGGCTGCCCTTGTTCCAGCGTGCGGAGGGCGAGCTTTTGGAGAAACAGCAGAACGTCCGGCTGGGAGGGCAGGTTGTACCGGGCGTTGTCCGAAATCGCGCCGACCTTGACGGTGACGGCTTCCGGAGGGAGCGCGATGAACATGTCCTCATCCGTCGTGTCGTCGCCCATGGCCAGAACAAAATCATACGCGTCCCGCGAGAACAGCCTGCTCGCCACAGCCCCCTTGTTGTATTCCGGCAGTTTTATTTCCAGAATTTTATTGCCGCGCATAAGTTGCAGGCCGAGCCGCGCCGCCGGGGTTATCAGCGCGTTGATGAGCTGCGTTACGCGCAGGTCCGCCAGCCAGCTGTCCACTTCTCTGAAGTGCCAGACCAGGGCCGTTTTCTTGATCTCTATGCTGGAGCGCGGCGTTTTCTGGGTGGTCCGCTCCAAAATGGCGAGCAGTTCCACATCCCAGGGGGTGGGCGCGTCGTCGCCAATGCCGGTCCATTCCCCGTTTTCCCGGGAGAACGCGCCGTGTTCCGCCGTGATGCCGATATCCAGATGCCCGATCCATTGCTCCAGGGTTTCCCGTTCCCGGCCGCTGGATACCACCACCGTGTTGCGCGCGTCCCCGGCGAGCGTCGCCAGTAGATACAACACCTCCGACGAGGGTCCGGCGTTTTGGGGGTCGTTGACGAAGGGCACAAGGGTGCCGTCGTAATCCAGGATAAGGAGGCGTTTTTGGGCGGCGGCGTAAGCGCCGACGACGTCGTGCAGGTTTTTGCCCTCAAGGGCCTTGTGTCCCAGGAGTTGATTCCGCTTTCGGCTTTGAGCCAGATCGTACCAGAACTCCCACGCCCAGCGGTCCACCGGATGGCGGGCCACGGTTTTCTGCATGGCCCGCAGGCGGCGCATCTGCTCGTCTTCCGGCATGCTCAGGGCGTCGTACAACGCGTCTTCGATCTCCAGAACATCCGTAGGGTTCACGATAAGCGCCTCTTTAAGTTCCACGGCCGCGCCGGCCATTTCGCTTAAAATCAGAACGCCCGGCGAATCCCGCTTGGCGGCCACGAATTCCTTTGCCACCAGGTTCATGCCGTCGCGCAGCGGGGTGACGAGGGCGATATCCGCCGCGTTGTACAGCGCGCTGAGGTGGGCGAAGGAAAAAGAGCGGTAATAATAGAAAATGGGCGTCCAGCCCGGTTTTGCGAACTTGCCGTTAATGTACCCGACCAGGGTGTCTATGGCGGTTTTGAGTTCCGCATACCGTTCCACCGTGTCGCGGGAGGGCACGACCACGAGGACCAGGCTCACCTTGCCGTGAAATTCCGGGTTGTTCTCCAGAAAACCGGCATACCCCCTGAGGCGCAGGGGAATGCCTTTGCTGTAGTCCAGCCTGTCCACGGAGAGAATGGTTTTGCAGTTGCCGGTCAGCTTGCGCATCCGGCTTGCGTGGGCGTGCACTTCCGGTTTGGTCACGGCGTCGTGGTAGAGATCGTAGTGTATGCCCATGGGAAAGGCTTCCACGGAGACCACCCTGTTGTCGAGCCGCACCTCGTCCATCCGGGTTTCCAGGCCCAGAACCCGGTAGAGCGCGCTGAGAAAATGGCGCATGTAGCTGTGCACGTGAAACCCGATAAGGTCCGCGCCGAGGAGGCCGTGCAGAATATCCGCCCGTTCCGGCAGGCAGCGGAAAAGCTCGTAGGAGGGGAACGGGATGTGGTGGAAATACCCGATGCTCACATCCGGCATGCGCTCGCGGATCATGGCGGGCAGGAGCATGAGGTGGTAGTCGTGAATCCAGACCATGTCGCCCGGCTCGATGATGCGCAGCGCCTCGTCGCGGAACATTTCGTTCACTTCGCGGTAGGCGCGCCAGTAGCGCTGGTCGTAGTCGATATAGCTGGGGAAATAGTGGCAGAGCGGCCAAAGGGTGCTGTTGGAGTACCCTTCGTAATAATCCTGGATATCCTCCGGGGTGAGCATGACGCTGTGCAGGCCCCGCTTTTCCAGCATGGCCTCCATCTTGCGGCGCTTCGCCGGATCGTTTATATATATACCGGGCCAGCCGATCCAATGCTTCTCGGCATCCAGGTCCAGCGAATCCAGCCCGGTGGCAAGGCCGCCGCCGCTGCGTGTGATGCCGAGCTTTGCGCCCCTGTCCACGACCGTGACCGGCAGCCTGTTGGATATAATAATGCATTTCATGGGCGTTCCATGGGTATAGGAATACGGGTGCAAGGCTCGCCGGAAAATTCCGGGGGCAGCCCTGATTGTAGAGAAGATACCCTGTTTTGCTTACAATGTAAAAACACGTTTTCCGTCAACAACAACGCCCATGCGGAGGCAGTTTGAAGGAAACGCGCTACACTTTGGATTACGGGGTTATCGGCAACTGCCGGTCCGCCGCGCTCGTCTCCAGAAGCGGCAGCATCGACTGGCTGTGCTTCCCGGATTTTGACAGCCCGTCCCTGTTCACGGCCCTGTTGGACCAGGACAAGGGGGGCTCCTTCGGCTTCATTCTGCCGGAGGGGGCCGCCGTCACCCAGTCCTACCTTGGGGAAACCAATATCCTGCGCACGGAATGCATCACCTCGGACGGCATTTTCGAGGTGCTGGACTTCATGCCCCGTTACGCGCTCTCCCCGACGGAACGGCACGCGCCGCCGGAGATTTACCGCATCATCCGGCCCCTCACGGGCATGCCCAAGCTCCGCATCGTCTACAACCCGGTGATGGATTACGCTCGCGGCCAAGCGGGACACCGGACGCGCGACGGGTATATCCGCTCCGCCTCGACCCTTGACGACAACGACAACGTCTACCTCTACTCCAGCCTTTCCCATGAGAGCATCCTCGAAGGCAAGGAAGTGGTGCTGGAAAAAGAGGAATTTCTGCTGCTTTCCTATTGGCAGAAGCTGGTCAGGATAACCATAGACACCGCCAAGCTGGAGTTCGAGCGTACCAAAGTTTACTGGCTCAACTGGGCCGACCGCTCTGTCAAACTCAGCGAGTACGGGGACGCGGTTTCCCGGAGCCTCCTGGTGCTCAAGCTCATGAGTTTCGACAAGAGCGGGGCCATTCTCGCGGCCGTGACCACCAGTATTCCGGAAACCGTGGGGAGCGTCCGCAACTGGGATTACCGGTATTGCTGGATCCGCGACGCCTCCATGTCCATCAGCACCCTGATGCGCATGGGGCATCTGAACGCGGCCCAGCGCTTCATGGGGTTCATCCGCGACATCATCCGCACCAAGCACGACACGTTCCAGATCATGTACGGCATCCGGGGCGAGCGCCGCCTGACCGAGGAAACGCTGGACCACCTTTCCGGGTTCGCGGACTCAAAGCCCGTGCGGATCGGCAACGCGGCGTATGACCAGCGCCAGAACGACTCCCTCGGCTATCTTCTGGAAGTCATTTGCCATAATTACAAATATTTCCCCGGCCCCCTGGAGGACCTGGAAGAGACGTGGGGCATCGTCAAAAAAATGGTCAAAACCGTGGCCGCCGAATGGGAAAAGCCGGATAACAGCATCTGGGAGTTCCGCAACAAGGCCGACCATTTTGTGTTTTCCAAGGTCATGAGCTGGGTTGCCCTGGACCGGGCCGCGCAGATCGCGAGCTACCTCCGGAGGCCGGATTACGAGCGCACAATCCGGGCCGGAGCCGACATTATCCGGGCGGACGTCCTGGAAAAAGGCTGGAACCCGAAGATCAACAGCTTCTCCCAGGCCTACGGGAACGACGAGGTGGATTCCTCCCTTCTGCTCATGGAACAATACGGCTTTATCGAGGCGGCCGACTCCCGTTTTGTGGCCACGGTCGATAGGGTCCGCCGGGAGTTGCTCCACGAGGGCCTCATGTACCGCTACAAGAACAGCGACGACTTCGGGGAGCCGGAATCCGCCTTTACCATCTGCACCTTCTGGATGGTGCGGGCGCTTTTCGTCACCGGGCGGCAGGAGGAGGCGCGGGCGCTTTTCGAGCAGGTTTTGAGTTGTTCCAACCACGTGGGTCTGTTCAGCGAGGACCTTGATTTCAAAACCCGCCGCCAGTTGGGCAACATCCCCCAGGCGTATTCCCACCTGGCGCTCATCGACGTGGCCTCGCTCTTCGGCGAGCGGATCGAGCGGCGGGTGCGGCCGACGCCTCTGGATTAGTCCCGGCGGCGCCCGCAAGCCTGGCAGTTGCCGGGGCAACAATCCGCTTGAAAAATGCGGAAAAAGAGTTCATGCTCCTGTTTCCTGGAAAAATCTTCCCTCTCTTCTTTTCCACGCAAAACATCAGTGCCGGAGGCCCTTATGGACAGACGGACTTTTTTGAAATGGCAGATGCAGGGCGTGCTCCTCGCGGGGGTCGCCCCCGGTCTTTTGTGTTCCGCCGGGGACGCGCTGGCCGCCGCCCCGGCCTTTCCGGATATAGCCGTCGCCAAAGGGTCTCCGGCAACCGCAACCAGGGCCGCGGTTCAGGCCGTCGGCGGCATGGGCCGGTTCGTGAAGCCGGGCCAGCGGGTGGTTATCAAGCCCAACATGAGTTTCGCCAACACGCCGGAGAGCGCCACCAACACCCACCCGGACGTGGTGCGCGAGGTGCTCGCCATGGTCAAGGAAGCCGGGGCCGCGAGCGTGCGCGTGCTCGACCATTCCTTGCAGAATCCGGAACAGACGCTTATCCGGTCCGGCATCCGCGATGCATGCAACAGCATCGAGGAAGGTATCTGTCATCACCTCATGGATGCGAAATTCTACCGGGACACGCAGATGCTGGACGGCAAGGAGATGAAAAGCAACGCCGTGATGACCGACGTGCTGGCCGCGGACGTCATCATCGCGGTGCCGGTCGCCAAGCACCACGGCGGGGCCGGGGTATCCCTTTCGCTCAAGGGGCAGATGGGGCTGATCTATGACCGGCACAGCATGCATTCGCGGTACGATCTGCAAACGTCCATCGTGGATTTGTTTACCCGGCTGCGGCCCGCCCTGGCTGTTATCGACGCCACGCGCGTGCTGACTACCAGGGGGCCGTCCGGGCCGGGGGAAGTGATAACCCCGGGCGAGGTGATCGCCTCCGCCGACCCGGTGGCGGCGGACGCCATGGCGGTTGCGTCCTACCAGTGGTATGGGAAAAAGCTTGAGCCGCGCCAGGTTGGGCATATCAGGATAGCCCACGAGCGGGGGCTGGGGCGGATGGATGTGGAGAATTTGGTGGTGAAGAGGGTGAGTGCGTGACGGTTTTTCTTCTCCCCCAGGCGCAGCTACGCCCGCCGCGCCAGCTAACCCCCCAATTCTTCCCGGATCTTCCGATCCACATCAAACCCGTATTGCATGGCAAGCCTAGCGTGCTCCGCCGCCTTTTCCTTCTGCCCCAGCTCCAACAACGCAATGGCCAGATTGTTGTGTGCCGGGGCGAACTCCGGCTCCAGCGCGAGCGCCTTTTCACTTAAAGCCACGCTCCGTTCCGCATCCCCCAGCATGAGATAGGCGGCGGCGATGGTGGCCTGGGCCTGAATGAACTTGGGGTCCCATTTCAGGGCCTTGGTCAGGGCGGCCACGGCCTCTTTGGGCTCGCCGCGCTGCATGTGCACGAACCCGATGTTCCCCCAGCCGATGGCGAACCGGGGCCGAGCGTTGACCGCCTCCTTGTTGTAATTGAGGCAGCCCTCAAGGTCGCCGCGCTGCATGGCGATGCCGCCGAGCTGCACATAGGCCTCGGCCAGATGGGGCGACTGGGCCACGGCCTCAAAAAAGGATTTCTCGGCTTCCATGAAATCGCGCTTGCTCAGATACGCCATGCCCAGGTTGTAGTGGTGGTTGGCGCAATCGGGGCTGGCCGCAATTTCCGCTTTCAGATCGGCGATATAGGCGTCAATGTCATCATAACGGGCTTTCATTCGGTATCGTGTCCTTCCCGGCGGAGCAGTTGCTCGTACCAGATGCAAAATTCAAATATTCCCCGGAATTTCTCGTCCTTGTTGACGATGCCGAGCGCGCACTCCAGCACGCCCTGGCCGTAAGCGTTGCCCACGCCGCCGCCTTCCGCGGGCGCGTGTTCCTGCAGAAAACGGTTCACAAGCTGCCGGGTGGTGCGGCGGGTCACGTCGGTCCTGATATCCAGGGGGTCCTTGGGTTCCTGGAACGGGTCCCAGGCGTCATAGCCGATTTTATCCACGTACTTTTTGCCGCGCGCGCCGAGGGTTTCGTAAATGCCGCGCTTCTGGGCCGCCGCGTCTTCGTCCAGATCGCGTTTGCCCTTGGGGTCGGCGAAGATGTCCGGCGCGCGGCGGGGCGTGTCAGCCATTGTCGGCCCCCGGCTTTTTGTCCAGCCCGTAGTACGCCGCGTCATAGGTGGTGATAAGCGCCATGGAAACAGGCACCAGCACCGTGTGGATGGCGGAAAACCCGCTTTGCATGTGCGCGGCGAGGTCCCGGCTGAGCGTTGCGAGCCGCTCGTGGATGCGGTCCAGGTTGACCGTGGGGTACGGCTGCCCAGGCAGAAAGGCGGCCTGGCCGCAAACATGCCCCTTGCCGCCGACGGCCGTGGGAACGCCGTACACGCGGCAGGTCACGGGCCGGTGCGCGTACAGGACGCAGCGGTCGTCGTCGCCGAGCAGGGGACACCGCACGCGTTCCCTGGCGATGGCTTCCAGGATGCCGCCAACTTCTTGACCGGCCTGTTCCGCTTTGAAGGCTCTGCGTTTGATGGTGTGGATCTTCCTGTCCGCGGCGTGCGCCCGCTCAAGAATGCCCGAGCGCTCCGGCCCGGACGGGAAGGCCGCCAGGAAGGCCGCGTTAAGGTAGGCCGCTTCCACCAGGGTAAGGTCGAAAAGGGCGTGGCAGCAGCCGCTGCATCCCTCATGACAGGTTACGCACGCGGGGTGCGCTTGGCGCACGCGCTCAAAAGCCGTATCAGCCTCGCGGGCGAGATCTTCATACCGTGAAAAAATAACCGTGGGGTCTGGGAGAATTATCATGGGGGCACAATACAGCAAGCAAGCCGAATGAACAAGGCCGCCGCGTTATTGCTCGCCGAGGGAAACCGATTCAGCCTTCCTTTCGGCGGCGGCTTTCATCTCCGTGAAGAAAAGGGACACGGAATCCATACCGATATCCAGAGGGGAGAAGCCGGATTCCACAGCCTTTGTCCGGAACTCCGGCGTTTTGGCAAACGCGGAAAAAAACTCCGAAATTTCTTCACGAGTGATTTTCGGCGTATCCGCCGGAACGGCAACGCCGATATACACGCCTTCGTTGACGCGCATGCCCAATTCCTGAAACGCGGGCACGTCCGGAAGGGACGGCACTCTTTTCCCGGAAGCGACGGCCAAGGGCCTCAGCTTCGCGTTCTTGAGGCCCGGCGCGGCCACGCGCGCGGAGTACCCCCAAAAAACGCTCGCCTGGCCGTTTACAACCGCTCCGGCGGCGGTCACGGTGCCGGTATAGGGCACGTATGTCGTGCGCACGCCCATTTCCCTGTCCAGGGCCCGCGCCGCGAGCTGGCTCGCGCTGTACCTGCCCGACCCGGCGACCATGAATGCGCCGCCCTTGTCGGCAGCGGCATCCGCCACGTCCTGGACCGTCTTGAAGGGATTCTGCTCTATCGTCCAGAGAACGCACGGTATGTAGGCGATCACGTTACAGACGGCCAGAGTGTTGAGAAAGACGCCAGAGTCCGGCTGCGTCGAGCGGAGGTAGGCGTCCGGGAACAGCACCAGCGTCAAAACGGAGCCGTCCGGCGCGTCGTCAACGACGCGGGCCCAGGCGTCCGCCCCGGCCCTGCCCGGAACGTACCGGACCTTGGCATCCTTGCCCGTTTTGGCGACGAACCCCTCCCGGATCAGGGAAAAGAGCGCATCCGTCTCGCTCCCCTGGGGGAAAGGCAGGGTCACGGTTATGTTCACATCAGGCCACTGCGGGGGATAATCCGGGTCCGTGGCGGCGGCGGACGATGCGGCCGGGCACAGCGAGAACCAGAACAGAACAGCGGCGAACGATGCGGCGATACGGGGCATCATTGGTTCTTTTCCTTGGATTTGCGCATGAAATCGGCCGCGTTGGCCACCTCCACCACCCGCCAGACCCCTTCCTGCCGCGCCATGCGCAACTCCAGGGGGTACGCGCGGCCCTTTGTCCCGTCGGCGAGCACGGTCGTGACCACGGCGCCGTTTTTCCCGCTTTGTTTGACTTTAGCGGGGCCGAAGACCTTTTTGTCCTTTTCCCCGCCCCGGAAAACCTTGCCGAAAACACCCTGGTACGGCGTCGCGGTTTTTTCCGGCTTTCCCGCGAACGCGCCCGAAACCACGCCGTAAGTGACATAGCTCCTGGCTTCGGAAACGAGCAGGGAGCGCAGCGCCTCGTTCGTCGCGGCATTGCCGCCGAGGGCGAGCACCATGGCAATGGCTGGGTTTTGCGCGGCCTCGTTGACCAGTTCCGGGTCCGCGAGCACCTGCGTCAATCCCTTTGCCACCACGCCGTCAATATCGAGATACGTTTCGACCACCGAGAGGTCTTTGGTGTCTATCCCCTGTTGCAGCATACGGATGCTGTCTTCCGGCCCGGCGGCGGCGGAAGGGAGGAGGCTCCCCGGCCCGAAAAGCAGCACGCAGGCCATGAGCGCAATGTATATACCGTTCTTCTTCAAGAATTCCCGAAGCATACAAACTCCTTGTCCACGGCATTGTAGTGAGGAAGGACGCCGCATGCAAAGTATTTTCTGATAAAACCCCGAAGCCCGGATTTTTTTGTTGACATGGTTTTTTATTGAAACTACAAAAGTTACAAAAGGACATGCCATGAACACGGATACCCGCCTGGCCGTTAGCGCCCATATTCTGGCCCTGCTCTCCTTTGCCCCGCCGGGCAAGGTCTATACCTCGGCCGTTGCCGCCCGGAGCGTCAATACCAACCCGGTCGTCGTACGCCGCCTCATGGGCAAGCTCAAGCAATCCGGCCTTATCACCGTTTTTCGCGGCAAGGGCGGCGCGGCCCTCAGCCGCCCGGCGGAGACCATTACCCTGCTGGACGTTTTCAACGCCATTGTTCCGCCGGGGAAGCGCTGCCCGTTCGAGTTGCACCAAAACCCCAGCCCCCGCTGCTTTATCGGGAAAAACATCCACGACGCTCTGGAAATGCCGCTCGCCAAGGCGCGGAGCGCGTTGCAGGAAAGTCTCGCCACCACCACCATTGCGGACATTGCCGCGTTCATCAGGGCGCGGCGCGAGAATGAAACGGATTGACGTATCAATAAAAGTTACAAAAAACAGCCAAGGAGTCCGGCCATGAAGACCCTGTTCGACCCTGTCCGCATCGGCGGCCTTGCCCTGAAAAACCGTATCATCCGGAGCGCCACGCACGAGCGGGCCTATGACGAGCAAGGCCGCTTCGCGCCCATTCTCGGGCCCATCTATAAAAAGCTCGCGGAAGGGGGTGTGGGGGCCATCGTCACCGGCATGATGGGCGCCGGGCCTTCCTCCCGGCTCATGCCGCGCACGGTTGACGCGAACGGCAAAACCGCCGTGGCCGGGCTCCGGGAACTGGCGGGCACGGTTCATCCTTACGGCTGCAAACTCCTGGTTCAGCTCAGCCACTGCGGGCAGCGCTCCACCGTGACGGAAAACGACGGGCCCGCCATCGGCCCCGTGGACACGGTCCAACCCTCGGGCAAACCGGTCAGGGCCATGACCACAGCCGACATCGCGCGCGTGGCCGCCGGGTTCGCGGATGCGTCCGCCCGGTGCAGGGAGGCGGGCGTGGACGGCGTGGAAATCCACGGGGCGCACGGGTACGGCCTCAGCCAGTTCCTCAGCCCCTATTTCAACAAACGGCGGGACGAGTACGGCGGGGATATGGCCGGCAGATCCCGCATCATCTTCGAGGTGTATGACGCCATCCGGGCCAAAGTCGGGACCGACTACCCCGTGTGGATCAAAATAAGCGGCCGGGAGCTGGTGGACGATTCCTCCACCTGGGACGAGATTCTCTGGCTGTGCGCGGAACTTGAGAAACGCGGCATCAACGCCATAGAGCTCAGCGGCGGGATCGGGGAAGACGACAAATCGAAATCCGCCCAGTTCGTCAAGGATGAGGAGGATGAAGGAACCTTCGCGCCCGAGGCGCTGGCGCTCGCCGCCGCCCTCGCCGTTCCCGTGGTCAGCGTCTGCGGCTACAGGACGCCCGCCGTCATCAACGGCTGGCTGAACAAAGGGAACATCGAAGGCATCTCCCTCTGCCGCCCGCTCATCGCCGAGCCGGATCTGGTGAACAGATGGGCAAACGGGGATACGGCAAAGGCGCGCTGTATTTCCTGCAACAAGTGCTACAAACCCAAAGCCGGGTTTGGCTGTCAGGTGTTCTGAACGCGGCGGGACCAAGCCCTCTAGTCCCATTGACGTATGTCCGTAAAAAGGCCATATTGTAACAATGGAAAATTATACCACGAGGGCTTCCATGAAAAAAATACTTTTACTGATGACGGTTGCGTTATGCCTGGCCCTGGCCGGTCCGGTCCAGGCAGACCCCCCGGCCCACGCCAAAGGGCGCGGGGGCGGCAAAAAGGAAAAATCGGAAAAACCCGGCAAAGGGCCGAAATATTCCGGGCAGCAGGGCAAGCACAACGGGCCGGACGGAAAATACCGCGGGCCGGACGGGGACGACCTGATCCGCGCGACCATTACCGCCATAGCCGCCCGTGAGATAGCCGTGCGCGGGGGCTGGGTGGGGTATCAGCCGCTGCCGCCGGGGATCGCGAAAAACCTGGCCCGGGGCAAACCCCTGCCCCCCGGCATCGCCAAAAAAGCCCTGCCGCCGGGGATGATGCTGCATCTGCCCGTGTATCGCGGCTACAGCTGGTATGCGGCGGGCAGAGACCTCATTCTCGTCAGCCTGGCCGGCATGGTAATCGCCGACATCCTGCACGATGTCTTCGATTGAGCCCGTCCGGGTTCCGAAAATGACATGTCGGCCCTGAACTGATAGCTCGAAGACCCCCTAAGGATACATGGTAGGAATAAGGGATGCCCGGTTCATCCGGGCTTTTCCGACAAAAGAGCTTCTTACAGCAAAGGGATGTCCCTGCTCCGCCGCAGCGCCTCACGCGCGGATGCCGCGTCGTGGTGCAGCCGCGCCACGAGGTCTTCCGCGCTTTTGAATTTGATTTCCGCCCGCAAACGGCAGGCGAAGTGCAACCGCACCGTTTTTTCATACAGATCCCCGGAAAAATCCAGGGCGTGCGTTTCCAGGGTCACGGCCCCGCCGCCGAAGGTGGGGTTGGTGCCCACGCTGGTCATGCTTTGCAGGGGTTTCGCGTCCGGCCCGTCCGAGAGGATCTGGAGCCAGGTGGCGTACGCGCCGAGAGGCGGCAGCAGCACGTCGTGATAGCCGATATTGGCGGTGGGGAAGCCCAGCTTCCGCCCCCGCGCCTGGCCGTGGATGATGCCGCCGTCCACCGAGTGCATGCGGCCCATCAGCGGGATCACGTTCTCCATATTCCCGCAGCGGACATGTTCGCGGATAAGGGACGAGCTCACGGTTTCCTTGCCGACGATAACGGGCGCCACCTGGGTAACGGCGAAGCCGTACCGCTCCCCCGACTCGCGGAGCATGGAGTAGTTCCCCGCCCGGCCCTTGCCCAGAGCGAAATTATACCCGGTCACAAGGTCCGTGGCGCGGAGCGTATCCACCAGCACCATGCGCACAAAGTCCTCGGCGGGTGTTTGGGCCGTCTCTTTGGTGAACGGCAGCACCAGCACCGCGTCCAGCCCGGTCTGTTCCAGGAGTTCCAGTTTCCGCTCGAGGGGCGTCAGAAGATCCGGTTTGGCCATGGCCCGGACGACGTAGACCGGGTGCGGGTGAAAGGTGACCAGCACGGAGGCGACTTTCTGCCCCAGCTCGCTGCTCCGCGCGGCAGCCTTTTCCCGCGTGACGCGGAGAAGCTCGCGGTGGCCCATGTGCACGCCGTCAAAGTTGCCGATGGTCGCGGCGAACCGCGCGCCCGGAGACGTCAGTGATATGAATTCCTCTATGGATCTGGCAACCAGCATGGTGTCCTCGGTAGAGCTGGGGAGATGTATTCTTTTATCAGCACGTATCGATAACTTTCTTTTTGACCATCCCCCTATCGAGATGAGGGTGTGGTTCCTTCCCCCGGCGCTAAAACCCTTCCTCGAGCGGGGGGTGGACCAGGGCGGCCTGCGTGGCGGCCCTGGCTATCCCGGCTGTTCCGGCCATTCCGCCTGCTCCGTTTTTGGCCAGCAAGCGCACGACGCGGCCTTCCGGGACAAGGCGGTTCTCCGCGAACCAGGCCACGGCCTGGGGATAGATGCGGTGCTCCATGGCATGGACGCGCACCATCAGGGTTTCCTCGGTATCGTCCTCAAAAACCGGTATCGCGGCCTGGATGACGACCGGCCCGGCGTCCAGATCATTCACCACGAAATGCACGGTGCAGCCCGTGAGCTTTACCCCGTAAGCCAGCGCGTCTGGCCCGCCGGAAACGCCGGTGAAGGACGGCAGCAGCGACGGGTGGATATTGAGGATTTTTCCCTCGTAGGCCTGGATGAAGGCCGGGCTCAAGAGCCGCATGTACCCGGCGAGGACGACCGCCTCCACGTTCGCCTCCCGCATGGCCGCGAGCATGGCGTCATCAAAGGCGGCGCGGGAGGGGAATTCCTTGTGGGATTTGGCCCAGACCGGGATACCGGCCTCGCGCGCAAAGGCGATGGCGGGCGCGTCCGGCGCGTTGGACAGCAGAAGGGCGACCTCGGCGCGGATGCGCCCGGCCCGGATATGGTCGAGAATGGCCTTGAAATTAGTGCCTCTGCCGGAGACGAGTACCGCGATACGGAGCATGCTGTTCCTTGCTCCGGCAGCCGTGAAGCGTGCCGGACATCACAATCAAAAAAATCTTTCGGTCGAAGGGAAGTCATCTTTCCCGTGGCACCCTGTGGCGGCTGCGTTTGGCGTCAGACGAGGAAGCGTGCGGTTTTCTGTAGGGGAATGGACTCTTCCGTCCATGACCCGGAAGAAAACCGTGCGCTGACGAAGTATCACGCCAAACTCAGCCGCCACGGCTATCTTTGGTTATCGCCGCCACCAGGGCCGGAATAGTGTATTCCTCCGGCATGACGTGGCAGGCGAGCCCGGCCTCTTCCAGGGTTTTTGCCGTTACCGGCCCGATGCAGGCGAACCGCAGGTCCGGGTATTGCCGCAGCGTTTCCGCGGGAACGGCCTCAAGAAAGTTCGTGACCGTGGACGACGAGGCAAAGGTGATGTAGCGGATTTTGCCCGCCGCGAAAAGCTCTTTCGCGGCTTCCGCGTTTTTGTCCCTGTCCGGCGCGGGCAGGGTGCGGTATGCCGGGACCACGGTAACTTCGGCCCCGGCCTTCATAAGCCCTTTGGGCAGAACGTCCCGCGCGTTCTCCGCCCGGGGTATGAGGATGCGCTTGCCCGCCACGCCTTTTGCGACAAGGCCTTCGAGCAGATCTTCCGCCACGTAGGAGGCGGGCACGTAATCCGCGCGGACGCCTTTTTTCGCGAGAGCCTCGGCCGTGGCCGGGCCGATGGCCGCGACGACCGCCGCGCCCAACGCCCGCGTATCAAGCCCCAGGGCTTCCAGTTCGCGCCAGAAATACGCCACCCCGTTGGGAGAGGTGAACACCACCCAGTCAAAGTCGCGCAGACGGCAGGCGCTTTGGCGTACGGCGGTGGCGGCTTCCGGCGGGGCGATGGTGATGGTCGGGAACTGGACGACGCGCGCGCCTTCTGCCGCGAGCAGGGCAGCCATGCCGGAAGCCTGCTCCCGTGAGCGCGTGACCAGAACGCCCTGGCCCAGAAGCGGTTTTTTCTCGAACCAGTTCAGGGTGTCGTGCAGCGCCACCACCTTGCCGATCACAATGAGGGACGGCGCGGTAAAATTGCCTTCTTCCGCAAGGCGTTGCAGGGTGCCCAGCGTTCCGGCCGCGCTCCGGTGGTCCGGGGTGGTTCCCCAGCGGACCAGGGCGGCGGGGGTGGCTGGGTCCATGCCGTTTTTGGTCAGATTTTCCACGATGGAGGGCAGGTTCTTCATGCCCATGAAAAACACCAGCGTGCTCGCGCCCGTGGCAAGGGCTTTCCAGTCGTGGGCCGATTCCGCTTTTTCAGGATCCTCGTGCCCGGTGGCGAAACACACGGACGAGGCGTAAGCCCTGTGGGTCAGCGGGATGCCCGCGTAAGCCGGACCCGCGATGGCGCTGGTCACGCCGGGCACGACCTCGAAGGCCACGCCCGCGTCCAGAAGTTCCTCGGCTTCTTCCGCGCCGCGCCCGAACATGTAGGGGTCCCCGCCCTTGAGCCGGGCCACGCTTTTGCCTTCCCTGGCCTTGCTGACCAGGAGGCGGTTGATATCCTGCTGCGGCAGGGTGTGGTCGCCGCCCATTTTGCCCACGTAAATAACTTCCGCGTCAGGCCGGGCAAAGGCAAGCAGTTCCTCGCTGGCAAGATAGTCGTAGACGATCACGTCGCACGTCTCGAGAAGTTCCTTGCCGCGCAAGGTTAAAAGACCCGCGTCGCCGGGACCGGCGCCGATCAGGTAGACCGTGGATTTCGTCTGGGACATGCGCAAAACCTTATTTCCAGGGCAAAGGGTTGAGGCCGGTAAACTCGTCCTTCGGCGGATTGAAATCCGGAAGGCGCTTATAGACGTATGTGCCGCTGGCCCGGCGGTGGACCAGGGTATCCTGGTCCCGGAGTTTGTAATACCAGATATTGTCCGTATCCGGCGAGAGTTTCGGGCCGGTCAGGATGAACCAGCCGCCGTCGCCAAAGCTGAGCGCGGCGGGCGGGAAAAGATTTGAATATCATGCAAGACCCCAAAAGTTTTCACGCTCTTCCTGCAAGAGCGCGCGCAGGTGTTCCGCTTCCAGCGTCACGCAGTCCGTGCCCGAAGCCGCGCTGGTCGGCAGAGGGAAAATTGCGGCGAGCAGGCCGTCTTCCTGCATGTCCGGCAGCCAGTCCATGAGAAACGCTTCCAGAGGAATACGCGCCGGGGTGCAGTCGGCCCAGTCATCCTCGGCCAGCAAGACGGCAAAGGCTTCCTCCGGCCAGAACGGGATGGATTCCTTCCCGTCGTCCGTGCCCATGCCGCACCAGCCGTCCGCGTTGCGCAAGCCCCAGATTTCCTCGGAATCCGTGCATTTGTGCACGAAGTAGCTGAGGCGTTTCTGCGCGTCGAGAGCCAGAACGTTTTTCATTTTCTCCGGATGCATGGCGGTACCTCACAGCGTTTTTGATGTGCGGATCCGAAATATGTGCCGGGGCCGGGGGCTGTCCCGCGAGGGTTTCCCCTCCAATTTTTGGCAAAGTGGGGCGCGGTATGGCCCGGCAACATCAAACGCCGTTGCCCCACTTTGTATAAAAATTTCCGGGGAAGCCCTCGCGGGACAGACCCCGGCCTCGCATCAGGCCTGCTGACACGGAAGAAATGATAGCCAACCGCAAAACTTTTGCCGTTATTATTCACCCCCCCCGATGGGATAAGGAGGGATGGGGGCCTGGGGGAAGGGAACCTCAAGGGGTCACCCCTTTTCCCTTCCCCCGGTCTTCATCACATCGCTTCTCTGAAACGGGCCTGGAGGGCGAGGAGTTTCACCTTGGCGTCGGCGAGTTCGGCCACCCTGGCCTTGTCGCGTTCCACGACTTCCGCCGGGGCGCGCTGCACGTAATTCTCGTTGGCGAGCTTGCCGGACAGCATGGCATGTTCCTTGTCCATCTTGGCGAGTTCCTTATCGAGCCGGGCCACTTCCGCGCCGAAATCCACGGTCCCGAGCAGCGGCACGATGATCTCGTTCCCGGCCGCGACCTGGCTGGCCGAGGCTTTGGGCGCCGTGGCCGAGGGGTCGATTTGCAGCGAATCCAGCCGGGCGAGGAAGATAATCATGTCCCGGTGGGCATCCAGCACGGCTTTGGCGCCATCGTCCGCCGGGCGGATGATGGCCGCGAGCCGGACCGACGGCGCGATGGAAAGCTCGGCCCGGATGGTGCGGATGGCGCTGATGGCCGCCTGGATCATCTCCATGTCCCGCGCGGCTTCCGGCTTGACGCAACCGGCGCGCTGTTCCGGGAAAAGCTGGACCGCGATATCCTCGTTGCCCGCATTGCCGGGCAGGGCCTGCCAGACTTCCGCCGTGACGTACGGCATGATCGGGTGCAGCAGGATCATGGTCTCGCGGAGCACGGTATTCAGAACGTGCTGGGCGTTGATCTTGCGCTCGCCCCCCGCTTCGGAGCCGGGTTGCATGTCCGGCTTGATGAGTTCCAGGTACCAGTCGCACAACTCGTTCCAGATGAAGGTATACATGCCCTGGGCCGCGTCGTTGAAGCGGTATTCCTCCAGGGCGCTCTTGGTGGCGGCCTTCATCTCCTCCAGCCGGTGCAACATCCACTGATGGTGCGTGCCGGGGATGGCGGCAAGATCCATACTCGCGGCGGGCGCGCGGCCGTCCTCGGGCATGTTCAGCAGCGCGAAACGCGCGGCGTTCCAGATCTTGTTCACGAAATGGCGGTACCCCTCGATGCGCTCCTCGGACAGTTTGATGTCCCGGCCCATGGCCGCGAAGGCCGCCAGGGTGAAGCGCAAGGAGTCCGTGCCGTATTTATCGATCATGGCCAGCGGGTCGATGACGTTGCCCGTGGACTTGGACATCTTCTTGCCCTCGGCGTCGCGCACCAGGGCATGGATGTAGGTGTGTTTGAACGGCACCTCGCCCATGAACTGGATGCCCATCATCATCATGCGGGCCACCCAGAAGAAAATGATGTCAAACCCGGTCACCAGGACCGAGGTGGGATAGAACAGCTTCAAATCCTCGGTCTTGTCCGGCCAGCCCAGGGTCGAGAAGGGCCAGAGCGCGGAAGAGAACCATGTGTCGAGCACGTCCTCGTCCTGCGTCAGCTTGGCGCTGCCGCACTTTGAGCAGGTTGCCGGGGCTTCCTCGGCCACGATCAGCTCGTTGCAGTCTTGGCAGGTCCAGGCCGGGATGCGGTGCCCCCACCAGATCTGGCGGCTGATGCACCAGTCGCGGATATTGTCCATCCAGTTGTGGTAGGTCTTGAGCCAGGAGGCCGGGTACATGCGGGTATCGGCGGCATCGTCGGCGCCCATGGCGGCCTTGGCTTTGGCGGCCAGCGGCGCGACCTTCACGAACCACTGGGTGGAAACGAGCGGTTCCACCACTTCCTTGCAACGGTAGCAAAGGCCCAGGTTGTGGTCGTAATCCTCTATTTTCACCAGCTGGCCCGCGGCTTCCAGGTCTTCCACCACCTTTTTGCGGGCGTCCGCGCTGGACAAACCGGCGTACTTCCCGGCGGCCGCGTTCATGAAGCCCTTGTCGTTCATGACGGACAGGAACTCCAGGTTATGTTTGTGCCCCAGGTTCCAGTCGTTGTGGTCGTGCGAGGGCGTCACTTTCAGCGCGCCGGTGCCGAATTCCTTGTCCACGTATGTATCGCCGATGATCGGCAGCGCGCGGCCCACCAGCGGAAGAATCAATCGCTTACCGATAAGCTTATTATAGCGCTCGTCTTCCGGGTTCACGGCCACGGCGGTGTCGCCGAGCATGGTTTCCGGCCGGGTGGTGGCGATGATGAGCGAGCCCGAGCCGTCTTCCAGGTCGTAGCGGATATGCCAGAGGTGCGATTTTTTCGGGTGGTGTTCCACCTCGTCGTCGGCCAGCGCGGTGTGGCAGCGGGCGCACCAGTTGATGATGTAGTCGCCCTTGTAGATCAGGCCCTGGTTGTACAGGTCCACAAAGACCTTGCGGACCGCTTTGGAGAGGCCGTCGTCCATGGTGAAGCGCTCGCGCGTCCAGTCCACGGAGGCGCCGAGCGCCTTGATCTGGCGGGTGATGTTGTCCGCGTATTCGGCCTTCCATTCCCAAACGCGGTCAATGAACGCTTCGCGCCCCAGGTCGTCGCGGGTTTTGCCTTCTTCTTTCAGGCGGCGCTCCACCACGTTCTGGGTGGCGATGCCCGCGTGGTCGCAGCCCGGCACCCACAACACAACCTTGCCCAGTTGTCTCTGATGACGGCACAGGATATCCTGCAAGGTAAGGTTCAGCGCGTGGCCGATATGCAGGTTGCCCGTTACGTTGGGCGGCGGAATGACGATGGAATAGGTATTTTCCGGGTTGGCCCTGGCTTTGTCCAGATCCGGGGTGAAGGTTTTGCCTTCCTCCCAGCGCTGTCTCCAGCGTCCTTCCACATCTTTGGCCTCGTAACCCTTGGGCAATTGCTCGTGCATTGGCGTCTCCGCGTATAAAATGATGAACTTTGTCTAGTAGCGTTTTTTCCGTCAATGGACAAGCGCCGGGTAATGTCCCAATTTAGCTTCAGACAAGGAAGAGTGCGATTTTCCGGAGGGGAGTGGACTCTTTGGTCCATGACCCGGAGGAAAATCGTGCTCTGACGCAGTATCAAGCTAAATTGAGACATTACCGGTTGGAGGGTGCGGGCGGCAAATCTTTTTTCTCGACCTGCGCCCTTCCCTTTGGCATGTTTATTCAGAGCGGCAGCGCATCCGTGCGGCCGCCGGACCGGGACAACCATGCAACGGCATGCCGAGGAAGAACAGCCATGATGTACGTACTTTGGGACGCTTCGGATATCTGGGGGCCGCTGGCCCTGTGGGGCTTACGCGGACTTGGCGTGCCGCATAGAATCGTGCGCGCCGCGGACATTGCGGCCGGCCTCCTGGACCGGCCCGACGCCAAACTCCTGCTCGTGCCCGGCGGGTTCTCCCGCCACAAGGACGCCGCCCTCGGCGACGCGGGCCGCGACGCCGTGCGCCGGTTCGTCAATACCGGCGGGTCGTACCTCGGGTTCTGCGGCGGCGCGGGCCTGGCTCTGGCCGGGGGCCATTCCCTCGGCATCTGCCCCTGGGGCCGCGCCGGGTACGAAAACCGCATCCAGCACTATATGAGCGGCCACTTTTACGTGACCCTGAAAGACGAACAAAACGCCTGCGCCGCTGAACCGGAACAGGACGCCGCGCCCTGTCCCGCCCCGGATCCCGAACACGACGTGACCCACCTCGACTCCCAGCGGGGTCCGGCGCACCGCGCCCTGGCAGGGATGCAGGGGGCAAGGCCTTCGCTGCCTGAACCCGGCCTCAGCCCGCTTTCCCTGCTCCCGCCCAGCCCCTTGCTGCCGGTGTGGTGGCCGGGCCGGTTCGCGCCGGGGGACGAGAACGGCGTGACCGTGCTCGCGCGGTACGATGAACCCGGCCCGGACTTCTGGCTGGCGGACCTGCCGGTGGCGGACCTGCCGCCCTCGGTCTTCGCGGACTGGGAGGAAAAATACGGGTTCTCGCTCTCCCCCTCGTTCCTGCGGGGCGAGCCTTGCGTCATCCACGGCCGGTACGGGCAGGGGCAGTATGTTCTGGCCTACTCGCATCTGGAAACGCCCGAATCGCCGGACGCCAACCTCTGGCTCGCGCACCTGTTGCGAACCCTCGGCGGCGGCAGCCCCGAACGCGCTCTGGTTCCGGCCTGGGACCTGGACAACCTGACTCCGGCCTGGGAAGATCCGGACCTCTTGATGCTGTGGAAACGGTTTGCCATCCTGCTCGATTCCGGCAGGGCCGCCGGGCTGTTCTTCACCCGTTCGTCCTGGCTCATGGGCTGGCGCACCGGCCTGCCCGGCGCCATCTGCAACACGGTGCGCGCCCATCTGCACACCGCGCTCTCCCTGCCGGCCTGCCCGGAGGCCGCCGCATACTGGGACGGCGCGCGCGAAGCGTTCGTGCCCGCGTTCCGCGCCTTTGCCAAACGCGCGACCAACTATCTGCTGGCGGAACGCCTCGCCATGACCTTGTCCAAGGACCTGCCGGAAACCCTGGTCCCGGAAAAACTGCTGGCCGAGCGCACGGCCATTTTCGGCGCGTCCGGCATGGCCGCGCATACCGGCGGGATGCTGGCGGAGCTGCTCCCGGTCCTGGACGAGCTGGCGTTTTTGCAGATCCGGGGCAATGCCGCGCGATAACGGCGCCACTGGAGCTTTTGCTGGAAATCGTCGCCCATTGCCGGTATAGTCTCCGGCAATGGGCGGACTTTTTTCACAAAAGGAGCATGGATGAGCAGTTCCTCCGGACGCGAAACCCTGGGCAGCCGCATAGGATTTTTATTGATTTCAGCCGGTTGCGCAATCGGCCTCGGCAATATCTGGCGCTTTCCCCATATTGTGGGCGCGCATGGGGGCGCGGCCTTTGTGTTGGTGTATTTTTTCTTCCTGTTCCTGTTCGCCATGCCCATCATGGTGATGGAATTTTCCGTGGGCCGGGCCTCGCGCATGAATATCGCCGGGTCGTTTTACAAACTCCAGCCTCCCGGCACAAAGTGGCATTACTTCGGGTTCATCGGTCTGGCGGGCAACTATGCGCTCATGATGTTCTACACCGTTATCACGGGCTGGATGCTCGCCTATTTCTATTACGCCGCCGCGGGAAGCTTCACCGGCCTTGATACCGAGGCCATCAAAGCCTTTTTCGGCCGGTTCCTGTCCCGGCCGCTGGAACTCGTCGCCTGGACGGCCCTTGTCACGGCGCTCGGCTTTACCATCTGCGGCATAGGGCTCCGCAAGGGGGTTGAGCGGATAACGGTCATCATGATGAGCGGCCTGTTTCTCCTGCTGCTTATCCTCGTCATCCGCTCGGTAACCTTGCCTGGCGCGGGAGCGGGGCTTTCCTTCTACCTCCTGCCAGACTTTGCCAAAATGACGGAAACCGGCCTTTGGAAAAGCATCTACGCCGCCATGGGGCAGGCGTTTTTCACCCTCAGCATCGGCATCGGCTCCATGGCCATTTTCGGCAGCTACATCGACCGCAGCCGCTCCCTGACGGGTGAAACCGTGAACATCGTGGCGCTCGATACCGCCGTGGCCGTGCTGGCGGGCTTCATCATTTTCCCGGCCTGTTTCGCCTTCGGCATCAAGGCGGATTCCGGCACGGGCCTCATTTTCATAACCCTTCCCAACGTGTTCAACCATATGCCCGGCAGCGTCTTCTGGGGGGCGTTGTTCTTTTTGTTCATGAGTTTCGCCGCGCTGTCCACGGTGGTGGCCGTGTTCGAGAACATCGTGGCCTACGGCATCGACGTCAAAGGCTGGACCCGCAAAAAATCTTCCTGCGTCAACTTTTTCATCATTCTCGCGGGGTCGCTCCCCTGCGCGTTCGGCTTCAATCTGCTTTCGAACGTGCACCCGCTCGGCGGGGATTCCGTCATCCTCGACCTTTTTGACTTTTTCGTCAGCGACAACGTTCTGCCCATGGGCGCGCTGGTATACCTCCTGTTCTGCACGTCCCGCTACGGCTGGGGCTGGGACAAATTCACCGCCGAGGCGGACGCGGGCAAGGGCCTGCGCTTCCCGCGCTTTTTGCGCGGCTATCTGACGTACGTTCTGCCGGTTCTGATGGGCATCGTCATTGTTATGGGCTATTTGAACAAGTTCGGGCCCAGCGACTGAGCCGCATCGGGAAAACCGCCGGGCCAGGGCAATCGAATGAAGGTACACATCTTTTCCATGTTCATTCGATTACCCTGCCCGCCGGTTGCCTGCCGCGCTTGACTCTTTTGGAAGAGTGTGCAACTAGTCCGTGTTACACATTCGTATGTGGCATTATGCTTCGGAGGATACATGGCAAAAGAAGACGCCATTGAAGTTGACGGCGTTGTGCAGGAAGCCCTGCCCAACGCAATGTTCCGGGTGGACCTGGACAACGGGCACGAGGTGCTCGCGCATATTTCCGGCAAGATGCGCAAATTTTATATCCGCATTCTCCCCGGCGACCGGGTGAAGGTGGAACTCTCCCCTTACGACCTCACGCGCGGCCGGATCACCTACCGCATGAAATAGCGTTTCACGCAGTTCCGCCATGCGCCTCCCCGGGAGGCGTTTTTTTCAATGAAGAAGGCCCGGCCCGCAAAAGCGGGCCGGGCCTTCGAGGTTGTTGACAAAGTCCTCTTTGACAACAACCCGCCACGGAGGCGTAGGCGGCATTCATTGCCGCCGTTAAGCGCCGGAGTGGGCGTGCCTTCACAAACCACGGCTTTGCGGGGTTTGTCGTCAGTCTGGAAGGCCCGGCCCGCAAAAGCGGGCCGGGCCTTCCTGTTTACGCAATCCCGATGCGATTAGACTTCTTCAACGGTGATGGCGTCCGAAGGACACACTTCCACACAGGAGTCGCAGCCCAGGCATTCTTCAGCGTTCACGGGAACGGCTTTGCCGCCCTGCATTTCGTACACTTCAACGGGGCAGATGTCGACACATTCACCGTCGCCGCTGCATTTGTCGGCGTTCACGATTACATTCCAGCTCATGGTATCCTCCAGGATAGTTTGTTCTGTGGCAACGGCGTTGCCGCAGCCTCCATGTCAAGGGAGATAGCTGCGCACACCGGTCGTGTCAAGCGCGGCGTTCGTCTTTTGCCAAACTTCGCCGCCGCCCCGCCCCTTTCTTGCCTCCTCCCCTTTCGGGCTGTATACGGGAACGGTACACCGCATTATAAGGAAATTTACCCGATGACCCAGACTTGCCGCCTCACGGAATGCGTTTCGCGCATCAGCCCGGTTGATCCCGCGCTGCGCGCCACAGCCATGGCCCATATCGACGTTTTGACCAAACCCAAGGGCAGCCTTGGCCGACTGGAAGAAATGGCGGCCAGGCTTTTCGCCGTCCAGAACGGCATAACGCCGCTCGCGGCAGACCCCGCCAGAATCGTAACCGTGGCGGCGGATCACGGCGTGGCGGAAGAAGGCGTGAGCACCAGCCCGCCCGTGGTCACGCGGCAGCAGGTTCGTAATTTTATCGGCGGCGGCGGCGGCATCAGCGTGCTTACCCGGACCAACGCCATCGGCCTCCAGGTGGTGGATGCCGGGGTCGCCGGGGAAGACTTCGCCCCGCACCCCCTCCTGGTGCGGAAAAAGATCGCCCCGGGCACGGCCAATATCGCCAAAGGCCCGGCCATGACCATGGCGGAATGCCTCGCGGCCCTGGACCTGGGCATATCGCTCGCCGAAGAAGCGCACGGGGAAGGCATCCGCTGCCTCGGCACCGGGGAGATGGGCATTGCCAACACCACCCCCTCCACCGCGCTGTTCGCGGCGCTCTATGATCTTGACCCCGCGGCCATCACCGGGCCGGGCACGGGGTTGTCCGCGGAAGGCATGCGGCACAAGGTCGCGGTTATAAAAAAAGCGCTGGACGCGAACCGCGATGCCGTGAAAAGCAATAATCCCGTGGCCCTGCTCGCGGCCCTCGGCGGGCTGGAAATCGCAACCCTCGCGGGGCTGATTCTCGGCGGGGCGAGCTTATGCATGCCGGTGGTGATAGATGGGTTTATCAGCACGGCCGCCTGCGCCATGGCGCTTGCGATCGCGCCGCACGCGCGGGATTACTGCTTTTTCAGCCACGCCTCGGCTGAACCGGGCCACGCGGCGGTTATGGCGAAAATAGGCGAGCGGCCCCTGGTCGACCTTGATTTCCGGCTCGGCGAAGGCACGGGCGCGGTCTTCGGCATGGTCATCCTGCGGAGCGCCGCCGCCATGTACAACGAAATGGCGACCTTTTCGGGCGCCGGGGTATCGGAAGGGTCATGACGGGAAACTCTTTCACGCAACAATGCTCCAGCGGGATTCCTCTTTTCGCGTTCCGCAACGTGAGCCGCGTGTTCACCAAAAGCGGCGGCCTGTTCGGGGAAGCGCAAACCTTCAGCGCCGTCAAAAACGTCTCCCTTTCGGTCAACAAGGGGGAGACCCTCGGCCTGGTGGGCGAATCGGGCTGCGGCAAATCCACCCTGGCCCGGATGGCCGTGCGGCTGCTGCCGCCCACCGGCGGCGATATCCTGCTGGAGGGAATTTCCGTTTTCTCGCCGGACGAGGCGTTCGTGGCCTCGCTCCCCGGCCGCGTCCAGATGGTCTTTCAGGACCCGTTTTCCTCGCTCAACCCGCGCATGAGCATAGGGGCGAGCGTGGGGGAAGCCCTGACGGCCATGGGTATGCCCACGAAGGAGCGGAACGGAAAAGTCGCGGCCATGCTGGGCATGGTCGGCCTTGAGGCGGAAACCATGCGCCGCTACCCGCACGAGTTTTCCGGCGGCCAGCGGCAGCGCGTGGCCATTGCCCGGGCTCTGGTGACCAATCCCGACTTCGTGGTGCTGGACGAGCCAACCTCCTCCCTGGACGCCTCGGTCCAGGCCCAGGTCCTGGCGCTGTTAAAAGACTTGCAGGACAAACTCCGCCTGA
The DNA here is from genome assembly GCA_900079685.1 of uncultured delta proteobacterium. Lineage (NCBI taxonomy): Bacteria > Deltaproteobacteria > uncultured delta proteobacterium. The sequence continues at coordinate 2,525,820 of LT599018.1, forward strand.
CCTACCTCTTCATTTCCCACGATCTGGCGGTAATCAGCCACATGAGCGACCGCGTGGCCGTCATGAAGGCCGGTGAAATCGTGGAGGAAAACGACGCGGCAACGCTGTTCGCCTCCCCGGCCCACCCGTATACGAAAAGCCTCCTGGCCGCCGCGCCCGCCTATCACGGCATCGAGGGGGAAGACGGCGGCCCCGGAAAGGACACCCCGAAAACCGGCGAACCCAAAAGCAAGAAAAAGACGCATGCGGCACCTTGACGAGTTGATCCCCCTTTCCCGCCGGGCGCTCTCCTCCGCGCTCGCTCTGGCGAAGGAAGCTTACGGAACCTCCGTTGCGCCTGTTGCCCCCGGTGCGCCCATTGCGCCCATTGCAGTGGACGCGACCGCCGGCAACGGGCACGACACCCTGTTCCTGGCCGCCGCCATCGGCGAAAAGGGCCGCGTCTGGGCCTTTGACGTGCAGGAAGCGGCCCTTGCCGCCACCCGGAAACGGCTGGAAGCGGAAAATCCGGACCTGCTCTCCCGCGTATCCCTGGTGCGCGCCGGGCACGAAACCGCCGCAACGGCGCTCCCTGCCGGGACGGCGGGGCATCTTTGGGCGGTAACCTTCAACCTGGGCTATTTGCCGGGCAGCGACAGGCGAATCGTGACGAAAGCCGCCACAACGCTTGAGGCTCTGGATTTTTTTGCGTCCGCGCTGGCGGTCGGCGGGGTTATCAGCGTGCATGCCTACCTGGGGCACGACGGCGGCGAGGACGAAGGCGGCGCGGTGGAACGCCGGTTCGCGGCCCTGCCGTGGGAAACCTGGCGCGTTGCCGAGTACACGTTCCGCAACAAGCAGCGGAACCGGGAAACGCTCTTCCTCGCGGAAAAGCTGGCCTGAAGGCGCGAACCTTCCGCAAAAAGCCGGCCCGGGGCCGAAAACCGGAAAGGCTGTTTAAAACCCGTCTCGGTTGTTGCGCCCTTTTCCAAGAGAAGATATGGTAGCGCACATTTTCCGTCGCGGCGCAAACGCGGACGCGCCCCTTGTCAGGAAGGCGGTCCCCGTCACATTGCCGCGCAACGAGATCAAGGAGTTGGCATGAAAGCATATTTCCGGGCAGCCGTTCTGGCCTTCGCGGTCGTTATCGCGGCGGCGTCCACGGCCGTGGCCGCCAAGACGTTCACCATAGCCCCGTTTGAGGTGAACGGCTCCAGCGCGTATAAGTACCTCGAGAAATCCGTTCCCGATATGTTCGCTTCCCGCCTGTTCTGGCAGGGAAATTTCGAACCGGCCAAAAAAACGGGAACCACCGTTAAAATAGCGCCCACCGACCAGGCCGCCGCGGCAAAAGCCCTGTCCAACGCCGGTGCGGACTATATTATCTGGGGGAGCGTCACCGTTATCGGTGAAAACTGCAGCATTGACACGCGCGTGCTGGACAAGGCGGGCAAAACCTGGCCCATCTCCCGCGAAAGCACGGTCAAAAAGCTGATCCCGGACCTGCGCCAGATTTCCGACGCCATCAGCGCCGAAGTGTTCAACAAGCCGCAGGGCAAAACGGCGCAATCGCGCCAGCCGCAGCAGGTTGAGCGGGTGAACCAGATGAACCCGGATCTCGTCCGCAACGAAACCACCTCGGCGGAAGTGTACATAAACCCGCAGTTCCGCTACGCCGGCGGCTCGGGCGACGATTCCCGCCTGCGCTCCCAGACGCTGAACTACCCCTCGCTGGGCATGGAAATCTGCGACGCCACGGGCAACGGCAAACTGGAAGTCTTCATCCTGGAAGAACGGCGCCTGCACGCCTACCGCTTTGACGCGGACAACAAGCTCCAGCCCCTCGGCGTGTTCGAGCTCCCCGCCACCCAGTACGCCCTGAGCGTCCGCTCCATGGACGTGGATTTCTCCGGCCGCAACTCCATCATCCTGAACGCCAAGGACTCGGACGAGGATTTCGTCACCCGAATCCTCACCTTTGACGGCCAGAACTTCAAGGAAACCGCCCGGGCCAACGGCATTTACCTGAACGTGGTCAACATGCCCCCGCTCTACAGCCCCAGGCTGCTCGGGCAGCGCTCCGACCGGCCCAAGCTGTTCAAGATAGGCGTGCAGGAAGCCTACGTCAAAAACGGCAAGATATCGCTCGGCGCGCCTCTGGCCCTTCCCAAGGGATTTAACGTCTTCAACTTCTCCTGCGTCCCGGCCGGTGTGGATAAAGCCGATGCCGCCAAGTACGTCCGGTTCGACGACGGCGAGCGGCTGCTGGTCTATTCGGAAAAAGGCGCCCGCATGTCCTCCACCGAGGACAGATATTCCGGCGCAACCCAAGGCATCGCCGTCAACGCGGCCATGCCGGGCATGGGCAAGGACACCGTCATTCAGGACGAAATCTACTATATCCCCATGCGTATCCTGGTTACGGACCTGGACGGCGACGGCAACCACGAGGTTATCGTCAACAAGCCCATTTCCACGGCGGCGCTCATCTTCGGCAACTACCGTTCCTTCCCGCAGTCGGAAATCCAGTCCCTGCAATGGGACGGCATAGGCCTTTCCCTGGTCTGGAAAACGCGGCGCATCAAGGGCTCCGTCACGGACTACACCATCGCGGACCCCAACGGCGACGGCGTCTCCGACCTCGTTGTCTGCGTCAACACGCACCCCGGCGCGCTCGGCGCGGCGGCCCGCAAAACCATGGTCATCCTGTATCCGCTCGATCTGTCCAAGGCCGACCCGGATACCCAGCCCAGCATCTCGGAATAAAACCCCGGCGGGGCGCGGGTTCACCGCGCCCCGCTTGTATATCCTCCCATGCATATCCTTACCGTCAACCAGGCCGAACAGGGCATGAAGCTCATCAACTTCCTGTCCCGCCGGCTCGAGCGCGAGGCCGCCGCAAGCGAGTTGCACCGCTGGATCCGTTCCGGCCAGGTCAGGATCAACAGCAAACGCGCCCGCGCCTTTGACCGCCTGGCCGCCGGGGATACCGTCCGCCTGCCGCCCTTCGCGGCGGATGATGCGCGGCAGGAGGCCGTAGCCATCACCGTCGCGCCCGGCGACATTCTGGACCACGGCCTGCGCGTCCTGGCCGCGACGGACGACTTCCTGGCCCTGGAAAAACCGGCGGGGCTCCCTTCCCAGCCGGGTTCCAAGCAGGAGACGGACGTTGTGGATATTCTGCGCCGCCGTTTCGCGGGCGCCGCCTATATCCCGGCCCCGGCCCACAGGCTGGATAAAAAAACCTCCGGCATCCTGCTCGCGGGCAGAACCCATGAGGCGCAGGAAAAGCTGCACGCGTTGTTCTCCCGCCGGGAGAACGACAAGGCCGTCACAAAAATCTACCTCGCCTGGGTTTTGGGCTCGTGGCCACACGCGCAGGAGCAGGTCCTTACCGATTTTCTCGCCAAGGAAGCGGACACTCTCGACGGGACGGCCTTTGAAACGGTCCGGGCCGTCGACGCGCAACACGGCAAAGAAGCCCGCTGCCGCGTATCGTGCCTTGAGACGCGGCAAACGCCCCTCGGCGCGGCGTCGCTCTTGCGCGTCGTTCTGGAAACGGGCCGCACGCACCAGATACGCGTGCAACTGGCAATCCGTAAGTTAGCGATAATCGGCGATATGAAGTACAAGGGCGTTCCCTACTCCCACATGCTGCTGCACGCGCATGCCCTGGCCTTCCCCTGGAAAGGCGGGCGGGTGGCTCTGGAGTCCCTGCCGGACTGGCCCGCGCCTTTCGCGGTTGCGGAGGCGCCCAACCTTGCTTAAGATGCCATCGACATCTCATTGGGGGCGGCAATGATACCTACCTATCTTGTTACCGGCGGGGCCGGGTTTATCGGGTCCTGGTTTGTCAGGGCCATGCGGCGCGCGGGCAAGGCCCGCATCGTGAACCTTGACGCCCTGACCTACGCGGGCAACCCGGACAACCTGGCGGACCTCGGGAACGATCCGGACTATATTTTCGCCCACGGCAGCATCAATGACGCATCGTTCGTGGCGGAACTCCTTACAAAGCACCGGCCGGACGCGGTGGTCCATTTCGCGGCGGAAAGCCACGTGGACCGCTCCATCCTGGACCCGGACGCGTTTATCCGTACCAACGTGCTGGGCACGGGCACGCTGCTCGGCGAATCGCTCCGCTACTGGAACGGCCTTGCCCCAGCAAAAAAAGACGCCTTCCGTTTTGTGCACGTTTCCACGGACGAGGTGTTCGGTTCCCTCGGCCCGTCTGACCCGCCGTTTACGGAAACCACGCCCTACGACCCCAAAAGCCCCTATTCCGCCAGCAAGGCGGGCAGCGACCACCTGGCGCGCGCCTTTTGCGCAACCTACGGCCTGCCGGTGCTCGTGACCAACTGTTCCAACAATTACGGCCCGCGCCAGTTCCCGGAAAAGCTCATCCCGCTGATGATCCTGAACGCCCTGTCCGGCAAGCCCCTGCCCATCTACGGTAAGGGGGAGAACGTGCGCGACTGGCTGCACGTGGAAGACCACTGCGAAGCCGTGGCCCTGGTCCTGGAAAAGGGCATCCCGGGCGAAACCTACCTCATCGGCGGCAAGAGCGAACGGACGAACATCGAGCTGGTCACCGCCCTCTGCGCCGTGCTGGACAAGCTGGCGCCCGCCCCGGCCGGCCCGCACGCAAACGGCATAACCTACGTCACGGACCGGCCCGGACATGATTTGCGCTACGCCATCAGCCCGGCGAAAATAGAGCGCCAGCTGGGCTGGAAGCCCCGGCATACCCTGGAAACAGGCCTTGAAGATACCGTGAAATGGTACCTCGCCAACATGGACTGGGTCACCCGCGTCCAGACCGGCTCGTACCGCCAGTGGATAGAAACGAACTACGAGAAGCGATAGGAAAAACGCGCCATGACGAAACTTTGCCCGGTCATTCTGAGCGGCGGCAGCGGCACGCGGCTGTGGCCCTTGTCGCGGGAGCTGCATCCCAAACAATTCATCCCTTTTGACGGGGACACGCTGTTCGGCAAAACGCTTGAACGTGTGGCCGCGCTGCCGGATATCGCGGAACCCCTGGTCGTGTGCAACGAGCAGCACCGGTTCTTCGCCTCGGGCATCGTGCGCGAAAAGGGCCTCACGGCGAAGATTCTGCTGGAACCCATGCCGCGCAACACGGCCCCGGCAATCGCCATGGCCGCGCTGGCCGCCATGGCGGACGGGGAAGACCCGTTCCTGCTGGTGCTGCCGTCGGACCATTCCATCGCCCCCCAAGAAGCGTTTGCGGCGGCGGTTGTGACGGCCGCGCGCGGGGCCGGGGAAGGGATGCTTGTGACGTTTGGCGTAACGCCCACAAGGCCGGAAACGGGTTACGGCTATATCCGCCACGGCGCGGTCCTGCCCTGGGGCGGGCACGCGGTGGCGCGGTTTGTGGAAAAACCGGACCGCGCGGCGGCGGAAGCCATGCTGCAAGACGGCGGGTACGTTTGGAACGGCGGGATGTTCCTGTTCAGGGCGTCGGTGTTCCTCGCCGAACTGGCAAAACACGCCCCGGCCATGGAAAAAGAAGTCCGCGCGACCTGGGAAACCCGCTCAAGGGACGGCAAGTTCACGCGCTTCGCGGAAAGCGCCTTCGCGGCCATACCGTCCGAATCCATCGACTACGCGGTGATGGAAAAAACGGATAAAGCCGCGGTGGTCGACCTCACGGCCCGCTGGAACGACCTTGGCTCCTGGAGCGCCTTTTACGACGAGGCGGAATGCGACGATGCCGGCAACGCGGTAATCGGCGACGTGGTGCTGCGGAACGTGAAAGATTCCTACGTGCATTCCTCCCACCGGCTGGTGGCGGCCATGGATGTCGCCAACGTGGCCGTGGTGGAAACCGCGGACGCCGTGCTTGTCATGGATCGGGGCAACACCCAGGGCGTCAAGGAACTCCTGGCCTCGCTCAAAAAGGACGGCAGGCCGGAAACCAGCACCCACCTGACGGTATACAGGCCGTGGGGCAGCTACCAGATTCTGGCCCAGGCGGACCGGTTCCAGGTCAAACGCATCGTGGTGAACCCCGGCGGGGTGCTCTCCAGCCAATACCACCACCACCGGGCGGAACACTGGATCGTGGTGCGCGGCACGGCCCGCATTACCAACGGGGACAGCGCCATGCTGCTCAGCGAGGACCAGTCGACCTACATCCCGCTGGGGATCGTGCACCGGCTGGAAAACCCCGGCATCGTGCCCCTGGAGCTGATAGAGGTTCAATCCGGCAGCTACCTGGGCGAAGACGACATCGTCCGCCTGGAAGATTCCTACGGCAGGGTCTGATTCCGGCCGTCGGACGGCGCGGAAAAGTTGAAAATCTTTGCGGATGGTACCTATTTAAGGCGGCTTATCGATAAGCCGCCTTTTTTGTATACGGCTCTTGCCGCTACGGCGCGGAATGGCTATTGTACCGGTATCCACCCGCAACCAGACAGGACAACCGTGCGCACAATAGCCCTTACTCGCCCGGCGCCGGGCCAGCATCACACGTTGCCGCTTGCCGGCCTGGATGCGCTCGTCCTGTCGTTCAACCCGTCCGACGCCGTTTTCCGGCGGCGGGACGACGCGCTGCGCCTGACCTTCGGGGACGGGGCCACCATTGCCGTCACCGGATTTTTTACCGGTGACGCCATTCCCCCGCTGCCCGTTACCCTGGCCGACGGCACGCGCATGGACGCCGCCGAGATGCTCGCGCTGTTCGCGCCGCATCTTGCGCTGCCTCCCGCCTCCGGGCTGGAGTCCTTCGCGGCGGGCGGCGAGAAACAGCCGCGCGGAAAGGTTCCCGCGGACCTTTCCGGCCTGGCCGCGGACGAGGAGTTTGTGTTTTCGCCGGAAAACGCGCAGGCTGACGACGGTGCGCGGCATAATTTGCAGGCGGTGTACCAGGAAGTCGTTTTCAGCGACGATGAGATCACCATCGGTCCGAGCGTTTACGGAACTCTTTTTACAATAGGGACGGAAACGGCGCTGCATATCCACCTGAACAACAACGAGGCGGAAATGCTCGATCTTGACGACTGTCTCGCAAGGCTCCCGGGCCTGTTCCCGGACAGCCCGCCCGTGCGGGCCATCGCCGTTACCGGCGGCGCGGACAATCGCGTCATCCTGGACGGCGCGTCCCTGTCGGGACCGCTGGAAACGGCCCCCCTCGCGGGGCTGGGCACCACGCAGTTCGACCGTTACGCGTATCGCTACGGCGGCGGCATGATGCTGGCGCTGTATATCCAGACCATTCTGCAGGTCGCCCGCTGATCGTACACCTTTCCCCTGCGGCGAAAATTGTATATGGTGTGCCCGCGCACGGCACGGACGGTAAAGATACGCGCCGTTGCCGGAAACCGTGGTGCGACGGACAGCGTTCCGCGAGCACCCGCATAATCCTACGCCGATCAAGGAGCAGTCATGGCGGATTCTACCAACGTTATCATAGAAACGGACAAAGGCGACATTACGCTGGAACTCTACCCGGAACTGGTTCCGGACACGGTGGCTAACTTCCTCACAGCCGTGGATGAAGGGTTTTACGCGGGCACGATATTCCACCGGGTCATCCAGGGATTCATGATCCAGGGCGGCGGCCTGGACGGCGACATGCGGGAAAAGCCCTGGGAGCATACGCCGGTTAAAAACGAAGCGGCGAGCTGCATGCCCAACGAGCGCGGCACCATCGCCATGGCGCGCACGAGCGAGCCGCACAGTGCCACAACCCAGTTTTTCATCAATACGTCGAATAACGGTTCGCTCAACTACAAGTCGGCCACGTCGTACGGGTTCGGGTATTGCACCTTCGGCATGGTGACGGACGGCATGGATGTGGTGGACGCCATTGAGGGCGTGGATACCACCAGCCGGTTCGGGCACGATGACGTGCCGAAGGATGTTATCCGCATCAAGGCGGTGCGGCGGGCGTAGCCGCGCCTGGGGGAGAAGAAAAAGAGGCTCCCGGTTGTTTGAGTGGGTTCGTTGGCGGCGAAGCCGCCCTCCCAACCTACTCAAACAACCGGGAGGTTCTTCTTCCCCTCTCCCTCTTTCTTTCTTACTTACACGGCCACCCGCAACACCTTCCGCATCGCCACCCGGTTGGCCGCCAACCCCCGCTCCTCGCGCAGCATCCCCCGGACGTACGCGGGCATCTCCCCATCCCGCAGGACGGCAAACCCCAGCTTCGCGTAAAACGGCGCGTTCCACGGCACGTGGCCGAAAGTCGTCAGGTACAGTTCCCCATACCCGAGTTCCCGCGCCCGCGTAATGACGCGCTCGATCAGTGAGCCCCCCAGCCCCTTGCGGCCGTGATCCGGCAGCACGTCCACCTGAAACAGAAACGCCAGCCTTTCGGCCTCGCGCAGAACGGCATACCCCACGGGATTACCGTCCGGCCCCGCGGCCACCCACAGCGCGCCGCGCGCGAAGGCTTCCTCCAGGTACTCCCGTGGAACGGTATAGGTCGACCGCAACGGTTCCGGCAGATCGTCCGTGGAAAAGCGCTTGGCCGCTGCCAGCTGCAGCGGGGCGAGCAGGGGGATTTCCTCCCGCCGGGCAAGGCGGACGGCATACAGCGCGGGCATGATTTCCTCCGTCGGGCAATGCGGGGGGAGCTTATTCCTTGCCGAATCCCGGCAGGAACAGCTCTTTGGGCGCGCGGACGCGGATGCTGACGCGTTTGTACGTCACGGGATGCACGCCGAAACGGTATTCCCACAAGGAGCAGGAATCCTTGGCGTCGCAGGAGCGGGCTTCCTTCCTGTCGCCCGCGCAAATGAGGCAGTGCCGCCGCACGGCGCGCAGAACGCGGCCGTGGACCTCGTGCAGGGGCGCGGCGTCGGGCAGCCGCCAGGGGTGCAGGGGGCACGCTTCCTCCGCGCATTCGCGCACAAGGCTCGGCGCCGCTCCCTGGCAATCGAGGCAAAAACGCCGCACGGCCCGCGCGACTTTGGTTTCTTCCGGAAAAACAACAGTCATTGTGGTCCTTTATCCGCTCTCGGTCAGGCCCGCGCCGGCGGGACGGCCCATTGGGATGAATCGCCGTATTTTGCACGAAGAGCGCGGGCTTGTCACGAGGAAGAGCGCGAGCGCACAAAGACCACGGCCGCGCCGACGGCCAGAATACAGGCGAGCAGCGCGCAGGCGAAAAGCGTGGCCGTGGCCCCGCGCAGGGCCGTGTCCGTTCTGTCCGCCGCCTCGGCCATGCCGGTGCGCACCGTGGCCACGATGTTCCGCGCGAGCGCCGTCAGGCGGCCGGTTATGGCTATCCTGTCCTGGGTGACGCGGGCGGATTCCTCCAGGTTGAAGCGGATGGTGTCCAGCATCTCCGCATAGGAAGCGGCAAGCGTGCCCATGGCGTCCGCCGGGCTTTGCGCGGCCCTCGCCGCGCTGATCCCTTCGGGCGGCGGCAGGGCAGCGGCCTGCGCGCAGGCGTCTTTCGCCTCGTCCCAGCGCACGGTGAAATACGCCTGGGCCTTGACCAGGTTTGCCGCGCTTTTGGCCACCCCGGCGGCCAGAACCCTGCCCGTGACTTCGGCGACAGCCAGGGAGAACCCGTTCAACACGAGCAGGCGGGCCTTTTCGTCCAGGTTGATGTCGTTCCCCTTGCCCGCCCTGGCCGAGGCGACCCTGGCCTGCAGGTCGAGAAGGATTTCGTTCATGTCGTCGGCGGTTTTCTGCAATTTGGCTTGCTCGGCGGCCAGCTGGTCGTTCAGCGTGCGTTTTTTCTCGACGACCAGGTTGAGCTGGGCCGCCAGGTCGCGCAGAACTTCCATGTCGCGGGCCATGCCCTGGCCTTCGGGAATGCCCGCGGCCTGACTCGCGAGAAGATCCGCCGCCGCCCGGATGGCGGGGAACTGGATGCGCGCGCCCGAATAGCTCGCCATGTCGCCGGATATGCCGAACATGCTGACGTGGAACACGGCCTCATACACAAGCCGCTCAAGGGAGAGGGCCGTTTCCATGAACGGGAGATGCTGGTTTTTCATGTTTTCAGAACTGGTACGGGCGGCGTGGGTGCCCAGCCCCGCGATGATGACCGCGCAGAACAACAGCCCGATGACGAACCCCAACCCGGTCGCGACCGTGTCCGAAAGCGACAGGCGTTTGAACCGGGGGATAGGGAGGCGCCCAAGCTGCCGCAGTTTTTCGTCAACGGTCATAGGTTCGCCGGGCGGCTGTGAGCCTTATGCCGGGCCGTCCAGTTCCGGGTTGTGGATGGGCAGGACCAGATAGAAAATATTGCCTTCCTCGGTGTTGCGGTAGCCGCATTGTCCGCCGTGCTGGTTGATGATGAGGCGGGAAAAATACAGGCCGTGGCCGGTGCCGTGCTCGTTCTCGGTGTTGGAGGCCCGGAAGTTTTCCGAGAAAAGCTGGTCCGCCTCGTTCCGGGGGATGGGGACCCCGGTGGAGAGCACCTCCACCCGCACGCCGTCGCGGCCTTCCCCGAAGACGTTGGGAAAGGCGTGCACGGAGCAGCGCACGAGCAGGCCTTCTTTCCCCGGCGTCTGCCGCGTGTACTTGACCGCGTTGGAGAAGAAATTCGCGATAACCTGGCTTAACAGCCCGATATCGCCGTTGACCGTCAGCCGGGCGGTATCGGCGTCGTAGTCCTCCGCGACGGCGATATCCCGCTCCTGGAACCGCAGCCGGTACCGCTCGAATTGCGGCGCCACCACCCGGGAAACCAGGTTGAAGACCGTCCGCTGCAAAACGTATCGTCCCTGATCGAAGTGGCTTTGCCGCAGAAGGGTTTCAAGGAAAAAGCTGCTTTGGTGGAAGTGCTTGCTGATCTCGTCGTAATGCTCCTCGATGCGGTCGCACAGGGTGTGCAGGGAGGTAATCTCATCCTCCCGCTCGCAGAGGATGGTATCGGAAAGCTGGCGCAGGGCGGAGATTTTGTCCGCCATCTGCCGCATGAGCAATTTGAAATGCAGGTTGGGCACGATGACGTTGTGCCCGATATCGTGCACGAGGGTCCGCACGAACTCGATGTGTTCCAGGTTTTTCAGGGCCAGGATGCGGTTGTGCAGGCAGAACCCGAGACGGTTGGCGAATTTTTCGTAAAAAAGCTTCTCGTGCTCCGTCAGGGAGGATTGCGGCAAAATGGCGAGGACGGCGAGGATTTCCCGTTCGTCGCGGTGGGTTGGCGCGGCTTCCTGGGGGCCGGAACCGTTGTCGTCGCGCAGGGTGCGGGACGTGCTGGGCCTACCCTTGACCGGGAAAAACCACCAGGTCGAGGGCGCGTCCGAGGCGTCGCTGGAAGAGGGGAGCGACGGCCTCGGCCCGAGGGACAGTTCCGCCAGGGTGGGGAGAGATGTCTCCGGGCCGACCTTCGGCGTCTGCACCACAAACGAGCCGGAATCGTCCCGGGCGTACAGTTCGGCCTTGAGGTTGAAGAAGAATTGCAAAACCTGCACCGGCAGATGGTAGAGGTAGAGCAAATCCTCATATTCCTGGGCAAGGTCGAAAAAGATGTTCAGCGCCCGCGTCTGGCGGACGGTGAATTTATAATAGGCGTAATCTGAAATTTTTTCGCGGATGCGCTCTTCCAGCACCATGCGGTGCCTGTTGGCAGTCTCGGAACCGGGCCCGTAGTCGGAAGAGTGGAGCATATCAACCCGCCTTGTCGCCGGGGAAGGTACGATGCGCGCGCCGCGCGTTCCCCGGATGTTGTCCCGATGGTTTTCCGCAAAGGGCCGCCGCCGTTGCAGCCGGCGTTATAGACCACTTATATATACAACAGTCCGTCCGGCTTTCGCAAGAAGATCCCGTAACCGCCTCTTTCAGCGCGCAAACTGAACCGGGCCGGAGCATCCCGCTCCCGGCGCGGCCCGCCGCGTTCAACCCCGTGAAACCACGGAGCGGACCGTGACGGTATCCCCCGTTTCTATGCGCCGGTCCGGCGTGAGCAACTCGCCCTCGCGGATGACGAGCGCCGTGCCCTGGCGGATTTCCAGCCGGGCAAGGAGCTGGGACACGGTCTTGGGGCGCGGTATTTCCTTTGTCCCGCCCGTGGGTTCAAGGATGACGGTGATGACGGCGGGAGGGTATTTTTCAAAAGGCGTTTCTTGCATGGGGCTTCCGGTGTTACTGTAACGGGAACGTCTGTGCGAAAGGACGGCAGTATACAGCCCGCTTTGCGCTTGCGCAAGTTCCCGCCGCGCCGCCTTGCCCGGGAAAAGGGCCGCCTGGAGAACTTTTTCGCGGCAAGACTATGCAGCCGGTGACATCCGTGCTATGTAATAATGGCTGTGGGGGTCGTCTTGTGGCAATAACATCCTCTACCGCATGCTTTTTTTTCGTTTTTGCCCGAGGAGGGCTTGCGCGCGGAAGATCCGGGAACGAAGACACTTATTGTATAATTTCAGCCTTGTATTGTGCGGAAAACCGCCGCGAGGAGGCGCCATGATACCGAACAAAATTCTTGTAGTGGACGACGAAAAACATATCCGGATGCTGTACCAAGCGGAATTGGAAGGCGAAGGGTATACCGTGGCCACATCCGACGGTACGGAGCCCATCCTGGACGTTCTAGAAAAAGAAGATCCCTCCGTCGTGGTTCTTGATATCAAGCTCGGGCCGGACATCTCCGGACTCAACCTCCTGCAAACCGTCCGCAGCTCGGAACTGGACCGCCCGGTCATCCTGAGCACGGCCTACGACAGTTTTCAGCATGACCTGAAATCCATTGCCGCGACAGCCTATGTGGTCAAATCCGTTGATCTTACGGATCTGAAGGAAAAGATCGCGCAGGCAATGAAGAAAGGATGACGGGCTGATCCGGCAAAGGGCCTCTTGCCCTTGGGCCGAGATCGTGGTAGCTCGCTGTGCATGATAGATTTATCGCCCGACATAACAAAGAACATCACCCGCATCGCCGTGACGTTAGTGCCCATTCTTCTCGGAATGGTTCTGCATGAGTTGGCCCACGGGTATGCCGCCTACCGCCTTGGCGACCCCACGCCCAAACTCCAGGGAAGACTGACGCTCAACCCCATCAAGCATCTTGACGTGACGGGGAGCATCATTTTTATCATCACCGCGCTGACCAGCCCCTTTGTGTTCGGCTGGGCGAAGCCCGTCAACGTGCAGCCGCGCTATTTCAAAGACCCGCGCAAAGGCATGATGCTCATCTCCTTCGCGGGCCCGCTGGCAAACTTCGCTCTGGCCCTCGCCTTCGGCGCGCTGTACGCCGTTTTGACCCGCTACGTCATCTCCGGGGGCATGCCGTTGACGCCCACCGTGAAGTTTTTCCTCTCCACCACCTTCATGGGCATCTGGATCAACCTGACGCTCGGGTGGTTCAACCTTCTGCCCATCCCGGCTCTCGACGGCGGGCATATCCTGGCCGGCCTCCTGCCGCGCCATCTCGCGGAAAAGTTTTACGCCTTCGGAAAATACGCCCTTATCATCATCATCCTGCTTATGGTGAGCGGCGCGTTCCGCTATATCATGAGGCCGCTGGTGGGCACCTCCGCCGAGATCATCGGCTCGTTGTTCGCCATCCCGCCCCAGCTGTTATTTTTCTAATGTTACGGAGTTGTTATGCTTAACGCGGCTCTCGGCGCCGACAGGCGCACCCTTTCCGGCATGCGGCCCACCGGGCCGTTGCACCTCGGCCATTATTTCGGCGCGCTCAAAAACTGGATAGAGATGCAGGAAACCATGCAGTGTTTCTTCTTCGTGGCCGACTGGCACGCGCTGACCAGCGAGTTCGAGAACACCCCGCGCATCAAGCAGTACGCGCCCGAGCTGGTCAAGGATTGGGTCGCCTCCGGCCTGGACCCGGAAAAATGCGTCATTTTCCGCCAGTCCGCTATCAAGGAGCACGCCGAGCTGCATCTTCTGCTCTCCATGATTACGCCCGTCTCCTGGCTGGAACGCTGCCCCACCTACAAGGAACAGCAGCAGCAGATCACGGACAAGGACCTTTCCAACTACGGGTTCCTGGGCTACCCCGTGCTCATGACTTCGGACATCATCATGTACCGGCCCAAATGGGTGCCCGTGGGCGCGGACCAGCTGCCGCACCTGGAAATATCCCGCGAAATCGCCCGCCGGTTCAACAACCTTTACGGCGAGTTCTTCCCGGAACCGGAAGCCAGGCTCACCCCGGCGGCCAAATGCCCCGGCCTGGACGGCCGCAAAATGTCCAAGAGCTACAACAACTTCATCGGCCTCAGCGAAAGCATGGACGAGATCACGCCCAAAGTGCGCGGCATGCTCACGGATAAAGCCAGACTCCGCAAAACCGATCCCGGCGACCCGGACGTGTGCAACCTCTACCCCTACCACGAACTGCTCACGGACGAAGCCACCCGCGCGGAAATCCGGCAGGGCTGCACCTCGGCTTCTCTCGGCTGCGTGGATTGCAAAAAAATCCTGCTCAAGAACCTGGCCGTGTTCCTTGAACCCCTGCACGAGCGGCGGGCGAAGCTCGACGCCAACCCCAATGCGGTTCAGGAAATTCTGGAAGCCGGCAACGCCAAGGCCAGGGCTTTCGCCCAGGAAACCATGCGCGGCGTGCGCGAGCTGATGCACCTGGATTAGCCGTGGCCGCCCTTTCCCACCCCAACGTTCTGGAACTCGACGCGCTCCTGGCGCGGCTCGCGCCCCTGCGCGCGGCGGGCAAAACCATCGTGTTCACCAACGGCTGCTTCGACATCGTGCATCCGGGCCATGTGGATCTTCTGGAACGGGCCAAAGCCGAGGGCGACGTGCTGGTGCTGGGCCTTAATTCCGATGCGTCGGTCCGCCGCCAGGGCAAGGGGGCTGACAGGCCGTTCAATACTTACGAAGCCAGGGCCTTTGTGCTGGCCCACCTGCGGTCCGTGGATTTCGTGACCGGATTTGACGACGATACGCCGCTCGCGCTTATCACGGCGGTGCAACCGGACGTTCTGGTCAAAGGCGGGGACTGGCCCGTGGACCGGATCGTGGGCAACGAAGCGGTCATTGCCAGGGGCGGCCGGGTATTATCATTGCCTCTGATCGAGGGATTTTCCACAACAGGGTTGGCGGAACGCATCCGTTGCGGCTGCGAATGACAGTCTGAAGGCGGGATACTCCTGCCCGGAGGCATCATCATGGCGAAAAAACCCACACCGCTTCCCGTGCAGAAACCGCGGCGGCGCATCGCGGCGCGCGTTTCCCTGCGGCCGGGAACGACTCCCGGTACCTTGCGGCCCATTCACGGGTCGCCTCCGGCCACGGTAACCGTGCTCACCTGCGATAACGGGAGCGGCATCCATTCCGTAACGGCCGTTGATGATCTGGAAAAACTGCCTGCCCCTGCGGAAAAAGGCCTGCATTGGGTCCGCGTGGCGGGCCTGGGCAGCATTGAGCCCTTGCAGGCGGTGGCGGATTTTTACGGCATCCGCCGCCTCGCGTTGGAAGACACGTTGAGCCCGGGCTGGCGCACCAAACTGGAAGAGCAGGGGGAGTATGCCTTTTTCCTGCTCCAGGCCCCGGCGGACGTGGCGGGAACCCACAAGGGCGAGCATTTGAGCCTGTTCTGCAAGCACGGGCTGATCGTGACCTTTGAGGACACGCCGACGGCGCTGGTGGATTGCCTGTGGGAGAGGCTGGAAAAGGAGCCGCCGTCCGGGAAGATCCAGCACCTGGCGGAACTGGTGACCCACATGGTGCTGGATCTCATCGTGGACAGTTTTTACCCGCACCTGGACGCCAAGGACGAGGAACTGGCCGAACTGGAAGAGCGGATCAGCGACCATGTGCCCAACCGGGAGGAACTGAACCGGTTGCACCGGGTCAAGCGCGACCTTATCACGCTCAGGCGGCTGCTCACGCCGTTTAAGGAACTGCGCGGCGACGTGCAGAAGCTGCATACCCCGGAATCCATCCGGGAACTCAGGCCCTTTTTCAACGATTTGAACGACCATATCGTCCAGGCCGGGGAACTCCTCGACACGTATTACGAAGTCGCCAAATCCCTGGACGAGATCTCGCAGAGCATGCTCTCCAACCGGATGAACGACATCATCAAGCTGTTGACGATCATTTCAACGGTGTTCATGCCCTTGTCCTTTATCGCCGGGGTATACGGCATGAACTTCGACACGAAATATCCCCTGAACATGCCGGAGTTGTCCCTACCCTTCGGCTACGTGCTGGTGCTCCTGCTCATGGCCGGCGTCGTGGGCGGCATGCTCTGGTTTTTCAAGAAAAAAGACTGGTTCTGAGTTTCCTGCTGGGTAGGGCAGCGGCTCAGTTTGAGCGTCAGCCATCGCTGCTCTCTTTATCCGTAAGGCTCCGAAGACTCGCCAAACTGAGCCGCTGCCCCGCTTGCTATTTGCGTGGAATCTTCTATAGATGCCTGAAAGCGGGAAATTTTACGCCCGCTTGCGGGAGCCGCATGCAGAGACGTTACTGGATAGAGGCGCTGACCTTTTTCTCTTACGCTTTCTTCGCCTTTTCCTGGGTCTCCGGCTCCTTCATGATGCCGGATATCATGACCTCTTTCGCGATAGAAAAAATTTCCGACGTCACCTGGGCGACCAACGCGGTCAGCATCGCCAAAATTATCGGCAATTTTCTGGCCGCGTCCATCCTCATGTTTTTCGGCATGAAAAAGGCCTTTCTAGGGGCCTCGCTGCTGATCGCGGCGGGATTTTTCGGCGCGCTCGCGGAAAACTATGCCGTGTTCGTCCTTTCCCGGCTGGTCATGGGGCTCGGCGGGGCCATCCTTTTCGTGTATTTCAACCCCATTGTCGTGCGGTACTTCACGCCGTCGGAACGGCCCGTCATCAACGGCATAAACTCGGCGCCTTTCGCTTTCGGCGCGTTTCTCGCCGTCATGTTCACACCCTCCCTGCTCGCGGCTTTCGGCGCGTGGCAAACCGTGCTTCTCGCCCTTTCCGCATGCAGCCTCGCCCTGCTGGTGGCCGCGCTGTTCATCCTGGAGGATTTTTCGCTAACGCCGGGCACGCCGGGGAGCACGGCAACGGACAAAGCCTATACTATGGCCGAGGGGTTGCGCGACCCGATCAACTGGATACTGCCGTTTTCCTATTCCGGCATGCTGTTTCTGTATCTGGCGGTTTTTTCGCTTTTCCCGCTGGCGCCGGGGTTCGCGGTGTCCGTGAGCAGCCTTGCGACCGTCTATATCGCCTCGGGCCTCGCGGGTTCCATCGGCGGGGCCATGGCCGTGAAGCGCTTTTCCCGCCGGCTGCCCGTCATCCGGTATTCGGGGCTGTTCGTCGCGCTATGCGCCGGGGTTATGCTGTATACGGACAGCCCGGCTCTGGCCTATGCCATGGCCTGCGTTTCCGGTTTTCTCATGTTTTTTCCCGTGCCCGCCATGTACACCCTGGTCCAGGAGCTGCCCGGCATGAGCACCGGGCGGATAACCTTGATATTCAGCATGTTCTGGTCTTTTTCCTATGTCATTTCAGGGATACTCATGTACATGGCGGGCATTATCGCCGATGCCACGGGCAGCGTGACCGTGGCCGTGTTTTTTGCGGCGGCCTGCCCGGTCACGTTTTTCATCGGCACGTTTGTGCTGCCGGAAACCGGCTGCCCGCCTGAAGCATAAGGGTTAGAGGTCAGGGGAGGGCGCCGGGGGGCGCAGGCCCAGGTCTTCGAACAGCCGGTTGCTGGTGGGGTTGTCCGGCAGGACGAGGTGGAGCCCCTCCTCGACGAACGTGACCACGGCAACCGCCGCGATGATGATCGCGAGAAGCAGGAAGACGCCTCGCGTCAGCTTGAGCGCGTTCGGGTGCACCCTGAATTCCTCCCTTGGTCCCAAAGCCAGATTAATGCCCACGGCGAGAATCTCGGCGCAGAAAATCAAAAAACTCCAGGTGTAGATGTGCAGGCCGAAGACCGGGGTGCCGTAGCCCGGGTCCGGCGGCACGATGTGCAACAGTATCTGGCGGATCGACATGGCCGCCCCGGCGAGCGCGGCGTAGATGGTCATGCCGTGCCCGAGGCTGAAATCCTTGCATTGGAGATTGTTGTCGATAAAAAGACGGGAAAGGATATACGCCTGCCCCAGCGCGCAGAGTATCATGGCTATCCGCTGGGTCATGCACAGGGGGCAGGGGTATTCGCCCATCACGACCTGCATGAAAAGACTGCCCAGCAGAACGGCGCAAATGACGCAGATATTGGCGTGCATGCCGAGCCAGAGAATCCCCGCCATGGGGGTGCTGAACCGTTTCATCAGAACACCAGCGGGAGTTCGGACGTGATGTGGTGCTTGAACAAAAGCACCGTGCTGGCCAGGGTCATGCAGAACAGCGCAATGCCCGTTACTCTGCGCCGCGGCCGCTTCCAGAACAGCATGAGCACCGCCAGCGCCGCCAGAATGAGGATAGTATCCATGGTGGCCTCCTTTGAACGCGGGCGGAAACGTTTCCGCCCATGCTTTCCGTATCAAACGGTTGCCATTATAGGAAAATGATGCAGAAAATAGGGAACCGCGCGCAACCGTAACGGTTGCGCGCGGCGTTCCTTTCGGGCCGGGGCCCGAAAGGCGGGGCGTGAAAAATCAGCGGCGGCGCAGTATCTTCAACTCGGTCAGGAGTTTGATCGCGATGTCAGGATACTGGCGCATGACGTTTTCAAACTGTTCGTCGTTCCCGCCACGGCTGTTGTATTCATAAAGCGTACCGGCGGCGACTCCCTTCGCCAGCGGGACGTTCTTGATGGGAGCGATGAAGTTTTCCACGACCCTTATAAAACTGCCGTTCAGGAGGGCCATGGCCCAGAACCAGATATCGTCGGCATACGGCGCAAGGCGCAGAAAAAGGGATTCGTCGCAAACGTCGGAATGCAGCGCGCCGGGAGGGTACAAAATGCCGCCCACCCCGGTGGCGAAGTTGAAAAACGACTCGCCCGGCTCGTTGTGTTCAGCGTGCGACCAGAGCCCGTACGGGTAAATGGTTCCGTTCTCGTATACCGTTATCCTGTGGACCCGGTGCGCGTACACCATGGTCTTCCGCTCTTGCGTGCGATAGTCGGCGTACAGCCGTTCCAGCCATTCAGGGGAGTAGAGGGCGTCGTCATCCGCCGTGACGATGACGCTTTCCGGATACTCCCGCAGGGCCGGAACAAGCTTCTTGTACGATCGCGTGTTCGTGGTCCAGCGGATGGAAAGCCCCTGGTCGCGCAGGGCGAGCACGGCATGCGGCAGATCGTTTTCCCGGCCGGGAAATTCCTCCTCCGCCAGCCAGAGGATGAGCGCGTCCGGCTTCAGGCTCTGGCGCAGGAGGGTTTCAAGGGCCAGGTGGAGCGTCGGGATTTTGGGAGGGTACGAGGTCAGGGAAACGATCAGCGTGTCTTCACGTGCGGGAACCTGGGCGGCGGTGCCGCCCGCAAGGGGGGGATCGACGGCCATTGTGCCTCCGGGGTTACGCGCGCATGACGGCCGCGCCCGCGAGCACCAGCAGCACGGCGGTTATTCTGGCGGGGGTGGCCTTTTCCTTCAAAAACAGCACGGCGAACAGCATGCCGAAAACCACCGAGGTTTCCCTTAGGGCCGCGACCATGGCAATGGGCGCGCGGGTCATGCCCCAGAGGGCGAGGCCGTAGGCTATAAGGCTGCATGTCCCGCCGAACAAGCCGTATTTCCAGCGTTTTTTGACGTAGCGAAAATAATCGCCCCGGCGCGCGATGATGGAATAGATGGTGATGGGGAACGCGTTGCAGAAAAAGACCCAGCAGGTGTAGGAGGCCGCGTTGCCCGCCAGGCGCACGCCGTGCCCGTCCACCAGGGAATAGCCCATGATGACGAAGGCGTTGGCCAGCGCCAGGATGGTGGAGGGCAGATGGAACCCGCCGTGGCGGACGGCGTCCACCGCCAGGAGGAGCACGCCGGAACTGAGCATGATGACGCCCGTCCAGCCGCTGGCGGAAAGGGCCTCGTGCAGGAGGAACACGGAAAAGAGCGCGGTGAACAGCGGGGAAGAGCCGCGCATGATGGTGTAGGCGTAGCTCAGGTCGGAGCCCCGGTAGGCGTAGGCGATGAAGAGATAGTAAAAAAGATGGATGCAGACCGTGGCCGCGATGAAGATTCTGCTCTCCGGCAGCGGCACGGGCAGAAACGGCAGGACGAGGAGCACCATGAGGCCGCCGCCGCCCGCCTTCATGGCGGTTTCCACCAGCTTGTCCGTCCCGCCCTTGATTATGGCGTTCCAGACCGCATGGAGAATGGCCGAGCCCAGAACAACGAGAATGACCAGCGTATCCATAACCCTACCGCCGTTCTAAAAAGTAGAGAGATTCCGGCTCTATCCGCACGGGGTGCTTTTCGGAAACCAGTTCCGGCGCGAAGACCGTCACCTCCCGGTCAAGGCTGTACAGGGCGTTTTCTTCCTTGCTGGCGTCGCGGAGCTGGAACACGCCCGCGTGGTGGCAGTCCGTCACGCTCCAATGCGAGACGATGGGGTTGGGAACGTACCGGATATACCGGTGAAACCGCAAAATGACGGCCCGTCTGGCGGATCCGGCCCGGGGTTGCGTGTGGGTCGCGGGGAGCCACTCCTCAAGGGCGGACCAGATTACGTCGCTGTCCGGCGTCATGGCATACGGGTCGCGGTACGGTTTGGCCGTGGCGAGATCCGCCGCGGATTCCGGGATCTCCCTTGTTTCCGCGAAGGGGCGGAACACCCGGACCGGGTACGAGGCCGCCTTGCCGCAGGCCAGAAGCATATAGTCGCTGAGCCAGTGAAAATCGGTATCGTTGTAGAGGGTCGCCCGCCACAGTTCCGGGTGGCGGGAAACATCGGCAAGCGCGGTCGCGAGCAGCACCCGAGCCTGGGAAAGATTTATGCCGTAAAGGGCCGTCAGGGCGTTGACCACCGCGTACGCGGCGCAAAAAAAATCAAGCTGCCCCTGGTAAAAGCGCTGCATCCCGTTCCGCCTTATTCCATTTCCAGATTGAATATGCCTTGAATCCAATCTGGAAATGGAATGGACCGCGACCCTTCGCGGTCCCGGCGCGAAGCGCCGTGTCCTGTTTCCGTAAGGCAATTTTCACTCTGTTGGCTTTGACCAAATTCGTGGGCCGGAAAATTTTATCGTAAAATCAATTTAGAATCCGAATTATAGAATCGTTGCGGGGCAGATCATGCCACAGAAGGGTGAAAAGAGGAACCGGCGTGAAAGCACTTTTACAGGAGAAACAGCGAACCGGGGCGCGCCCCGTTGCCGGAAAACCTTGCCATTGCGCCGTAAAAATGGTTAGTTACTTTTCTATACCGCATTCTCCAAGGAGACGCCATGACGACGAAAGAGCCCCAATACACCATAGCGGGTGTTGATGTTGCCGACGTCCGGAACCGGAATGAAATCCGCATCGTGGAAAAAATGCAGTACGCTCTCGACAAGCTGGGCAACCCGGAAATGACGCCCCAGGCGGTGCGGGACGCCTACGCCCTGGCCCTCAACCTCCTGCCGGCGCGCTACAAGCAGAGCGGCACCATCGTGTTGCGCGAACCCATCCGGGAAAGCCACCTGGAGGAAGCCACCGTGCGCGCGCTCAAGCAGGTTTTGAACTCGCCCAAAAAATAGCCCGGACGTGAAGCGCGGGAGTTCCCCCAGAGCTCCCGCGGGCTTCCTTTGAACGCTCCTCCCGGACCTTGCGGCCGCCCGGAACAGCGGCGGAAATCAACAGCGGGGCAGGCGGTTCCACGCGCCCCGTTTCATTCAGGATCACACATGTCTTTTTCCCCCACCCTTGCTCCCATCTTGGTTGACCAGCACACCCATACCGCGCATTCCCACGGCAAGGACACGGTGGCGGCCATGGCCGCGTCCGCCTTTGCCAAGGGGTTGAAGGTCATGGGCTTTTCCGAGCATTCTCCGCGCCCGGAGGAATACGCATACCCGAGCGACTACCAGGCCAAGCTGGTAGCGGGGTTTCCCGCCTACGTCGCGGAAGTCCTGGCCGAAAAGGAGCGCTACGCGGGCCGCATGGAGATCCTCCTGGGCCTGGAGATGGACTACATGCCGGCGGAAAACGCTTTTGCCGAACAGTCCGTCGCCGCCTACCCCTATGAATACGTGATCGGCAGCGTGCATTTCCAGGGGCTGTGGGGCTTCGACTTTGCCGCCGCCGACTGGGAAACCCTG
The DNA here is from genome assembly GCA_900079685.1 of uncultured delta proteobacterium. NCBI lineage: Bacteria > Deltaproteobacteria > uncultured delta proteobacterium. The sequence goes on from LT599018.1 coordinate 2,547,885, forward strand.
TCCGGCCAAACCCGCGCCGATATGTTCACCCGGTATTACCAGGACCAGAAACGCATGGCCGAGACCGGGCTTTTCCAGATCGCGGGGCACTGCGACCTGATCAAATTGTTCAGCAAACCGGCCTTTGACGCGTGGATACAGACCCGCGACGCGCAAAACACCGTGCGGGAAACTCTCGCGGTCATGAAGGCGAACGGCATGGCCATGGAGGTCTCCTCCGCGGGTATCCGCAAGGGTCTCGGCGAGCCGTATCCCGGCCCGGTCATCATGCGCCTTGCCAGGGAACTGGACCTGCCCGTGGCCTTCGGGTCCGACGCCCATTCCGTTGGTGACGTGGCGTTTGGGCTGGACGATCTCGCGGCCTATGCCCACGGGTTCGGTTACACCCAAAGTGCGTTTTTCCGGAACAAGGTCATGCAGATCCTGACCTTTGCCTGATTCTTCGTCCGGTTCCCTTGATTTTTCACTTTTTGCCACTACATAATTTGGTGGCAGGCGCGGCCTGCCGGCAACCATATTTTTTGAGGTACGACATACATGACCAGCAAATTCAAGACATTCCTTCTTCTGGCCCTGTTGTCCGGGCTTATCCTGTTCATGGGCCAGCTGTTCGGCGGGCGCTCGGGGTTGATGATCGCGCTGGTGATCGCTCTTGTCATGAACGTGGGCAGTTACTGGTTTTCCGACAAGATCGTGCTGGCCGCGTACAAGGCCAGGGAAGTGGCGCCGGAAGAATCGCCCATGCTGCACAAAATCGTGGAAGAGCTGGCCCGCGAGGCCGGGGTGCCCAAACCCAGAATCTGCGTCATCCCGGAAGAGGCGCCCAACGCCTTTGCCACGGGCCGCGATCCCCAGCACGCGGTGGTGGCTGTGACCCAGGGCCTCATGCGCCTGCTTTCCCCGCAGGAGCTGCGCGGCGTGCTGGCCCATGAAATGGGCCACGTGGTCAACCGCGATATTTTGATCCAGTCCGTTGCCAGCGTGCTGGCCACGGTGGTGATGTACCTTGCCAACATGTTGCAGTTCGCGGCCATTTTCGGCGGCGGCCGCCGCGACGAAGAAGGCGGGGGCGGCGGGGCCTTCGGCGTGGTGGCGGGGCTGCTCATGGCGGTGCTCGCGCCCATTGCGGCCTCGCTCATCCAGTTCGCCATTTCCCGCTCGCGGGAATACCTGGCAGACGCCACGGGCGCGCGGCTTTCGCATTCTCCGGAATCGCTGGCCTCGGCCCTTGCCAAGCTGGACGGGTACAGCAGGCAGATACCCATGCAGTCCGCCACGCCCCAGACGGCCAACATGTTCATCGTAAGCCCCTTTGCCGGGCTGCGCGGCGGCGTGACGAACCTTTTCACCACGCACCCGCCCATTCAGGACCGCATCGCGCGGCTCCAGCAGATGGCCCGGACCGGCTCCTACAATGCCTGACGCACAGGGCGCGGCGCGGCGCGAGGCCGTTCTGGACGGCATTTTGCGCGCAACGGCGGCGCTGTCCGGCGATGTTCCGGGCATCGCCGTGGCCTATTCCGGCGGGCTGGACAGCCGATTCCTCATCCACATGGCCCGGCGGGCCGGGCTGGACGTGACGGCCCTGCATATTCGCGGCCCGCACATCCCGGCCCGCGAGCACGGGTATGCCGTGCAATGGGCGGCTGATCGCGGCGTGCCGCTGACCGTCATCGAGCGTGATCCTCTGGGACTGCCGGAGCTGAAAAATAACCCCAAAGACCGCTGTTACCACTGCAAAAGAATCATTTTTACCGCGCTGCGCGAGGCGGCGGGGGGGCTCCCCCTGTGCGACGGCACCAACGCGTCCGATATGGATGAATACCGCCCCGGGCTGCGGGCATTGCGGGAGTTGGGCGTCCGTTCGCCCCTGGCCGAGGCCGGGATCGGGAAAAGGGATATCCGGGCGATCGCAGCCGCGACCGGCATGGAAGATCCGGATCAGGCCGCCCAGCCGTGTTTGCTGACCCGCTTCGGCTACGGCGCGGAGCTTACGCCCGGGCGGCTCGCGGCAGTGGACGCGGCGGAGGAGGCCGTGCGGCGGGTTTTTGCCGCGCGGGGGCTGGATAACGAGCCGTTTCGCGTGCGGTATGAGGATGCGCGCACGGCGGCGCTGCACGTCACGCGGGGCGATCTGCCGCCGGAGGTTCTGGCGGCGCTTGCGGACGCCCTTGCGGGGGCCGGGTTTTCCGGCGCGCCCGTGCGGGTCATGGATTCGCTGAGCGGCTACTTTGACAGGGTTTGAAGAGGCTTTTTTACGCCAAAACGGCCGCGGGCGCTTTACAAGTTGGCTGTTCCGGGATATGTAGGCAGGCTCTATACTACTGGAGGAATTTCCATGGCTCACAAGAAGATCGAACGCAAAAAAGAACTGGACCGCCGCCGTAAACGCCGCGAAGAACGCCTGAAGGCCCGCGTGCGCGAAGCCAAGGCCGCGTCCAAGTCCTGAGCGGTTTTCCCCGCTTTTTGTCTCCGGTCGTCTCCCGCGCGGGAGATGACCGGGGTTTTTTGCCATCCGGCGTTTGACATCGCGCCGGGTGTGCTTATTAGAACATAAGAGAATTTTTGGAGAGTTTCAGGGGGACGACATGCCTATTTACGAATACCGCTGCGACGCGTGCAAGACTGTTTTCGAGGAATGGCACCGCCATGCCGACGACATAACGGAAGTGCCCTGCCCCGAATGCCGTACGGCGGCCCACCGCCTTATCTCCAACACCTCCTTTGTGCTCAAGGGCGGCGGCTGGTACGTCACGGAATACGGGAACCGCAAGACGGATTCCGCCTCCGGCGCCACGGCCGCTTCCACGGGAACGGCCGAGAGCGCGCCCGCGCCTGAAACGAAAACGGAAACCGCGCCGCCCGCCGCGCCCGCCGCGAAAACGGAAACGGCCGCCGCCGCGGCATCCTGATGCAACGCGCGGGCTGTACCGGAGCAAACGCGCGACAGTTGCCATGAATCGATACGCCCCGTGTTACGGACACGGGGCGTTTTTCTTTGCCGTCTCCGGCGCGCGGTACAGAGAATTTTCCCTTGTTTCATGAAAAAATCTAGATTAGATTGGGCGGTATTACGTCCGATGTCCGTACTGCGGAATATTGCGAGGAGTTATGATAGATCGCTACACCCGGCCTGAAATGGGCGCGCTCTGGACCCTGGAAAGCCGGCTCCGTTCCTGGCTTGAGGTGGAGCTCGCCGTCTGCCGCGCCTGGAACAAACTTGGCGTCATTGACGACGCGACCCTCAAGGAAATTCTGGATAAAGCCGACTTCAGCGCGGACCGGGTTCTGGAAATAGAGGAAGTGACCCGCCACGACATGATCGCCTTTCTGACGGCCGTGGAAGAACGGGTCGGGCCCGCCTCGCGGTTCATCCACCTGGGCTGCACGTCCTCGGATATCGTGGATACGGCCAACGCCCTCCTGCTCGTCCGGGCCGGGAACATGATCCTCGCCGATATCGACGGCCTGCTCGCGTCCATCAAGAACCTGGCCATGAAATACAAGGGCCGGCTCTGCATGGGCCGCACCCACGGCGTGCACGCCGAACCGACCAGCTTCGGATTGAAGATGACCGGGTTTTACGCGGAATTCGTCCGCCACCGGGAACGTTTTGCCGCCGCCCTTGAAGGCATCCGGGTGGGCAAAATTTCCGGGGCCGTCGGCACCTACGCCCTGGTGGACCCCGAAGTGGAGCGCATTGCCTGCGAACTGCTGGGGCTTGCCGTGGACCCTGTTTCCACGCAGATCATCCAGCGTGACCGCTACGCCCATTATTTCACCAGCCTCGGCCTTCTGGCCGGGGGCATCGAGCGGCTGTGCGTGGAGTTGCGCCATCTGCAACGCACGGAAGTTCTGGAAGTCGAGGAAGGTTTCGGCAAGGGGCAGAAGGGCTCTTCCGCCATGCCGCACAAGAAGAACCCCATCTCGGCGGAAAACATGACCGGGCTTTCCCGCCTTATGCGGACCAACGCCCTCGCCGCCATGGAGAACATGGCCCTCTGGCACGAGCGCGATATCAGCCACTCCTCGGTGGAACGCGTGATTATGCCCGATTCCACCATCCTGGCGGATTACGTGCTCAGCCGCCTCGCCCGCCTGCTCGACACCCTGCGGGTTATCCCGGAAAACATGGAGCGCAACCTGTACGCTTCCTACGGCCTGTTCTTCTCCCAGCGCGTGCTCATCGCCCTGGTGGAGGAGGCCAAAATACCCCGGCAGGAGGCCTATCTCCTGGTGCAGAGCGCGGCCATGAAAAGCTGGGAGACAAAAACCTCCTTCAAAACGATCGTGGAAGAAGACGCGAACATAACAAAGCATATTCCCAAGGAAAAACTGGATTCGCTGTTTGACCCCACGGCATATCTCTGCCAGGAAGACATGATTTACGCCAGGGTCTTCGGCCAATGAGGGACACCGCCATGCAAACCGCACTCACGATGGACGCGGCAGCCATGAAAAAACGCCTGGCCAGGATTCTGGTCGAGCGTTCCTACATGGAAGGGGACTTTACCCTGGCCTCGGGCAGGAAAAGCGATTACTACTTTGACTGCCGCCAGACGTCGCTCCACCCCGAGGGCGCGTGGCTTATCGGCTCCTTGTTCAACGAGATGCTTGCCGATCTGGATATAACGGCGGTCGGGGGCATGACCATGGGCGCGGACCCGCTCATCAGCGCGACCAGCGTCGTCTCGCACCTCAAAGGGCGGCCCCTGGCGGGGCTTATCGTGCGCAAGGCCGTGAAGGATCACGGCACCGGGCGGTATATAGAGGGCCTCGCCAACGTGAAGGCCGGGGACAAGGTCGCCATGCTCGAGGATGTTGTCAGCACCGGGGGCTCCGTGTTACAGGCTTGCGAGCGCGTGCGTGACGCCGGTCTCGGGGTCGCGGTTATTTGTTGCGTGCTCGACAGGGGTGAAGGGGGAAGGGAGAAGCTTTTGGAAGCAGGGTACCAGGTCCGGGCCATTTTTACGCGCCCGGAACTCGTCGCTCTCGCCAAAGAATAACTCCCCGTTCGGAAAGTGGATTCCCGGAAGGGTCTGCATGGTACTACAACACACCGTTTGCCGTCGTCTTGTGGTCAGCCTCGCCGTTATAGCGACGCTGGTCTTCTCGTTTTGTCCGGAACATCCGGCCGTCGCCGCGCAAGCCGCGAAAAAAGCGGCAGCCGCTCCGGCAGCCGCCCCGGCAGATTCCTCCTCCGGCTGGCAGGCCCGCATCGTGGGCAGCGAGGCCTCTCCCTCCCGCCTCATCGCCGTGGACAAGAAGCAGCAGACCCTGTTCCTGTTCGAGCGCCACAGCCCGCTCCGGCTGGCCGGGCAATACGCCTGCACCACGGGCCAGAACGACGGCGACAAGTTCGTCCAGGGCGATCTGAAAACCCCGGAAGGCGTGTATTTCGTCATCCGGCGGATCGGTGCGGGACTGGATTTTGAAAAATACGGGTACGAGGCCTATACGCTCAATTACCCCAACCCCGTGGACAAATTGCGCCGCAAGACCGGGTACGGCATCTGGATTCACGGGCGTGGCTCCCCCATTTCGCCGAATTTGACCGAGGGCTGTGTTTCCCTGAACAACACGGATATCGCCGTGCTCGGCAAGAACCTTACCCCGGGCACGCCCGTGGCGCTCGCGGCCGCCGTGCAGTTCGCGGCGTCGCCCTCCACCGAGGACATGTCCCTCATCAACACCCTGTACAAGCGGACCAATGACTGGGCCAAAGCCTGGTCGGGCAAGTCCAAGAAATTTTTCGATTACTACGACGCCGACGCCTACACCGTGGCCCAGGGTGAGAGTTTTTCCGATTTCCGGCAGCAGAAGGAGCGGGTTTTCAAAGCCGTGTCCTTCATCGACGTCAAGGTGAAGAACGTCCAGGCCCTGCAAGGCCCCGGCTACTGGGTGACCTGGTTCCAGCAGGACTACCGCGCCTCCAACCTTTCCACTCAGGGTATACGCCGCCTGTACTGGCAAAAGGACAAAAAGGGCGAATTGCGCATCGTGGGCATGGAATGGGAGCCCAACCTTTCCGGCACCCTGACGGCGGGCCTCAACGGCGCGCCCCTTTTCGCGGAGAACGCCAAAGCCGAGCCAATTCCGGAAAAACCGATCACCGTGGCCGCCGCGGCCCCGGCGGAATCCGTCCCGGCACAACTGGCGAAACCGGCCGCTCCAGCGCCCGCCCCGGTACAACCGGCGCAACCGGTCGCGCCCGCCCCGCAACCCGTTGCCGCCGTGCCCGCGCCTGTCGCAGCGCCCGCTCCCGCCGCTCCCAAGGCCCCGGCGAACGAGCCCGTGACAATGGCCCTCGCTGAAATGGCAAAATCCGCGCCCCCGGCGGCCAAGCCGGAACCGGCGAAACCGGAGCCGGTAAAGCCGAAAATAGCCGACGTGACCGCTTTTATCGAAACCTGGCGCAAGACCTGGGAAAAGGGCGATCTTAACGGGTATGCGGCCTGCTACGCCGAGAACGCGGAACAGGGTGGCCGGACTGGCGCCGCGGCCATCCGGAACCACAAGGCCGGGTTGTGGCGGAACAGCCGGCCCAAGCAGGTCGTGTTGACAAATATCCGCATCACCTCTAAGCAGGGTATGGTAGTCGCGGATATGCACCAGGCATACACCGATTCCAAAAGTTTCGCGGATATGGGCATCAAGACACTGTATTTGCAAGCGAAAGGCGATTCCTGGCGAATCGTACGTGAAGACTGGAGCCCAATGCAGCAATGAAGCATTTTGAGCCGGTAGTCAAAAAAAGCGCTTCCTACAGCATCCTTTTCCTGAAGGACGACAGCAAGGTCGTCCGCTTTCGTCTGAAGCCTTTCTGGATCAAATTTCTCGCCCTCGTCTTTATCGTGTTCAGCGGCGCCAGCGGCACCGCCGGGTACGCCGCGCATTATTACTGGAAAAAATATCAGGTATTGCAGCACGAGCGGACGGAACTGGCGGAAAAGCTCGGTGAAAACCGTCGCCAGCTCGGCCGGTTCGCCGGGGTGGAACGGATCAAGGAAGCCACCATGCCGCGCTCGACCATGACCGGCGTGACCGCCATCGCCGCCGGGCCGGAGGGCGCCAACGGCAACGGGGTCGAGAGCCCGCAAAACGGCGCGGCAACGGCTCTGCCGGACACGGCGGCAACGCCCCCCGCCTCGGCACCCCCCGCCGCCGCGGCGCCCGCGTCTCCCGCCTCCGGAACGGCCCAGGCAGGCGTGGCCCAGGCGGCGGCGCCGACCGGCGACAGCGCGGCATCCACGCCCCAGGCGGCGCCTCCCGTAGATGCTGCCACGCCCGCTCCATCCGGGGCGCAAGCGGCCGCAACGCCGGAAACAGGGGAGAAAGAACACCCCGCCCTTATTTCCGAGGTCCAGATACGGCCCGCCGGGAACAAAACCTTCCGGCTGGCCTTTGACCTCAGTAACCGCGACCAGCAGGTACGGCTCAACGGCAGGGTTCAGGTGGCCGTTTCCACCAAGTCCGGCGGCAGGATTGAAATTACCCAGATCAATAAGGATTCCCTGCGGTTCATCATCAACAACTATAAACGGGTCACCACCGAATTCGTCCTGCCCGGCGAGACCAAAACCGAAGAGATAACGCGGCTGTACCTGACCGTCACTGCGGAAGACCAGCCCTCCGTCACTTACTCCTTCCCCGTTCCCAGCGCTTCGTAATCGTTATTCCTTCTTTCCTTTGCATAGAGTTTATAAAAACAGCGCGTTATTCTTTTGCCGTTAGAAACGCTTTTGCGGTACATCCGTAAAGATTTCCGCCTCCTTGCCGATATGTCTGCATCAGCGAGATTTCGGCCATGGAGGCGGTATGTCGGACTATTTGCGGCACCAGACGCTGGCGCTTTTGGGGCAGGAATTCCTGACTCAGGCGCTGCTGAGCGGCGACAGCCTGAATTCGGTTGTCGCCAACGCGCTGCTGCAACCAAAGGCCGCCACCACGGGCAAGGAAAAGGCCGCCGCCGCGCTGACGGGGAGAATCCGCAGCGATTCCGCCGTGCTGCGGCAGGGGGCCAAAAACGCGGGCGAGGCCGCGAGCATGGCGGAAATGATAAAAAACGCCACCATGTCCGTTGCCGAAACCCTGAGCGGCATGCAAACCATTGTCCAGGCCGTGCGCAACGGCCAGATGACGGCGGAAGCCGCCACGCCCGAATACCAAAGCCTTGTCTCCAAGCTCACCGCGACGATCGAAGGCGCGCAGTACAACGGCATTTCCCTGCTGGACAAGAGCGCGTGGGGCGCTGACGAACGGCTGACCGTGACCTCGGACAAAACGGCCACAGTATCGATCCAGGTGGGGGACACCGCGTCCACCTTCACACTGCGCGACATTTCCAACATGAAGAATTTCAAAACCGCCAACCTTGCGGCGGATAACGCGACCCTCGACAGGTATCTCTCCAATATCGCGCTCAACCTGGACACGGCAAACACGATGGCGTCGGGGTACGAGTCCCTGGCCGGGTCCTACACGGCCGAGGCCAAGTACCTTGAGCGGCAGGCGGACACGCTCTCGCTGGCCGCGCAAAAAACTATGGCCGGCGCGTCCCCGGAGGCAGGCACAACGGAGCAGTCGTTGAAAAGTTTGTTGATCGATCTTTTGCTGCGGGATCAGGGAAGGGTTGTGGATACCGCTTCCTGAGCCTCGCGGCGCCGAATCTCCCCGCGCGTTTGCGCATGGGAGGGGAGGGGGAACCGGGAGCGGCACGCGCAGCCGCCCCGGTTCTTTTTTTCAGGAGAGATTGTCATCCCCGGCCAGCGGGAGGGTGACGGAAAAGACCGCGCCGGGTCCGTCGGGGTTGTTCGCGGCTTCCACGCTCCCGCCCCAGGAGGAGACGAAGGCGTGCACGATGGACAGGCCCAGCCCCATGCCCAGGTTCGGGCTTTTGGTGGTGAAGAAGGGGTCGAATATCCGGCTGTGCAGGGCCCCCACGCCCGGCCCGTTATCCGATACGCGCAGGACCAGCTGGTTTTCTTCATTGCGCGCGGCGGTCATGAGGATTTTTTTCCCGCCCTGCGGCTCGCCGCTGAGGGAATCCAGGGCGTGCATGGCGTTGACCAGCAAATTGATGACAACCTGCTCCAGCTGCACGGCGTTGGCGCTGACGGGCGGCGTGGTGTCCGGGATGTTCAGGGATATCTTGATGCCGTGGTCGAGGAGTTGCGCGCCCACGAGCCCCAGGGCGTCGTTCACGACGTCCGCGACGCGTACCGGGGAGAGCGGCGGGTTTTCCTCCTGCATGACCAGCGCCCGCATGTGGCTGATGATCTGGCGGATCTTTTCGGCCTGGGCCAGGATAAGGGAAAGGCGCTCCAGAACCTGCTCCGGAGTTGCCGTGCGGTGTTCCATCAGCATTTGCATGCCGCTGGCGTACAAATGCAGGGCGGAGAGGGGCTGGTTGATTTCGTGCGCGATGCCGCCGGCAAGGGAGCCCAACGCCTCGAGGCGCTGTATCTGCTGCAGGCGGGAGGCCATGTGGCGGCGGTCCGTAATGTCTTCGAGCATGATGACGATGGCCCTGACCTGCTGTGAGCGGGTGAGGATGGGGCAGGCCACCAGGCGGAAGTACCGTTCTTCTTCCTGCCGCGGCAGGCGGAATTCTTTTTCCGCGGTTTTTTTCTCCCGCAGAACCGTCCGCAACACGCAGTCCGCGCCGTTTTGGGCTTCGCCGCAGCAGCGGTACTGCAATAGTGCCTCAAGGGACGCGCCCTTGACGGCTTTTTCCCCGAACCATTCTTCCATTTTGGGATTCAAGGTGATGAGTTCGCCCTTGGGGTCGACCAGGGCCAGACCCATGGTCAGGTTGTCCGCGATGCTGCGGTAGCGCTGTTCGCTCAAATCCAGGGCGTGCCGCGCGCGGACCCCGGCGGTAATGTTGATACCCACCTGCAAGACCAGGGTTGCGCCGTCGCGGTCCTCAAACGGGTAGGAATGGGAGCGGAACGCGGTGTTCGCCCGCGTGCTGACCCATTCGTGGACCTTGATGGCCTTGTCCGTCAGCAGGCCGAACGGCGGGCAGGATATGCAGGGCTCGTTCCGCCCGTGCAGCAGCTGGTAACATTTTTTCCCGCTCTCGGACCCGAAGAGCTGGCGCGCGGACCTGTTTGCGAACCGCACGGAATAATCGCGGTCGATAAGCAGCACGTAGGCCGGGAAGACTTCAAGGAAGCGGAACAAATCATCCTTTGTGTCAAGCGGGGCGCTGGGATGCGCGGGCAGGGGCGTCAGCACGGCGATGGCGGCGGCTTCGCCGCTCTCCGTGGCCACAGGGCGCGGCGTGGCCTGAAAATGCACGAGGCCGCCGTCCTTGGCGGTCAGGCTGAAGGAAAAGGCGGAAAAGGCCCCCGTGGCCCGCGCCTGGTGCGCGCGCTCGAGAATGCGCTGGTTGTGCCGTTGCGAAAGATCCTTTTCAAGCAGGCCGAGGAACTCTTCCGGGGGCCAGCCGGTCAAGGGCAGAATGACGGACGATGCGTAGGCATACGTGGCCGCGTCCCCCTGGCGGGGAAAATCGGCTATCTGGCGTAAAAAATCCGTTGTCAGGGGAGAAGGTGCGAATCGTTGGGTGTCGTCTGCCATGGTCTTACCCGGGAGATACCGCAAGCGCGGCAACGGGCGGCGGGGATGGCCCCGGACGCCCGTTGCCGGAAGAGGTCAATACTTGTTGAGAGCCCAGACAATACGCCCGAAAATGACTTCGCCAAGCGTTTCGAGCGGCAGGGAGACTTCCGGGTGCAGCGGGTTCTCCGCGCGCAGAAGAGCCTGGGCTTTGGCGCTGTCCGGAAAGACGCGCTTTATGCCGACCCCCTCGTAGGGCAGCGTCACGGCGTACAGTTCTCCGGAGACGATTTGCTTCTGGGTTGTGTCCACGCCGATATGCGCGCCCTTGCGGATAAGCGGCTCCATGCCGGTACTGTCCAGCAGGAAGACCTTCACGCCGTCCCCGGCAAGAGAAAGGGGCACACTGAGCTTGCCCACCACTTTATGCCCGTTATGTCCGTTGCATTCCTGGTCCGGTCCGGGGCAGGGTTGCATGGAGTACACGCTGACGACAACGTTTTTGGCGTTGGCATCACTGTACAGGGCGGCTTCCTCCCTGGCGGCAAGGGGCAGCTCCGCATCCACGGGCGCATAGCCCGTTTCCGTCCGAAGATACATGGGGCCGGTACCCTTCTTTATCCAGTCGGGGTTCAGGCCGAAACGCTCAAAAAGCTTCATGCACCAGTCGGAAGGAACAGAGTTACGCCGTTTTGCATCGGAAATACTGGATTGCCGTATATCAAGCACATTGGCCAGTTCTATCTGCGTACGCGTGCGTGTTGCAAGCTTTATACGTTCAAAGATTTCATCAAAGTTCGACACAGGATCGACTCCTTGCGCCAGGACCAGGCATGCACAGGTCCAGGTGCTGTTGGTATTATCACTGACTGTATATAAATATGCAGTCAGCGACAGCTACCAAGTAAGACCGAATTCCTAGCAATCAAGTAGGGTATAGATGATTTCCTATTGATTTTAAGAAACCACCTACCCCTAATAGATTACTGCATCCGACGTAAAAAGCGCAGGAAGGCGTCGTCCGGGTTCAAGACCAGGCGGGTATTCCCGCCTAAAGATTTTTTGTAGGCCTCGAGGCTACGGGAAAATTCGAAGAAGTCAGGAGATTGCGAAACCGCTTCAGCAAATATCCGGGTCGCTTCCGCTTCGCCTTCGCCGCGCAGGATGGAGCTTTTCTTCTGGGCCTCCGCAAGGAGGATGGCCCTGTCGCGGTCGGCGGTGGAGCGGATGATGGTCGCTTCTTTTTCCCCTTCGGAGCGGTACTCCTTGGCCTGGCGTTCGCGTTCCGCCGTCATGCGGTTGAAGATGGCCCGCTGGTTTTCCACCGGCAGGTCCGTGCGTTTTATGCGCACGTCCACAACGCGCACGCCGTATTCCCTGGTCAGGTTGTTGGCCTGGTCCATGACTTTCTGCATGATCTCCTGGCGTTTGGTGGAAACGACCTCGGTGAGGTCGTAGGTGCCCACCACGACGCGCAGTTCGGAGTAAATGATGTCGTCAAGCCGGGACTGGGCGTTGGGGATGGTCCGAAGGCGCTGGTAGAAAACGAGCGGGTCAAGGATGCGCCAGCGGGCGTAGTTGTCCAGGATGATGACCTTTTTGTCTTTGGTCAGCGCTTCGGCGGTACGCGCGTCGTAGTTCAGGATGCGCGAGTCGAAGTACAGGACGTTCTGGACGAAGGGCAGTTTGAAGTGCAGACCGGGCCCCAGGGCTTCGCCCACGGGTTTGCCCAACTGGAGAATGATGGCTTTTTCCGTCTGATGCACGGTGAACAGGCACTGCATCAGCAGAAGAGCGGCCAGAAAGACAATGGTGATGAGGGAAAATGCTTTCTTGCTCATTGCTTTTCCCCGTTTTGCAGTTTTTGCTGGGCAGCGGCCGGCGCCGCCGCATCGGGCCGTGCGCCGCCGAGGGGCAGGATCGGCAGCATGTTGCCGCCGGTCTCTTTGGGCAGGATGATTTTTTCGATGCCCGAGTCGCTCAGGATGGACTCCATGGCTTCGATGTACATGCGTTTTTTAGTGACGTCCTTCGCCTTGTTGTACTCGGTAAGCACGGCGAGAAAACGCTCGCTTTCACCCTGGGCGCGGCGGATGGAGGTTTCCCGGTGGGCTTCGGCTTCGTTGATGATCTGCGCGGCCATGCCCTGGGCTTCGGGGATCAGCTGGTTGCGGTAGGCGTCCGCGAGGTTGGTGGACCGGACCTTGTCTTCGCGGGCCGAGGCCACGTCGCGAAAAGCGGTCATGACTTCTTTCGGCACGTGCACGTCCTGCATCTGCACGGCGAGCACGGAAATGCCCGCATCGTACCGGTCAAGGATGACCTGCAAAAGCTGCTGCGTTTCCATCTGGATATCGACCTTGCCTTCGGTAAGAGCCGCGTCTATCTTGCTCTTGCCGATGGCTTCGCGCATGGCGGCCTCCCCGGCGCTTTTCACGGTTTCGTGCTGGCGGGCGAGGTTGAAGAGAAATTTGCGCGAATCGGCTATGCGATACTGGATGATAAACTGCACGGTGACGATGTTTTCGTCACTCGTCAGCATGGAGGCTTCCTCGGGTACGGACCGGACCTGGCTCTGCACACTGCTCACGTTGGGCGGCGAACGGAAGCCGACCTCAATGCGCTGCACCTGGGTCACTTTCGGCTTCAAATGCGACTCAATGGGGAAGGGCAGCCGGATATGCGGGCCCGGCGCGACCGTCCGGTCGTACTTGCCGAAGCGCAGGATAACGCCTTCCTCGTCCGGGCTGACGATGAAAATCCCCGAGAGGCCCCACAAGACAAGCGGGATCAGCACGAGAAATTTTACCGGAAAAGAAATCGGCTTGAAGTTTTTGAATTTTTCGCCAAAATTAGGAAGCTTCGGCGGAGGAGTGCCCTGGCCTTGCGGTGGAGACGGCTTTTTAGCGCCGGGTTGGCGCTGCCGTTTCTCTTGTAGTTTTTCCCAGTCCCAGTTCATAGCAAAGAACAATAGGGTAGGCGCGGTGTTTGGTCAAGGGATGATTGGTGTATCCGGGCGACATTGCTATCGTTCAAGATGATTATAACAATTTTCAAGGGTTATTCGCATGCGTACAGTATCATCCCATGTGTTTCGGGCGTATGATATCAGAGGGCTTGTCGGCGTGGACTTCGATGCGCAATGGGTGCATCTGCTGGGCCGCGCCTGCGGCACGGTTTTCAAGAAACAGGGGCGGGACGTGGCCGTCGTCGGGCACGATTGCCGGGAAAGCTCGCCGGAATACGCCGAGGCCCTTATCCGGGGCATCACGGAATCGGGCGTTTCCGTCATTTCCATCGGCATGGTTCCCACGCCCTTTGTGTACTACGCGGTCAAATCGTACGGCACCGGCGCGGGCGTCATGGTAACGGCGAGCCACAACCCGTCTGAATACAACGGCTTCAAGGTATGGTGCGGGGAATCCACTCTGTATAACGACGGCATTGACGAACTCCGCCGCCTCATGATCTCCGGGGCGTTCACCTCCGGCGCGGGCGGCGTGGAATCACGGTCCGTTTTCCCGGCGTACCTCGCGGACGTGGCGGGGCGCGTTGCGGTCAGGCGGCCCCTCAAGGTCGTTGTGGACGGCGGCAACGGCGCGGGCGGCGAATTTTGCGCCGACATGCTTGAGCGCCTCGGCGCGGAGGTTATCCGGTTGTTTTGCGAGCCGGACGGCTCCTTCCCCAACCACCACCCGGACCCGGTGGTGGAAAAAAACATGGTGCAGTTGCAACAAAGAGTTCTGGCCGAGAAGGCGGACCTCGGCATAGGCCTGGACGGCGACGGCGACCGCATCGGCGCGGTGGACGAGACGGGCCGCCTTCTTTTCGGGGACGAGCTGCTCGCGCTGTACGCCCGGGAAGTGCTGGAGCGCAAACCCGGCTCCGTCGTGCTCGGCGACGTGAAATGCTCGCACCGCCTGTTCCGGGATATCGCGGCCCACGGCGGCCACGGGGAAATGTGCGCCACGGGCCATTCGTTCATGAAGGCGAAAATGCGCGAAATGGGCGCCGAACTCGGCGGCGAGATGAGCGGCCACATGTTTTTTGCCGACCGCTGGTACGGGTTCGACGACGCGCTGTACGCCGCCGCGCGGCTGCTGGAACTTGTGGCCGCCGCCCCCGTGCCGCTCTCGAAATTGCTGGGCTGGCCGCAAAGCTTTGTCACCCCGGAACTGCACATGGACTGCCCGGACGCGGTCAAGGGAGAAGTCATGGCAAAGGCTCTGGCCTATTTCCGCGAGCGGTACGACATTCTCGATACGGACGGCGTGCGGCTGGTCTTTTCCGACGGCTGGGGCCTGGTGCGCGCCTCCAACACCCAGCCCGTCCTGGTTCTGCGGTTTGAGGCCGAGAGCGCGGCCCGGCTGGACGCGATCCGGGATATCGTGGAGCGGCCCATTGCCGCCTGGATAGCGGAAGCGGAAAAGGGCTCGTCATGAGCGAGTTCCGCCACGGCCGCGGGGGCGTCCCGAAGCACCCCGGCATCCGCAAGGGGCGGGTGTTCCGCCCGGCCATTCTGATGCTCATCCTGGCGGCCGTCTGCTGGGGGTTTTGGACCAACAGCCAGAAACGGATGGACGCCATCGTCGGGCAGGCGCTGTTCACGGATGAAACGGGCAGCGTGTCCGCCGCGCAGAAGGAAGAGATCCAGAATCTGCTCAAAAACTTCAAAAAAGACTTCGGCGTGCCCCTGGAAATGCATATCCGCAAAAACCCCCCGGCGATCACCGCGCAGGACACCTCCCGCATGTACATTGACATCGTGCCGTCCCAGAGCCGGGCGTATCTCTTTTTGCCGCCGCTGGTGCGGCGCGCGGTCGGCCCGGCCTTCATCCAGGACATGGAGCGTTCCTTTGCCCAGGATTTCGCCGCCGGAGACTGGCGGGTAAGCCTTGTGCCCGCGATCCTCGCCCTTGGGAACAAACTCGCGGAAGTGACCCGATGACGGGGGCGGGAAAAAAACTGGTGCATGCGTTCACGGATGGTTCGTGCCTGGGCAACCCCGGCCCCGGGGGCTGGGCGGCCATCCTCAAGTTCAACGTCGCGGAAAAGGTCCTGACGGGCGGGTATGCGCGCACCACCAACAACCGCATGGAGATCATGGCCGCGCTCTTCGCCCTTGAGGCGCTGAAAGAACCGTGCAAGGTCGTTCTGTTCACGGATTCGCGTTACCTCTGCGACGCGGTGGAAAAGCACTGGCTCAGATCCTGGCGGAAAAACGGCTGGAAAACAGCGGCCAAAAAACCCGTCAAAAACCGCGATCTCTGGGAGCGGCTTTCCCCCCTGCTCGAGCGCCACGCGGTGACCTTCCACTGGCTGGAAGGCCACGCCGGGCACCCGCAGAACGAGCGGGCGGACGCCCTGGCGCGGGAAGCGGCGTCAAAACCCTCCCTGCCGGCGGACAGCGGGTTTGGCGGAGAATAACGTTGTCCGCGTGTCTCTATTTTTTTCTTTCTTGGTAAACGGTTCCCGCGCAACGGCGTTTCCGGGCGGCGCGCGCGGGCGCGCGCCGCATGGCTTGCTGTGCGCGGAAAGCTTTGATACGGTGTTATCGTGCAAGAGCCGGTGGGGCTCGCAAGCAGTTTTCCCTTGTATGACAGAATGTTCCGGTGGCGCGGATGCCGCCGCCGGTGCGACCGGCCGGCGGGCCATGGAGCGCGGACGCTGTGTTGCCCCGCTCAAGGCCCTCTTTTGAGCCGCTCTAAAGTTTTCCTGATAACGGCAGATAGTATTTTATGGGAAACGGGCCGGGACGTGACTGAAATAGAGCCGGAATTCGGCTGGAAATAGAGTCTGACGAAGCGCTCGGCGCGAACGGACGGAGTATGACGCAGGAATTACAGAAACCGCAGGAAAAGCCCCATCGCACGAAGGGGGACAAGCTCGAGCTGGCAATCGGCACGCGCATGGCCGTGACGCTTGACACCACGCAGCAGGGTCCCGAAGGGCGCATCGCCGCCGACCTCGTGGGCATGGTGCATTTTGAGTACCTTATTCTGCGTCTGCCGTGGGTGCCCGGGTTGCGCTCCCGCCTTGTCGGGGGGGCTTCGGTGACGGTGCGGTT
Source organism: uncultured delta proteobacterium (assembly GCA_900079685.1). Lineage (NCBI taxonomy): Bacteria > Deltaproteobacteria > uncultured delta proteobacterium. The sequence continues at coordinate 2,564,518 of LT599018.1, forward strand.
CGTCAGCAACGGCGAGTTGTGCGGGTTCCAGTCCCCCGTCATCACCCACATCCCCAAACCGTCCCTTCTGCTGTTCCTGGAATACCCCGATGTGATTGAAAAAATGGCCCTGCGTCAGCACAAGCGCGTCCAGTGCGCGCTGCCCGTGCAGCTGCACTCCCGGCGCGGCGACGCCCACGGCGTCATCGCGGATCTTTCCCGCAGCGGCTGCCGCATGGCCGTTGACGTTCGCGGGCAGCAAAGCCTGCGGCAGACGGTGGTGGAAGACGTCATCGTGCTGCGCGTTCCCCTGAATTCCGAAGGGTTGCCCCTCACGGTGACCTGTACCGTGCGCAGCGTTTCCTTTGACGCGAACCGCATGCAGGTCGGCCTGTCCTTCTCCGAGGCGGACACCGAGTTCTGGAACACCCTGGAAGCGTTTCTGACCACCGCGTACCTCCTGGCTTAGTTCGTGGAAACGGTTCTCGCCGCGCCCCTTGTCGCGGGCCTTGTTCTGCCGCTGTGCCGGCTGGTGGCGGTCATGGCCGTCGGCCTCGTCATCGCCCAGGCGCTGGAAACCTTCGGCTGGACGGCGTATATCGCCAGGCTCGCCGCGCCTCTCGTGCGGCTTGCGCACCTTTCCCCCGCGTCCGGCGCGGCCTTCTCCCTTTCGTTCGCCTCGCCCTCGGCGGCCAACGCCATCCTGGCGGAAGGCCTGGCCGGGGGCGGCCTCTCCAGGAAAGAACTGGTCATCGCCAACGTCATCAACAGCACGCCCGCCTTTTTGGTGCATCTGCCGTCCCTGCTGGCCATGGCCTATTCCTTTCTGGGCGCGCACGCCTTTGCCTATGTGGGCCTCGTGTTCGCCGCCGCCGCGGTCCGCACCTGGGGGGCCGTGCTCGCCGGGCGTTTTTTGCTCGATCCGCCCGCCGTGGGCAATGGCGCCACACCCGCCGCCTCCCGGCAGGGAACGCTGCAATCCATGATCGCCCGGTTCCGGAAGCGGCTGGCCAAAGTGTGCCTTTTCACCATCCCGGTCTATTGCGTGATTTTTATTCTACAAAAAGGCGGGTTGTTCACCGCCGTGGAATCGTTTTTAGCGGCTCACGCGGGTGCGCTCTTTTTCCTGCATCCCGCGTCGCTCGGCGTCGTCGTCCTGTTCGTGGCGGCGGAAAGCAGCGCGGCCTTTGCCGCCGCCGCCGCTCTCCTGCACGGCGGAACCCTGTTGCCGGAGCAGGCCGTGACGGCCCTTCTGATCGGCAATATCCTGTCCTCCCCCATGCGGGCCTTCCGCCACCAGCTGCCGTCCTATGCCGGGTTTTATTCCCCCGCCACGGCGCTGCTGCTCGTCGGCGTAAACCAGTCCCTGCGCGCCGCCACGCTCGTCCTGGCCGTGGCCGCGTATTCCTTTTGGGCGATATAACCCGAAAGGCCGTTCGCGGCCCCGGCCGAAAGTTTCTCGTGCTATAACGCTTCTGTTTGCGGGTAAAATATCCTATACTGCACCCGGTTTGCGAAGAATCCGGAGTCGGTTCCGGGTTTGTTTTTCGTAAAGCGACCGATAACTTTCTATCTCCGGAGTCAGTGTGTACACCGGCCTCATGTTGCTCGTGGCGCTGCTGCTGGTTGTTCTGAACGGCCTTTTCGTCGCGGCGGAGTTTTCGTTTGTCAAGGTGCGCAAGACCAAAATGGAGCTTCTTGCGGAAGAGGGCATGCGCAGCGCGAGGCTCGCGCTTTTCGGCGTACGGAATCTTGACGCGTATCTTTCGGTCTGCCAGCTCGGCATCACCTTATCCAGCCTGGGGCTCGGCTGGCTCGGCGAACCGGCGGTGGCGGGCCTGCTTCGCCCTCTGTTCGACCTCGCGGGGCTGGGTAACCCGGCTCTTGTCACCTCCCTTTCCATCGCCGTCGGCTTTACGCTGATAACCTTTCTGCACGTGGTGTTCGGGGAGCTGATTCCCAAATCCATCTCCATCCAGAAGGCCGAGACCACGGTGCTGCTGCTGGCCCTGCCCATGCGGATTTTTTACGTGGTCTGTTTTCCCATCGTCTCGGTCATGAACGGCATTTCCAACTTTTTTCTGCACCTCGCCGGGTTTTCCTCGGCGTCGGAGGCGGAGCAGACCCATTCCCCGGAAGAGCTGCGCATGCTGATCGTGGACTCCAGCCGCGAGGGCCAGCTTGAGGAATCCGAAGGCCGGATGCTCGGCAACATTTTCAGTTTCTACAAAAAAATGGCCAAGGACATCATGGTCCACCGCATGGACGTTTCCGCCCTGGACGTGGCGGAGGGCGTGGAAGGCGCCAAGGTCATGGCGCGGGCCAGCGGCCATACCCGGTTCCCGCTGTATGAGGAAAGCCGCGACAACATCATCGGGTTCATCCATGCCAAGGATCTGCTGCAACTGGAGAGCGGCGCGGATTTGCGCACTATTCTGCGCGAGCCGCTGTACGCGTATGAAACGGTCCACCTGGACCGGCTTTTGAAACAGATGCAGGACAAACGCCAGCAGTTCTGCGTGGTGGTGGACGAGTACGGCCTGTGGCAGGGCGTCATCACCATGGAAGACGTCATGGAAGCCATCGTCGGGGATATTCAGGACGAATTCGACAACGAGGAGCCGGACTTCACGCCCCAATCCGACGGCAGCTACCTCGTCAACGCCGACCTGTCCCTTGAGGAGCTCGGCGCGTACCTGGAATTTCCCTGCCACAACAGAGACATCAACATGTACAAGATCCTGGCCGCCCACGTCATCGACACCCTGGGCCGCATCCCGGTCATCGGCGATACCATCGCGCTGTGCGGTCTGCGGGTCTCCGTGGCCGAGATGGAAGGAAACCGCATCCGCAAGGTGCGGGTGGAGCGGCTGTATGACGGCGACGAAGGCGCGCAGGACGGCGGGTGAACCATGAACCAATATCCCTATGCCAAACAGCCGTTCCGGAAACGGCGGCCCAAACTCTTTTTTGTCCTGCTGTCCATTCTTGTCCTGATTCTGGTCTGGGCCTGTCTGGCCGCCTGGCGCGTTCTGGACGAGAAAGGAACCTTCTCCGGCCCGCGCCTGGGGCTGGTCACGGTGGAAGGTTTCATCGGCGATGGCGAGCGCACCATCGCCTGGATCGAGAAGCTGCGCAAAAACCCGTCCGTGGCCGGCGTGCTGGTGCGGATCAATTCGCCGGGCGGGGCCGTCGGGCCGTCCCAGGAAATCCACATGGCCGTCAAACGCTTGGCCGGGGTCAAGCCTGTGGTTGTCTCCATGGGGCCCATCGCCACGTCCGGCGGGTATTACATCGCGGTGGCGGGCAAGGAAATTTTCGCCGGTCCCTCGACGCTCACGGGCAGCATCGGCGTGCGGCTGCAAGTGACCACCGTGCAGAACCTCATGGAGCGCATCGGCGTCTCCAGCGAAAGCCTGACCACCGGGAAATACAAGGCCTCCGGGTCGCCCTTCAAGGAGCTGACGGCCGAGGAGCGGGCCTATCTGCAAACCTTGCTCGACGACATGCAGGACCAGTTCGTGGAGGCCGTCGCTACGGGCCGCAACTTGTCCAAGGACGCCGTAACGGCTCTTGCCGACGGCCGCTCCCTGACGGGCCGTCAGGCCCTGGAGGCCAAACTCGTGGACCGGCTGGGCGACCGCGAGGCCGCCGTCGCGCGCCTCGCCGGACTCTGCAACATCGAGGGGGAACCCACGATCCTGGCCGAGCCGGAAAAGCCGCGGCCGTGGTGGCAGCGGCTGCTCCAGGCGGCCGTGGACCTCAGCGTGGAACAATCCGCCGAGCCCGCCAGGTACCAGTTTGTGTATTGATTATTACCGCGTACATTTTTCCGCCTCCCATCGGGGGGCCGGGGTTCACCTCCCGGTGGGGCGCGGGGGCGCCGCCCCCGCCCGCCGGAGGTGTTTTTCAAGGAGACAGCGTCTATGCGATTGAGGGTTAGCGGGGTTTTACTGCATATCTCGTCGTTGCCGTCCCGGTACGGCATCGGCGACTTCGGGCCGGAGGCCCATAATTTCGCGCGGCTTCTCGCGCGCACGGGCCAGACCATCTGGCAGTTTCTGCCGCTCAACCCCACCTCGCCGGGCATCGGCAATTCGCCCTATTCGAGCCCTTCGGCGTTCGCGGGCAGCACGCTGTTCATCAGCCCGGAACTGCTGCTTGAGGAAGGATTCGTCACCCAGGGGGACATAGACGCCGCCAACGCGGAAACCTTTTTTTTCCATGACGGCGCGAGCGCGACCCGCGTGGATTACGACCGCGCGCACCGCCAGCGGGACGCGCTCCTGCGCAGAGCCTTCGCGAATAGCGCCGAAGCCCTGAAAACGGACGATTCCTTTGCTGCCTTTGTGGAGGAGAACAGCTACTGGCTGGAGGATTACGCCCGGTTCGCCACCATCAAGGCCGCCCATAACGGCGCGGGCTGGACGACCTGGCCGGAAAAGCTGGCCCGCAGAGACGGCGCCGCGCTGGCGGAATGGGACGCGCGCGAACGCGAGGCCATGCAGCGCGAACGGTTTTGCCAGTATCTTTTCTACCGCCAATGGGGGCGGCTGCGGAAAACCTGCTTCAGGCTCGGCGTGCGCCTTGTGGGGGACGTGCCCATTTACGTCACCCACGATTCCGCGGACGTCTGGGCCAACACCCGGTTTTTCCGGCTGAACGAGGCAGGCTCCCCCATGGTGGTGGCCGGGGTGCCGCCGGATTATTTCAGCCCCACGGGCCAGCGCTGGGGCAACCCGTTGTATGACTGGGACGCGCTGGCGGAGAATAATTTCCTCTGGTGGACGCGGCGGCTGATGCACAACCTCGGCATGTTCGACTGCATCCGCCTGGACCATTTCCGGGGGTTCGCGGGGTACTGGGAAGTGCCTGCCGCGGAAAAGACCGCCATGAACGGCCGGTGGGTGGAGGCGCCCGGCTACGCCCTGTTTTCCGCGCTGGCGCGGCGGCTTGTCAGTTTGCCCATTATTGCCGAGGATCTGGGAGTCATCACGCCGGACGTGCGGGAACTGCAGCGGCAGCTGGGGTTCCCGGGCATGGCCGTGCTCCAGTTCGGGTTCGGCGGGAATTTGCTGGAAAATCCGCACGCGCCGTTCATGCATCACCGCGATCAGGTGGTGTATACCGGCACCCACGACAACGCGCCGACAAAGGGCTGGTTCCGGGAAGGCGCTTCCTGGGAAGAGAAAAACGCGCTCTCGGGCTATACGGGCCAAGCGGTGACGGAAGAGAACGTGGCCGCCGTCATGACCCGCCTGGCCCTGGCCAGCGTGGCGGAAATGGTCGTCGTCCCGGCCCAGGATCTCCTGGGTTTGGGGATGGAAGGACGCATGAACACACCCTCGACCACGGAAGGCAACTGGTGCTGGCGGCTCGCGCCGGGCCAGCTTTCCGATGCATCCATGGCCTGGTTCATGGAAAATACCACGTTTTTCGGCAGGAATGCCGGGATACGCAAAGAGGTGTAATGACAAGCCTGGAACTGCCGCAGCCCGGCAAAAAGGCGTGCCTCGTTCTGGTGGGGCTTCCGGCCAGGGGCAAATCCACCCTGGCGCTCCGCCTGCGCGACGGCCTGGAGGCCGAAGGCGTCAAAACGCGCATCTTCAATAACGGCGTGCTCCGCCGCGTGCATTACGGGGAAGCCTCGTCCGAACCGTGGTTTTACGACCCGCACAACGCGGAAGGCAACAAGGCACGGGACGAACTTTCCCGCATGAACATGCGGGCCGCCCGCCAGTTTCTGGACGAAGGCGGCCACGTGGCCATTCTTGACGCCACCAACGCCAGCCGCGAGCGGCGGAGCATGCTTGAGGAGCAGCTCCAGGGCATCCCGGTCCTCTACATCGAATGCGTGAACGAGGACAAAGACCTTGTGGCGGCGAGCATCCAGCGCAAGGTGCGCCTGCCGGAGTTCGCCCGCATGTCGCGGGACGAAGCCACGAGACGGTTCGAACAGCGGATAGAATATTACGCGTCCATTTACGTGCCGCTCTGCAAAGAAGCCAACTTCGTGCGGCTGGATACCCTGGGCAGCAGGATCCTCAAGGAGCAGCTGACCTTCGTGGTGCCGTACTACGTGCGCATCCGCGACATCATGGTCTCCGACTGGGTCAACAACCTGTACCTCGTGCGGCACGGGGAGAGCGCCTATAACCTCGAAAACCGCATCGGCGGCAACGCGCCCCTGACGGAAAGAGGTCTCGCCCAGGCGCAGGCCCTGGCCGATTACTTCCGGGACAAGCCCGTGCCGTACATCTTCACTTCGGCGAAGAGCCGCTCCATGCAGTATGCGACGCCGCTCATCGCGGACCATCCGGACAGCGTGCTCATGGCCTTGCCGGAACTGGACGAAATCGACGCGGGCATATGCGAGGGCATGACCTACGAGGAAATACGCCGTAAATACCCCGAGGAGTTCGCAGCCCGCGCGCGGGACAAATACAACTATGTGTATCCCGAGGGGGAAGGCTACGTCACCATGCACGAGCGGGTGAACCGGGGGTTCCGCAAAGCGTTGTTTCTCTCCGGCGCGGCGCCGGGAACGCTTATCATCGGGCATCAGGCCGTGAACCGGGTTATTCTTTCGCTTTTTCTGTACCGCCGCCTTGCGGACGTTCCGTATATTTATGTGCCGCAGGACAAATATTACCATATTGTCGCAACGCACCATAAAAAGCTGTTCGAGCTGGTGCGCTTCATGGGGCGTGAAACATAATTCCTACTCGTACAGGGGAAATTTATGTTACAAAAAAGGGCCTATACAGAATTTTTATAACGGTATACTGTTGCGACGACCCCGAGGATGCCCGGCAAGCGGATGCCAGGCCGTACGCAACTGTTACGGCACATACTACAACTATCGGTTTTGTTATGGCGTTTCCTTCCTGCTATGGCTTTATACCCGCGCGGTACGACTCCACCCGTTTTCCCGGCAAGCCCCTTGCGGATATCCTGGGCAAGCCCATGTTCTGGCACGTGTGGAGCCGGGCCTCGCGCTGCGAACGGTTCGCAAGCGTGCACCTGTGCACGGACGATGCGCGCATCATGGATGCCGCGGCCGCCCTCGGCGTGCCCTGCCTCATGACGCGGGGCGATCACGCCAACGGCTCCTCCCGGGTGTTTGAAGCGGCCACGGCCCTGAGGCTTCCCGATGACGCCGTCGTGGTCAATATCCAGGGCGACGAGCCTGCCCTTGACCCGGCCATGCTCGACGCGCTTACCGCGCCGTTCGCGGATGACGCCGTCGCGGCGGCGACGCTGGCCTGCCCCATGGAGCGTGATGAAGCGCTTCTGCCGGACAGGGTCAAGGTCGTTTGCGACACGAAGGGCAACGCCCTGTATTTTTCACGGGCCGCCATTCCGTTTGAGCGGTATGCGGCCAAGGTGTCGCCGTATTTTCTGCACGTGGGCATTTACGCATACCGCATGCGGGTTCTCGCGGCCTACACGGCGCTGCCGCAAACGCCCCTTGAAGCGATGGAAAGTCTTGAACAGCTCCGGTTTCTGGAAAACGGCATCCCGATGCGGGTGGCGGTAACGAACCACCGTTCGCACGGGGTTGACAGCCCGGAAGACCTGGAACGCATCCTGCCGCTGATGGCGGGACAATAGAGGGTATTATGTCACAGGATATCGTCTCGATACGCGGCAAGATCAAACAGGTGCATTCGGCGCTGCGGCAGGGAAAGCCCGTTCCGGCGGTGCAGGCGGTTATCGGGACGCTCCGGCTCATGCTGTCCACTCCCCTCATGAAGGGCGAGCGCGACGAATTCGGCGGTCTGGTGCGGGATGCTCTCGACCATATCAACAGCGACCCCGGTATCCGGAAGATATATCCCCTGGCCCTGTCCTACGTTCCGGGCGAGGAGAAGAAACTGTTCGAGGATATGCATGAACTGCTCGAAGTGCTGAAAGAGGAAACCATGTCCGAGGTGGAGGAACTCGCCAAGGCCATGGCCGCCAAGAAGGAAGCCGCGCTGGTCAAGGGCCAGGAACACCTGGACAACAAGGACTACGACAGCGCCCGCTCGGTCTTCACATCCATTACCGGCGAATTCCCGGACGACAGCCACCTGCAGGGCGCGATCGGCGAAAAATACCTGAACGCCGGGTTGTACGAAGACGCGGCCAGCAGCTTTGCCGAGGCCGTCAACCTTGACCCGAACGCCCTGCACAACTACAACCGCCTGGCCATCGCGCTCCGCAAGCTGGGCCGGTTCGACGTCGCCGAGGAATATTACATGCGGGCGCTGCCCCTTGCGCCGGAAGACCCCAATCTTCTTTTCAACATCGGCCGCCTGTACCTGGAATGGCAACAATGGGGCAAGGCCGTGGAGTTCGGGGAAAAAGCCCACGCGGTGAACCCCGCCTTCGCGGAAGCCGAGAAGCTCGCCAATTTCGCGCGCAAACGCATGCAGTAAAACAGCGGTTCCTTTTGGCGTCAGACAAGGAAGCGTGCGATTTTCCGGAGGGGCATGGACTCTTTGGTCCATGACCCGGAGAAAAATCGTGCGCTGACGCAGTATCACGCCAAAAGGAACCGCTGTTTTGCCGGCTGGCTCTGGTCACAAAGGTTTTTTATGACACCCCCTTTCTCTCCTGAACTGCTCGTGCCCGCGGGCGACATGGAAAAATTCCGGACTGCGGTCTTGTACGGCGCGGACGCGGTGTACCTCGGCGGGACGTCCGGCAACCTGCGCGCGGCAAGCAAAGGGTTTACCCCGGCGGAACTGCGCGACGCCGTTTCTCTGGCGGCCGTGAAAAACGTCAAAATATACTACTGTCTGAACGCGCTCCCGTTCGAGCGGGATATGGCGGCCATGCCGGAGGCTGTGGAAACGGCGGCGGAAGCGGGGGTTCACGCGTTCATCGTGGCTGATCCGGGCGTTCTCTCCCTCGTGCAACGGTACGCGGAAGGCGTTCCCGCGCACATATCGACCCAGGCCAATACCACCAATGCCGGGGCCGTCCGCTTCTGGACGGACGCGGGCGCCTCGCGCGTCGTGCTGGCGCGGGAGCTGCCGCACCGGGAAATCCGCGCCATCCGGGCCCAGCTGCCGGAAACGGAACTGGAAGTGTTCGTCCACGGGGCCATGTGTCTGGCGGTTTCCGGCCAGTGTCTGCTTTCCGCCTGGCTGAACAACCGGCCCGCCAACCTCGGCCGCTGCACCCAGCCCTGCCGCTTCGAATACAGGGCAACCGATGCCGCGTTCTCCCTCACCCTGGAGGAAGCCCTGCGGCCCGGCCAGGCCCTCTGGGACATCCAGCAAAACGAAAATTTCGCGGCCCTGTTCGCGCCGGACGATCTTTGTCTTCTGCCGTTCCTGCCCTGGTTTATCAAAAACCGGATCAACGCCTTGAAAATCGAAGGCAGGACCAAGGGAGCCGCCTACGTGGCCCACGTCACGGACGCCTACCGCGCGGCCCTCGATGCTGCCGCCGCATCCCTCGCATCCGGCACCGCGTTCCCGTTCCGCTCGTTTCTGCCCGATCTCGCGCGCACGGCCTCCCGGCCTCTGTCCACGGGGTTTTTCCTCCACAAGAGGCGCGCCGTAACCGGTGTTGCCGCGCCACGTCCCCTCCTTGCCAAAATCCTGGAGCCGCTGAACAGCGACAATACCGCCTGGGCCGTGACCGTGCTCGGCAAATGGGACGAGGCGCGTCCGGCGGAAATCATGCTGCCCGGCATGCGGCGGCCCGTCATGGCCCCGGGAACCTACGCCCTGGAAAACCACCGGGGCGAACGCGCCGGGAGCGCCGCGTCCGGGACGCGGGCCGTGCTCTATACCGATGTGCCGGGAGTCGTGCCCGGAGTCTTTATACGGGAAATTGTTTAAACCGCCGGCAGTTCTTCTTTGTACAGCTCCCGGATTTCAGCGTACAGCGCCGCGAACGCGCCGTTGATGATGGCCTCACGGGCGCGGGTCACGAGGTTCAGGTAGTACGTGAGATTATGCAGGGAATTGAGCCGGAAGGACAAAAGTTCCTTGGCCGTGTACAGGTGGCGCAGATAGGCCTTGCTGAAGGTCCGGCAGGTGTAGCAGGAACAGGCCGGGTCCAGGGGGGAATCGTCCTCGGCGAACTCCTTACGCTTGATGTTGACCTTGCCCATGGACGTGTACAGCGTGCCGTTGCGCGCGTTGCGGGTGGGCAGCACGCAATCGAACATGTCCACCCCGGCGGCCACGCCGGTCATGATATCCAGCGGCGTGCCGACCCCCATGAGATAGCGGGGCTTGGCAACGGGCAGCAGCGGCGCGGTGTGGGCCAGGAGATCGTACATTTCTCCCTTTGATTCACCTACCGATAAGCCACCGATGGCAAATCCGTCAAAATCGTGCGGCGCGAGCTCTTCCACGGACGCGGTGCGCAGGTCCGGGAAAAATCCGCCCTGGGTGATGGCGAAGAGCAGGTTGTACGCCTCGCCGCTCCGGGTCAGGGCTGCCGGGAAGGCCTCGCGCGAGCGCAGGGCCCAGCGGGTGGTGAGCTTTATGGAGGTAGCGGTGTAGGCGCGGTCCGTGCCGTAGGGCACGCATTCGTCGAGCACCATCATGATGTCTGAACCGAGGTTGCGCTGGATGGCGACGACCTTTTCCGGGGTGAACAGGTGTTTGGACCCGTCCAGGTGGGAGCGGAACAACACCCCCTCCTCGCTGATTTTCCGGAGATCCGACAGGCTGAACGCCTGGAATCCGCCGCTGTCCGTAAGGATGGGCCTGTCCCATGCGGCAAAGGCGTGCAAGCCGCCGCGCCGGGCCACCAGATCGTCGCCGGGCCTGAGATAGAGGTGGTAGGTGTTGCCGAGGATGATCCTGGCGTCCAGGGCGTATAGATCATCGGGCGCAAGGGCTTTGACGGAGCCGACCGTGCCCACGGGCATGAAGATGGGCGTGGGGATAAGGCCGTGGCCGGTCTGCAAAAGGCCCGCGCGGGCGGCGCCGTCCGTTGCCGTAACGGAAAAACTGCCGGGCGTCGGCGCCGGGGGTGTGGAAGAAGTCTGTATGGGCATGGGGGCGTTATATCCCGGAAGGCTTCCGGCATCAAACAATCTTTGAATCGCCCGTTCGTCCCGTCGCCTTGCCAGAAGATACAAAGATACGTATAGTACATACTTAGGGGAAAGATCCACGTATGCGCCCGCATTCTCAAGGGTAATTTCTGACGGCCGGACAAGACGCTATGTGTGGGGTTCCGCCGCGGAGGGTGTATGGACGACGGTTTTGAATTTTCACTTTCCATGGAAGAGCGGCAATACCTGCATGACCTCGTGCGGTCACGGATCGACCTTGTCCTGCGCGACCAGAAAGTGGGCGCCATGGCGCCGCCGCCGGAAGGCGCGCTGCACGAAAAGTGGGGGGCGTTCGTCACCCTGAAGCGCAACGGGCAGTTGCGCGGTTGCATCGGCCGCATTGCCAGCAACGAGCCCCTTCACGTGACCGTGGGAGAAATGGCGGAAGCCGCCGCGTTCCACGATTCGCGTTTCCCGCCGCTTATCATGAGCGAATTCAAAGACCTTGAGGTGGAGGTTTCCGTTATCGGCCCCATTACCCGCTGCCCGGACCCCAGACTGGTCGAGGTGGGCAGGCACGGGCTCGTCATGCGCCGGGAAAGCCGCCAGGGGCTGCTTTTGCCCCAGGTGCCCGTGGAATGGGAATGGGACAGGGAAACCTTCCTGGACCAGACCTGCCGCAAGGCGGGGCTGCCCGCGGATGCGTGGCATGACCCGGATACGGAAATATACTGGTTCGAGGCCCTGATTGTCTGATACGCCTTTCCGCACCCTGTATTTCTTAGAAAAAAGTCCCTTTTCCCATTGAAAAAAAGGCGTTATTCCGGAAGGAAGACCGTATGAGGCAAGGAGTTACTATGCGGAAGCAGTATGTTTTTCTTTTCAGTGTGATGGCCGTCTTGGCGGTATGTCTGGCGTCTCCCGCCTTTGCCGCACAGCCCGGGCAGGATGCCGCCGCGCAGCCCGCCGCCGCCAAACCCGTGGCGGACAAACCGGCCAATGTGCAGGTTGACCGCACGACCGTCGTCATGGTGGAACACGAGGGAACCGATACCCTGGGCGCGAAGTTCGCCTTCCAGCTCAAGGGGCTGTTCAATGCGAGCTCTCTTTTCACCCTGACGGAAAAGGACGCGCCCAAGATCAAGGTATTCATCGCCTCCACGGCGGAATTTCCGTCCAGGCCCAATATCGCGTCGGCCTATAGCGTGGTCTGGGCGTTCTCCCAGGCCGAGGGAACCTTAAGCTTTCTGCTGGCCCGCGAGGTGGGGCTCGTCACCGCCGAGGAGCTGGACAGCCTCGTGGCCAAAACCGCCGAGCGCACCGACGGCATCGCGGCCAAGTACGCATACCTGTTCGCGAAATAATTTTTATACCCACCCTGGATGAAACAAAAACGCCTGCAAACCAGCAGGCGTCAGACCTCTGACAAACCCCCGTTTTTTTGAGCGGGGGTTTGTTTTATTGCAGCGTTTAGTTATGCGGGCACTGCGGATTTTGGAGCGGAGCAAATTCTCCAAAGATGGGAAAACAAGCGGGAAAGTGTCGTTTGGGAGCGGGAAAAGCCTGGGCCGCAAGGGCCGTTTGACCGCTCCCAGATGCGCAGGGCTATTTTCTTCATGTTCTGGCAGGCGGCGGACAAGAGGCATTGCATCTGGACCTTCGCAAGGCCTCGGAAGCGGGCGTAGCGATGCCCATGTAATTCCTTGCCGTCGGCAAAGCTCCGCTCCACTGTCTCCTTACGGCGTTTGTAGATGGCTTTGCCTTTGTCCTCGTAGCGATATTCGTTGATTATATCTTTATATTCCTGCCAGATATGGCGCGCCACCNCGCGCGGTGTGTGGGGCGGCTGTACCCGATGACTCCATAAATATCTCTTTCCACAAGGCCTTTGCAGATATGGGGAGTGAAGTAGGCTGCATCAAGGCCTGCGGACTCGACGTTGAAACCAAAACGCTTCCGTTGGCGATCAAGGCGGGAGAGGTAGGGCTGAGAGTCATGCACATTGCCGGGGGTAACGAAACTGTCGGTTATGATGCCGCAGATTCCGTCCACGGTACGGTGATCCAGATAGAAAAAACCCTTGGGTTTGCCCTCGCGCACCATATACCCGCTGTCCGGGTCCGTGGTGCTGACCTTGATTTCCTTGGTTTCCGGAGTCTCATCGCGGGGCGGCAAAGGCTTTTTGCCATGCTTGCGGCGGTCTTCATCAATGTCCCGGTCAAGTTCCTCCACATAATCGCGTACGGATTTGAGCACCTGGGCCTTGTCATATTTTCCCTTGTTGGCACTGGCTTTCAGGTGGGTTGAATCGGTGTACAGCGTTTTGCCGTCCACCATCTTGCGCTTTATGGCCTGGAGCACAATCTCGTCAAAAATTTCCTGGTAAACCGGGCTGTCATTGAAACGCCTGCGGCGGTTTTGGCTGAAGGTGCTGGCGTGGGGGATTTTGTCGGTGAGAGTAAAGCCGAGAAACCAACGATATGCGACATTGACTTCGATTTCGCGAATCAACTGTTGCTCGCTGCGAATGCCGAACAAATACCCAATAAAAAGCATCTTGAATAGCACAACCGGATCAACTGCCGGCCTGCCGTTATCGGGACAGTATCTATCTTTGACCTTGTCATAGATGAATCTGAAGTCGATAGCCTTGTCGATTTTACGAAGAAGATGTTCTTTAGGCACGAGTTGCTCGATATATACCAGCTCCATCATGCCTTGCTGTTCGGTTTTGCGCTTTATCATGGAGATATAAAAACAAAATCCCGGCTAAAAGGCCAGGACTTTGTCAAGGGTCTGAGCGGGGGCATGCCCCCGCTTTGTGTGCGTCCGTCTGTCGTGGGTATGTTACGCTTTCAGCTTGTCCAGCAAGGAGTTGAGCTCCGTCGCCAGTTCCGCGAGGCTGCGCACGGCCACGTTGGCCTCTTCCATGCCGCTGGCGGTATCGCCCGCGATACGGTGTATTTCCTCGACGGAGCGGTTGATTTCCTCGCTCGTCGCGCTCTGTTCCTCAGCCGCGGTGGCGATGCTGGAAACAACGGCAGCGCTGTGTTCCGCGAAGGCCAGGATCTGGTCCAGGGCCTGGCCGGAGGTTGTGGCGAGCTCGGACGATTTTGCAACCAGCGTCGCGGCCTGGCTGAAGCGCTGGATGTTCTGCGACGTCGCGGTCTGGATGCCCGTGATGCTGGAGCCGACTTCGGACGTGGCGCTCATGGTTTTTTCCGCGAGTTTGCGGACCTCGTCCGCCACCACCGCGAATCCGCGTCCTGCTTCACCGGCGCGGGCCGCTTCAATGGCCGCGTTGAGGGCCAGCAGGTTGGTCTGGTCCGCGATATCGGAAATGACGCCCATCACACTGCCGATGGCTTCCGTCTGGGTGCCCAGGGATTTGATGTTCTCGGCCAGTTCCTGGGAGACCGTGCTGACCTGGCTTATGGACGTAATCAGCTGGGTGACCAGCGCCGACCCTTCCCTGGCTTTTCCCTGCGTGTTTTCGGCCTGTTCGCGGGCGTCGCCGGCGCTTCTGGCCACTTCGAGCACGGTCGAGTTCATTTCCTCCATGGCTGTCGCCGTGGAGTTGACCCTGTCACGCTGCACGGCAGTGCCCCTGTTCACCTGCTCCACCTGGGCGGAAAGCTCTTCGGAAGCGGCCGCCACGCGGTTGGAGATATCCATGGCCCGGTTGGCCACTTCCATGATGGTGCGCTGGGTGCTTTTGATCGCGGTAAGATCCGTGATGAGCTGCAGGACGGAAAGGAGGTTGCCTTTCTCGTCCAGCATGGGAATGGAGAAATACCCCACGTCCATGGTCTTGCCCTGCGGGTGGGCGACGGTTTCCCCCCGGCCGGGCCGTTTTGTTTCAACGGCTTTTTTCAGCCCGCAGGTAGCGGTGAAGTAGTCCTCGCGGCCGAAGAGCTGCTGGCAGGTTTTGCCCTTGTAATCCTCGCCCGCGAGCTCGCGGGCCACTTTGTTCAGGTACGTCGCCTGAAGATCTTTGCCCAGCATGATAACGGGCGAGGGGATGTTCTCCAGAACGGTGCGGTACCGGGAGAGGATGCCGTTCGTTCCCCGTATCAGCATGGCAAAATCGCCGCTGAACCGGGCCTCGTCGCCCGCGGCGTTGAGTTCGCCCTTTTCGATTTTTTCTTCAAGGTTTTTGTATTCATGAATAATTTCTTTAAGGGACGCAGGGATGGTACGCAACGCGTCCGCGAGTTTTCCGATTTCATCGTTGCGGCGCACGTCAAGGGTGCCATCCAGATGCCCCGCCGCGATTTCGCCGGCGAACACCACGCCCTTGTTGAGGGAGCGCACCACCGGGCGGACCACCAGGAACACCAGCAAACTGCCGACCAGGATGGAGCACAGAATGATGATGATGCTCGTCCTGCGCAGCGTATACAGGCCGGAATACACGTCGTCGGTTTCCGCGCGGATGATCGCCGTGAGGCCGGAACCAGGTTCGGTCTTGTGGTACACGACCACTTCCCTGCCGTCGTTGCCCGTCAACTCCACCGCGCCGTCCTGCTTCGCGGCGACCCATGCCTTGTAGCTGGAGACGGCGGGCAGGTCCTTGTTGAAAAGCCAGTCCGTATTTTTCGCCATCACCACCAGGCCGTCGCTGTTGATGATGTAGGCAAACCCTTTCTCGCCCACCTTGATCGGCCCGACAAAGGCGTTGAAGAAGGGGTCCAGGTCCATGGTCGCATAGACTACGCCCGCGATATTGTTGTTTATTTTGATGGGCGAGGAGGCGGCCATGACGGTTTTTTTCACCACCCTGCTGAAGAAAGGCTGGGCGAGAAAGGCGTTCCCCTTGATCGCTTCCTTGAAGTAGTTCCTGTCGTCGAATTTGTCGCCGATTTTGGAGAGTTCCGGCCGGGACGTCGCGACGACTTTGCCTTCCGTGTCCAGCAGGGTGATGCGGTCAAAACCGGGGTAGCTGGCTTCGAGGCGCTTGAGGGTCGCCGTGACGGCGGCGAGGCTTTCAGGATTCCCCATGTCGCCTGCGTTGGCGAAAAAGCGCAGAACCGCTTCGTTGTCCGCCGTTCTGACGATGTTCTGGACGCTGGTGTCCGCCAGGTCGTTGATGGCGCGCACCATGGCCGAGGCTTCGCCTTCCATGTTGTCGATGAGCGAGGCCCGCAGGCTCTCCGCGGTCTGCCTGTATGCAAGATACCCGCTCAGGCCCATGAAAAGCATGAACAGGCCGATGATGGGCAGAAGAATTTTCAGTTGCAGTTTCATGTGATCCCCTTGCGTTCAAAACGCGTGTTGATTCCCGGCAAATGCCCAGAAAGACGAAGCGCGTATCCGTTCGGCGGCTGGTTGCCGCAAAAAATCCCCCGGGAGTACGGATGCGCGCACACCAAATAAAGCGAAAAAAACCGTAAAACAGGAAGAATGCCGTGCCCGCGGAAGAGGAGAGAAAACCCGCGATACCCGTCCTGAGCGGCGGCATTTAGAGACACGCACCGTTCATAAACTAATTAATACAAGATGTCGATTGCGGTGTGAAAGTATTATGCAAGGTATTTTTGGTCAGTTATAATCTACATCGTCGTTTTTGCGTGTTCCGGACGCAAAATAAAAAAGGGCGGCCCATGCGGGGGCCGCCCTTTTACATGGCAATGGCCTTCGCCGCGACGCTTACGCAATCGTGTCCAGCTTGGTGCCTATGCCCGCCGCGCTCAGCACGTCCTTTTGGAACTGGTAGCCGGCGTCGATTTTGGGGCCGCTCACGCTCATGGACGTATTCATTTTGTCCAGAGTTTTGCTGATGAGCTGCGCGCCCGTGGTGTCCTTGAGGGCGCTCTGCGTCATGGCAGCGGCCGCGCCCGCACTTTGTACGGAGTCCATATGATCCCTCCTCGGGAAATATCCCGAAAGCCTTATCGGACGGCGGCGGGAAAACTTGAGGGACGCGATCGCCGCCGTGGCATATTGTTATAAAACGATTCTTCGGCAGGATGTTTCGCCGTTGTGTCCCGCCCGCGCGGCATGCTCAGGGCGAAAGGGTCCGGGCTTCCGGCGTTCTGGCGATGACCGCGACGTCCACCGAGGAGGCGCCCGCCCGCAGCAGCGCATCGGCGGCGCTTTCCAGGGAGGCGCAGGTTGTGGCGATGTCGTCCGCGAGGAGCAGGCGCATCCCGGCGGCGCCTTTGGCGGCAAAGAGGCCGCGCACGTTGGCCTTGCGCTCGTTCAGGGAAAGGCCCGCCTGGGGACGGGTGTACCCGGTGCGCCCGAGGAGTTGCGGCATGACGGGCGCGCCGCACTTCGCGGCAAGGGGGAGGGCCGCTTCCAGCGCCTGGTTGAAGCCGCGTTCGCGCAGGCGGCGGGGGTGGAGCGGCATGGGGACGATGGCGTCGTACGGGCTGACGGTATCCGGCGGGCCCGGGATATCCGGGTGCGCGGCCAGGAGGCGGCCCAGGAGGTTGCCGAGCGCCAGTTCGTGCCCGTTTTTGAATCGCAGTATCAGGTCGCGCAGTAACCCCTGGTACGCGCCGTGGAAAAAGAAGCGATTCCATGGGCGGGGCGCTGCCAGGCAGTTGCCGCAAGGGGCGGGCGGCGCGTCTGCCTGCGCGAAAAGGTTGCCGCAACGCGTGCAATACCCGGCGGTCCGCCGGGCGAGGGCGGCCGCGCACGAAGGGCAGAGGGTCGCGCCAAAGGGGGTATCCGGGGCTTGCAACGGCACGGGCGTTGCGCAGGATGCGCAGCGCGATTCGCGCAAGGGGGCCAGGCAGGCCGCGAACCGGCGCGCAAAGCGGAGCACGGCTATTCCTTCGCGCGGGGCAGCGAGGCTTTTATGGTTTCCGCGTACCGGACGAGGCGGGCGTATTGTTCCGTGTTTTCGCGGAGCGCGTCCGGGCCTTCCAGCCCGTGGAGCGTCAGGGGTTCCGCGAGGTCGTAGCCGAAAAGGTCAAGCCAGTACCGGAGGGAGAGGAGGCTCCCTTCAAACAGCTTTTGCCCCTGCGGTCTGGCTGCAATAAGAATGATGTGGGCCGTCCGGCGGGGGAAGGGCGTTTCTTTCCAGGCGTCGCGCAGCATCCACCAGGGCTGGCTTCTGTCGATCAGGGCCTTGAGCTGGGCCGGGACGTGGTAGAAATACACGGGCGCGGCAAGCACGAGGGCGGATGCCGATTGCAGGGCGTCGAAAAGGGGCGCGCTCTCGTCGCGCGCGGCAAGCGGGCAGGCGAGTTTGTGGCGCGCGCAGTGGCCGCAGGAAACGCAGGGCAGAACGGGGTGGTTCCGTAGAAAGGTGACGGACGGCGCGGAAGAATCCGCGCCGTCCATAAGGCTCTGGACAACGCTTATGGCCGTGTCGCTGTTGCCGCCGCTACGCGGGCTGCACGCCAGCAGCAGGGGGCCGTTCCGTGAGGTCATGGCTCAGGCGGTGACCCAGTGGTTCTCGACCTTTTCCACGCCGATGGTGGTTTCCGGCCCGTGGCCGGGGTAGACCACGGTAGCGTCCGGGAGTTTGTAAAGCTTGCCCCGGATGGTCTCGTTTTCCAGCACGGGCCTGCTGCCGCCGGGCAGGTCGGAACGGCCGGTGTCGCGGTAAAAGAGCACGTCGCCGGAGAACAGGGCGCCCTGGTCCGGGAAATAGAAGGAAAGGCTGCCCGGCGAATGGCCCGGCGTGTGGATGACCGTACAGCGCAGCCCCATGAAGGTGGTTTCGCCCGGTTCCAGGTTTTGGTACTCAAAGGGTTCCGTGGGAGGCAGGCCGAACCGCGTGCCGGAGGTCGCCTGCAGCAGGAACAGGTCTTCCTTGCACAGATAGATGGGCGCGCCCGTGGCTTTTGCCAGGGGCGCGTTGCCGCCCACATGGTCGAAATGCAGGTGGGTGTTCAGGATGGCGACCAGGTTAAGCCTGTTGTCGGCGAGATATTTGACCACAGCGGTGGGGTCGCCGCCCGGATCGACGGCAACGGCTTCGGAGCCTTCCACCAGGAGATAACAGTTGGTCTCCAGCGGACCCAGGGGAAAAGTATGTACGCGCATGCACACTCCGTTTTTTCGGGAAGCCTACAATTTTTGGGGATGAAAGGAAAGGGTGTGATACGACGGAGGGGGCGTGCCGGGGCAGGAGAGGGTTTCCGGCCCTGGCACAACTCCCGGCGTTGGCTGGCGGGGTAAATTGCCTTTCACCTGGCCTTGCGGTACACTCGCGCCCTATGAATACCAAGGACGCCCTCCCCGAGCCGTTTTTGCGCCTTGAGCGCCGCGATCTGATCCGCTTTGAACAGCGTCTGCGCAAAAGCCTTGCGCCGTTCATCCCCCATACGGGCTGCACCCTGCATTTTCCCAACCCCCCCGGCGCCGCCGCTCCGGAGTATCTGCCGGATGAAGAGCGCCTGCTCCTGCCGCTGTATGCGCCGCACGAAAACGGCGGCGATGCCGGATCGCTTCTGGGCGTCTTTGTCGCGCGCGGCGTCCCGGAAGGGGCGTATCGGGCAGTTTCCGGAAGCTTGCCGGTTATCACGGCCCTGGCCATGGAAAATCTGCAACTCTACAAGGCGGCGGTTTCCGACGCCTTTACCGGTCTTTTCTCGCGGCAGCACTTTCTGGCCCGCATGGCGGAAGAGGTCCAGGGCACCAGCGATTCGCTGCGGTCGGAGCCTTCCTCGCGGGAGGTGTCCGACCCGGACGCGGCAAGCGGCCTTGGCGGCGCGTCCCCCTGCCTCGCGGCCCTCGTCATCCGGCTGCACGGGCTGCGCCAGGTCGTGCGCAAGCACGGGTACACGGCGTCGGAAGACATCCTCGCCCTCCTGGGGCGGGCCTTGCGCGACATCTGCCCGGAACAGGGCACCACGGCCCGGGTAAGCGACTACGAACTGGCCGTGCTCATGCCCGCCGCCACCGCCGGGGCCTGCAAACGGTTCGCCGGGACAGTGCTGGAAGAGCTGGGCAAGGTCAGCCTCCCCCACGAACTGACGCGCTCGCGGATCAGCGTGACCACGTCCATCGGCTATGCCCTGTACCCGCAGGACATCACCGGGAACGTCTTTCTCAAGCCCGCGCCGGAACAGGCCAGAATCCTTTTGCGCAAGGCGCGGCTGGCTGCCGCCCTGGCGGCGGAACGGCTCCTGACCGGGGAGGAGGAACCGGTGCTGGCCTTTGGCCGCATCTTGTCCGAAGGGGGCCGGGTGGCGGAAATGCTGCCGCTCTCCAGGGTTACGGTCAGCCTCGGCTCCGCCGTCAACGCGCGCGAAGGGCAGCGGTTTTCCGTCCGGGCTTCCGGAGGCGGCAAGACCGGAGCGCCCGGGAGCGAGGGCAGGCTGTACAAGGGCGAACTTGTGCTGATCGAGGTGAAGGAAAATTCCTCGGTCGCGGAGATTCTCCATGAGGCGGACCCTTCCAACGGCATCGCGGCGGGCGATTCCCTGGTGTTGCTGCCGGGCGAGGTCTGGGGCGCGTCGCGCGCCGGGAGCCTCGCCGGAAGGGACGGGCCCGGGGCGCCGGACCCGGTGACGGGCCTTTTGCGCCACGGGGATTTTCTGGCGGCCTGGTCCGAGGGCAGGGAAAAGTGCGACGTGTTTTCCCTGGCGCTCTTGCGCCTGCTCCCGCCGGACATGGAAAACGGCGCGGCGGCGAACCTCGCGGGCCAGCCGGACCAGCTCATGGCCGAGGCGGCCCGTCTGTTCCGCGACCTGTTCGGCCAGGAAATTTCCGGGGGGCGCTACGGGCTTGCCAGCTTCATGGTCTTTCATCCCGGAGCGGACCCGAAAACGTTGCAACCCAAGTACGAAGAGCTCTGCTCCCTCCTGGCCTCGCGATTCTTTCCCGGACGGGAAGGCGCCTTCGCGGCGGCGGGCCTCGCCGGGTATCCGTATCTCGATTTCCGCAAGGCGGACGTCCTGGAAAACTGCCGCAAGGCCCTCGAGTACGGCATATTGCTGCCCGCGCCCCACGTGGGGGTGTTCGACTCCCTCGCCATGACCATCAGCGCGGACAAGCGCTTCAGCCACGGGGATACGCTGGGCGCCATGACCGAATACAAGCAGGCCCTGCTGGCGGACGACGGCAACGCGCTCGCCTGGAATTCCCTGGGCGTGACCCTGGCGCGCCTCGGCCGCCACAACGAGGCCAGGGGGCATTTCGGCCGCGCCGTGGCCCTGGCCCCGGAAGCCAACGCTTTGTATAATATGGGCTATACCTGCCAGTGTCTGGGCGAGCGGGATGACGCGAAGGCGTTTTACGGGCGGTGCCTGGAAAAAGCGCCCGGCCATCTGTACGCCCTGGTCCGCCTCGGCCAGATGGCCGAGAGCGAGGGGGATACCGCCGGCGCCAAAACGCTGTACGACAGGGCGGGGACGGTCCCCGGCGGCATGGCCGTCACGCGGCGGTGCCTCGCGGGGCTGTGCCTGCGGGAGGGCAAAGCCGAGGAAGCGCGCGAACTTTTGCACGAGGCCCTGGCCCTTGACCCGCAGAACGCCGTGGCCCTGCAGATGCTGGCGGAACTCTACCTTGACGGCGGGGAGGATGCGGAAGTGGCCGAATCTCTCGCCCGGCAGAGCATCGTGCTCAGGCCGGAACGCAAAAGCGGCTGGCTGGCGCTTTCCCGCGCTCTGGAAAAAACCGGGCGCTCGCGCGAGGCGCGCGAAGCGCTGATGCGGGCCGGGGCGCTGTAGCCCCGGACAGCGGAGCGCCCTCGGCGCGGCATTGCCTAGTCGTAGCTGTTGTCGCCCTGGGGGCCGACGTCCGTGAGGAAGACATCCTCCATAATGGACGTGACGCCGTTGGTCGAACGGATGATGTCCTTTGCGTCCGACAGCTCGTCAAAGTTGCGCAGCTCGCCTTCCATATACACCCTGCCGCCGGAAACGGTGACGATCAGGGTGCGGGTGTAGTACGGACCCAGTTTCGCGGTGATCTCCTGCTTGAGGGCCGCGTCGCCGGGCGAGGCGAACGGCTGGTGCGCCGCGGCGCAGGATACGCAGACGGCCAGCACGGCCGGCAGCAACAGCGCGGTAAAGAATCTGAATTTCATGGTACACCTCCGGGTGTATAGTTCCATAATAGCGCAGAATTCACGGTAGTAAAGGATTTTGACGGCAGCGCGGCGATCATGCGCCGGCGGACAAAGGAGGGGTCTGCATGAAAAATTATAGTTTGAAAAAGGACATTCTGGCGGGCAAACGTCTGGCCGGCATATGGGCCCAGGCCCCGTGCGAGGAGATCGTGGAAGTCATAGGCTACTCCGGCTATGATTTCGCCGTTGTTGACATGGAGCACGGCTGCATCGGCCTGGAGACCGCCGAACGCATGGTGCGCGCGTCCGATGCGGTCAACCTGCCGGTGTTCGTCCGGGTTCTGGACAACCAGCCCACCATGATAATGAAAGCGCTGGAAACCGGCGCCGCCGGGGTTGTGGTGCCCAACGTCTGCTCCGTCGCGGACGCGGAAAAGGCCGTGAAGGCCGCCAAGTACGCGCCGCACGGCACCAGGGGCGCCTGCCCCTTTGTGCGCTCCGCCAACCACAACACCATCCCCACGGCGGAGATGATCGCCCAGGACGGCGCCATCATCGTGTGTCTGCTCATCGAGGGCACGCAGGCTTTCGCCGATTTTGACGCCATCCTCACAATACCGGGCGCGGACTGCATCATGCTCGGCCCGGTGGACCTCTCCTTCTCTCTCGGCGTGGGCGGCCGGCTTGACCACCCGAAAGTCAAGGAAGCCATTGCCATGATGGCGAAAAAGGGCAAAGACGCGGGCAAACCCGTCATCGCCAACATCTTCCATCCGGACGGCGCCGAAATCCGCAAGCAGGCCGCCGAACTGTACGGCATGGGGGTGAACGCCATCATCTGCAACACGGACAAAACCGCGCTCATCGCGGGGATGCTCGCCTTTACCGAGGCTCTGCGCCAGGCCGCGAAATAGCCCGCGCCGCACGATACCCGCCGAAAAACAGCAAAAGCCCTGCCGGAAGGCAGGGCTTTTGCTGTTTTCGCGCGGCGGGCAAGGCGCTCAGTCAAGGCCCATGGCCTTGCCGACTTTTTTGAACATGGTTTTGGCCTTGTTCAGGGGTTTTTCGGCCTCGGCCTCGGCAAAGGCTTTGAGCAGTTCTTCCTGCTTGGCGGAAAGAGCGGTCGGCGTCAGCACCCGGACTTCCACCAGCAGGTCGCCCTTGCGGCTGGTGTTGACGATGGGAAGCCCGCCGCCCGCAAGACGGAACACTTCGCCGCTCTGGGTGCCTTTGGGAATTTCCATGCGCATGGGTTCGTCCAGGCCCGGCACTTCGATGGAATCGCCAAGGGCCGCCTGGACCATGGTGATGTCCTGGGTCAGCAGGAGGTGCGCCCCGTCGCGCTGGAACACGGGGTCGTCCTCAACCTCGAGAACGACGTACAAATCGCCGGGAGGCCCGCCGTAAATGCCGGGTTCGCCCTCGCCGCGCAGGCGCAGGCGGTTGCCGGAGTCAACGCCGGGCGGGATGCGCACGGACAGTTCGCGGGTTTCCTGGATGGTCGTGGCGCCCTTGCAGCGCGGGCAGGGGGTTTTGATGTACTGGCCCGTGCCGTGGCAGGCGGGGCAGGGTTGGGATATCTGGAAAAATCCCTGGCTGAACCGCACCTGGCCCGCGCCGCCGCACTGGGGGCAGGTTTCCGGGCTGGTGCCGGGAGCCGCGCCGGAGCCGGAACATTCCGGGCAGGTGACTTTTTTGGGTATTTTCAGGGAGACTTCGTCCCCCTTGGCCGCCTGGCGCAGGGAAATGGTCAAATTGTAGCGCAAGTTCGCCCCGGCCTGGGCGCGGGTGCGGGTGCGGCCTGTGGAAAATCCGAACAGGTCGCCGAAAATGTCGCTGAAGTGCGAGAAAATATCCTCGTTGCTGGCAAAGGGGCCGAACCCGTTCCCGTTGACGCCCTCATGCCCGAACTTGTCGTAGCGGACGCGTTTTTCCGGGTCGCGCAGCACGTCATAGGCTTCGGCGGCTTCCTTGAACTTTTGTTCCGCTTCCGCGTCGCCGGGGTTCCTGTCCGGATGGTACTTGAGCGCCATCTGGCGGTAAGACCGTTTTATCTCGTCGCCGGACGCGGTGCGGGCAACTTCCAGAATTTCGTAGTAATCGCGCTTCATGGACATATTATAGTTCTTAAAAAACGAAAGTCACGGCAAAGGGTTTGCGGCGACTTTCGGTTGAGGGCGGGCCTTCGCGCGCACCGCGCGAAAAAACGGCTGCGGAGCCGCTGCCTAGTCTTCGTCGGGCTGCACGGGGGACGTGATCGGGTTGTAGTAGGAGAGGTCTTCGGGCATAACCTTTCCCGCCGCGATTTCGCGCAGCGCGGTAACCACTTCCTTGTTTTTGGAGCCTACAAGGGCTTCGTAGCCTTCACGATACTGCTGCACGCGTTTGATGGCCATCTGCACAAGCAGAAAGCGGTTGTCCACGCGTTCCTGGCAATCTTCAACGGTAATACGGGCCATGGGGGCCTCCTTCAAAAAGAGAATGCCGCACTCGGCGTGCATTGTGCGCGTTATGCGCATTTGGAACAGCAACAGATATAGCAAGCCTCAATACCTGTCAAGGCGGTAGTGGCTACCTACTCTTCGAACCAGACCCGCGCCTCGGCGACCATTTTTTCCAGCTCGTCCGGACCGGCGGTTTGCAGCGTCGCGGCGAGTTCCTTGAGGATGCCGGGGAACAGGGGGTTGGCGGCGCTGAATTCGCCGAACATGGCCGCGCCGCTTGTGAGCTCGCTTCTGGCCGCTTCCAGAAAGCGCAGGAACGAGGGCGTGACGTAGGGGGCAAGGTTTTCGTGCCTGGCTGCGGCGGAAAAATACGCCGCCGACAAGGCGAAATGCAGGGATTGGGTTATGCCGACCGCGCTGTCGTGCTCCGCCGCCGTTGCCGTAAAGGGAACGCAGCCGATTTCGCGGAACAGGGAGGCAACGCGGTCCATGGCCTCGTCCGTGGCGTTTTTGCCGCGCACCAGGGCTACTTTCCCGCCCGTCTGCCCGTTTTCCGGGCCGAAAAGCGGGTGGGTCCCGACGACGGGGCCGTCAAACCGCTCCTCCATCCAGCGCATGGGGTTGATTTTCACGGAGCACACGTCCGAGAGGATCTGCCCCTCCCTCAGGTAGGGGCGTATGCGGTCGAGGGTTTCCGGCATGGCGGGCGCGGGAACGCAGAGCAGAACCACGTCCCCCAGGGGGATGCCGTTGGCGAGATCCCCGTCCCGGAAGGCCGCGCGGCCGGAACCGTCGCGGGTTCTGTTCACAACGTGCACGGGGCGGCGTTTTCCCCAGGCCTCATGGAACATGGCGCCCATGCGGCCCCGCGTTCCGACAAGTGTAACGGAAAAATTCATAAATCCTCTGTGATGCGCGAATCGGGATGGATCGTCCGCCAGGCCTGCCAGAACGAGGGGAACGATTTGCTCACGCAGCCCGGGTCGTCCAGCATGATCCTATTGTTCACGAGCTCGAACAGCGCGAGGCTCATGGCCATGCGGTGATCGTTGTGGGCGGAGAATTGGAGCGTCTCCCCGGAGACCGCGGGCGGGGGAGTGATGACCATGGCATCGCCGGAGATGGTGATCCGGCAGCCTGTTTTGGCCAGTTCCGCGGTGGGCGCCTGGATGCGGTCGCTTTCCTTGACCCGCAAAGAATCCACTCCCCTGAGGGTCGTCTGCCCCTCGGCCAGGCAGGCCAGAACCGCGACCGTGGGAACGAGGTCCGGGCAGTGGCTCATGTCGCGCTTGATGCCGCGCAAAGGGCCGGGGCTGACGGTAACCGCGTTGCCTTTCCATCTGACGGTCGCGCCCATGGCTTCGAGGATGTCGAGGATGGCCCTGTCGCCCTGGATGGAAGCGCGGCGCAGGTTGGTGACCGTGACCGGGTTCGGCCCGATGGCGCCGGCGGCCAGCAGGTAGGAGGCGCCGCTGTAGTCGCCTTCCACCGCGGCGGTGCTGCCGGTCAAGGGGCGGTAAGTTCCCCGGCGGATGCTGAAACGGACCGCGCCCGGATAGACGGTTTGCATTTCCCGCCAGTCTGTTTCCACCCATTCCCCGTTTTGGAGGGTCGCGACGGAAACGCGGCAGCCGGAGTCTTCCATCGTCTGCAACGTCAGGCCGACGTAAGGCCAGGACGCCACCCGCTCCCCGGCGAGGGCGAGGCGCAGGCCGTTTTCCGCCAGGGGGCCCGCCAGCAGAAGGCCGGACAGGAACTGGCTGGAAATTTCGGTCCGGACCGGCAACCAGGAATCTTCCATCTGAAAAAGTCCGCGCGCGGTAAGCGTCAGGGGAAGGAAGCCCGGCTCCTTCTGGAAGCGGATTGCCGCGCCGAGGATGGCGAGCGTTTCCAGGAGTTCGGCCATGGGCCGCTCCTCAAGGCGCGGCGCGCCGTGAATGGCGAAGGAGCCGTTGCCCGCCGCCAACAGCGCCGTGAGGAGCCTGCACGATGTGCCGGATTCCCCCATGAAGCACGAAACCGGTTTTTCGCGCCCGCCGTGGGGAGGGCCGTCCATGCCGGCGACCGTGTACGCGCCCGGCCCGGTTCTGTCTATGACGACGCCGACCCCCCGCAGCACCTCGATGGTCCGCGCGATGTCATCGCTTTCCAGCACATGGGAAAGACGCGACGTCCCTCTGGCAAGGGACGCCGTGATCAGTTTCCTGTGTGAAAAGGACTTGGACGGCGGCGCGGCCACCGTGATGGGCATTTTCCTCATGCACCGGAACCTTTCTGCATATATCTCCCGGCGGGGTACGCGCCGAGGATGCGGAAACTATGGCAGTGTTCGCGGACGATATCAAGTAGGGGGGCATGCTTTGTATCGGTCAGGTCGCAGGAGACGTCGCAAAAGAAGATGTACTTCCAGCGTTCCAGGTGCATGGGGCGCGATTCGAGCTTGTTCATGTTGACGCCCGCCGCCGCGAAGCACTGCAGCACGTTCGCCAGCGCGCCGGGTTTGTCCGCCAGGGTGAAGAGAACCGAGGTCTTGACCGCGCCGTCTTCCCCGCTTCCGGCTTGGCCGCTTGCCGGGGCCGGGGCGGGCTCGGGGCCGATGCACACGAAGCGGGTCCAGTTGTCGCTGGTGTCCTCGATGCTCCGGGCAAGCACGGCGAGGCCCAGGCGCGGGGCAAGGCTGCCGTGCCCCACTGCCGCCGCGTTCCGTTCGGCGAGCACTTTATGGGCGGCGGCCGCCGTGCTGTCCACGGAAATCAGTTCGGCTTGGGGCAGATTGGCGCGCAGCCACCCGGCGCACTGGCCCAGGGCCTGCGGGTGGGAGTACACGGTTTTGATACCGGCAAGGGCCGCCTCGCGGGACATCAGACTGTGGCTGATGCGGCTGAACCATTCGGCCTGGATGTGCACGGCGTGGGCCGCGAAAAGGTCGATGCTCTGCACGATGGTGCCGTGCAGGGAGTTTTCCAGCGGGATAACGCCCAGTCCGCAATCGCGGTTTTCCACGGCCTTGAAAATGTCG
This sequence comes from uncultured delta proteobacterium, assembly GCA_900079685.1. Lineage (NCBI taxonomy): Bacteria > Deltaproteobacteria > uncultured delta proteobacterium. Next base: position 2,591,943 of record LT599018.1, read on the forward strand.
TCAAACCGGGGCATGGCCCAAAAATCCATGGAGTTGCCGAGAAATTCCGTGGCGGCCATGTGGGAGAAGGTGCCCTCCGGCCCCAGAAACGCCACTTTAAGCGGGTTTTGCAGCGCGCGGGAAGAGGAAAGTATCTCGCGGTAAATAGTCCGCAAATGCGTGCTCGGCAGGGGGCCGCTGTTTTTTTCCAGCAGCGTTTCCATGAGCAGTTCCTCGCGTTCCGGGCGGAACACGGGGCTGCCCTGTTCGCGTTTTACGGCTCCCGCCGCGAGGCTGGCCGAGGCCCTGCGGTTGAGCAGTTCCAGAAGGGCGTTGTCAATGGCGTCTATTTCGCGGCGCAGGCCTTCCAGGCCGGACTGCTCGCGGCGGTCGGCGGAAGGAGGCGCCGCCTCCGTATGGGGTGTGGTATGCATGTCATTCCTCGGTTATGTCTTCGGTGATCCGGATGCCGAAATGCCTGCCCGCTGTGTCCTTGCGGCACAAGACCTTGTCGCCTTTTGCCAGGGAAACCACGCTCACGGGGTCGCCGCCGGGCCTGACAAGGTTTATGGTTTCCGCGTTCTGCAGGAAAATCGCGCCTTCCGTCCCGCCGTCAATCGTCGCTTTTATGAGCAGCATGGGCCGCTTTTCCACCTTGACCCTGCCGATGACCGCTGTTTCGGCCTTTCCGGCGTGGTCCACGATCAGCACGTCGTCCCCGGCCCGCAGCTCTTCCAGGTAGCGGGTCTTGTCGCCGGGCATGAGCGCGTAGGCGTGCACCGCCCCGGCATTCACCCGGAAGGGGCGCGGCGCCACGTAGTCGTTATGCTGGGTCTCTGCATTGACGAGAAAGGTGAAAGCCGCGGAATTGCCCACCAGCATGCCCTGGCCCGGGGAAAACCGGGAGAGGGTATCCACGCAGACCCTGTGCCCCATGCCAACGGGCGTGACTTCCGTTATGACGGCTTCGCACAGGGACAGGGTTTCGTCCGCCAGGTTCAGGGCGGCGGCGATGGCGCTGATCCCGGAAAGGGATTCTTTCGTCACCACCACGGCGTCCACGCCTTTTTCCAGGATGCCGGAGGCGAGCTTCGCTTCCGCCGCGCTCGTGACCTCAAGGGCCAGGGTGGCGGCAAGGTCGCTTTTTTGGGCCCGGGCGCTGCTTTGGGCATGGGCCAGCAGATTTTCCACCGGGATGATTTCCCAGCCCTTGCGGAGCACGACGAGCGGGGCGGTTTTCATGGCTTCCAGCGCCTTGTGTTCGTCTTCCGCTCCGTTAAGGGCGACGAACACGGCCTCGGAACCGGAAAACACGTCGCAGCGGGCGAGCGAGGCGGCGGTGGCCACGTGCTCCGCCGGGACGATGAGCCCGGTCGCGCCCCCTTCCAGGGCCAGGGTGACGTCTTCCGCCGCGTACGGGATGGATGTGAAGTAGAGCGCGCGCATCTTATTCCTTCCCCAGGACTTCCATGGCCTGGTCAACGCTCCAGCCGGCATGCACGATGCCGGAAAGGGCCTGCACCATCAGGCGGGGCCTGGGATGCTGGAACACGTTGCGGCCTATGGAAATGCCCTTTGCCCCGGCTTTCATGGCGTCGCTGACCATCTGCACGAAGCCCCTGTTGGACTCGTGCTTGGGGCCGCCCGCGATGAGCACCGGGATGCAGCAGCCTTCCACCACCCGGTTGAAGGAATCCATGTCCCCGGTGTAGGGCACCTTGACCATGTCCGCGCCCAGTTCCGCCGCCACGCGCGCGCAGTGTGCCACAACCTCGGGCCCGAACGAATTCGGGATCTTCGGCCCCCGCCCGTACATCATGACCAGGAGCGGCATGCCCCAGTCTTCCGCGATGCCCGCGATGCGGCCGAGGTCTTCGAGCATGCGCGCTTCCGAGGGATCGCCGAGGTTCACGTGCATGGAAACGCCGTCCGCGCCGAGCTTGATGGCGTCTTCAACCGTGGCGGTAAGAATCTTGGCGTTGGGATGGGGAGAAAGATCCGTGGAGGAGGAGAGGTGGAGGATAAGGCCGACGTCGCGCCCGCCCTTGCGGTGGCCGCAGCGGGCCAGGCCCTTGTGGCCGAGCACGGCGTCCGCGCCGCCTTCGGCCACTTCGCCCACAGCCCGGCGCATGTCCTCCAGCCCTTCAAGGGGCCCGACGGAAACGCCGTGGTCCATGGGCACGATGATGCAGTTCCCGGTCGCCCGGTTCATGAGCCGTTCCATCCGAATCGCTTTGCCGATATGCATAACAAGTCCTTTGTTCTGCGGCCAGGGCAGCCGTTGATTGAATGCGTAATCCCGTCCCTTCACCCGGCTCACGCCGGAAACCGCAAAAAAACAGGGCCGCCGGCATGATGCCTGCGGCCCTGGGGTTGCGCTATTGCATGAATCTATGCCGCACATCCCCTCCCGCAGGCGGTAGAAAAGCCAAAAAAGTAGAAGCCGTAAAAAAATACGGATTCACTCGGATAGCTATACCGGGCGGCGGTGATGTGATGCATGGAACAATCCTTACCGGCGTAATTGCCGTGCAGACGAGTTAATAAAGAAAGCAAAACGGTGTCAAGATTTTTTTTGATTTTTCCGTGCAAAATGAGCCGCTACCTTGACATATGCGCTCGATACGCCTATAGAAGCCCTTCGCATCGGCCGAAAGGCTGACCTGGCCGTAGGCCCGCTGCCTCCTGAGGCGGCTCCGCGGCAGGAAGAGGGGAACGGTTCCCGTCTTCCACGCCGGCCCGAGATACTTGTTACGGGCGGCGTATCGCGCTCAATGCAGAGCGCAAGCAAAGGAGTAAAAATGGCTACCAGCAGAAGTCCCCGTTTCAAATTGTGCCGCCGCCTCGGCGTCAACGTTTCCGGCCACCCCAAGGCCATGAACCGCACCCTTAAAGCCAAGGGCGCCCGCGGCCAGAAGAAAATGTCGGACTACGGTCTGCAACTTCTGGAAAAGCAGAAAATCAAAGCCTATTACGGCGTGCTCGAACGCCAGTTCGTGCGCTACTACGAAAACGCCGCCAAAAGCTCGGACGTTACCGGCCACGCGCTGCTTAAAGCGCTTGAATGCCGCCTGGACAACATCGTGTACCGCCTCGGCATGGCCCGCTCCATCCGCCAGGCCCGCCAGCTTGTCAACCACGGCCACATCCAGGTCAACGGCAAGAAGGTGGATATCCCCTCCTACGGCCTCAAGGCCGGGGACATGATCCAGGTGCGCGAAAAATCCCGCAAGAATCCGCTGATTCTGGAAAACTTCCAGGGTTCCGCCGGTATTGGCGTGTCCTATGTGGAAAAGACCGAGGAACTGGGCGGCAAGCTGCTGCGCATTCCTTCCCGCGATGAAATCCCGGTGGACGTGAACGAAATTCTGGTCATCGAATTGTACTCCAAGTAATCCCGGAGCACGAGAAAAGAGAACCGCCCGCGTTTGTACGACGCGGGCGGTTTTTTTTGTTTTCTTTTTCCGGGGCGCCCGGCGTCACCGGCCCGCGCGGGCGGCGTCCAGCCGCCGTAAAAATTCCGGCAGCACCGCCTCCGGCGCCAGGCCCGTCAGGCACGCGATGCCTTTGTCGCAACTGTTCTTGTTGCACGGGCGGCACTCGATGTCGCTGGCCACATACCCATGCTCCGGCGCGGGAAAGACCCAACCGGAGCTGGTGGCCCCCTGGATTGTCAGGGTCGGCGTTCCCACGGCCACGGCCATGTGGCGCGGGGCGGAACAGTTGCCCAGCAGCATGGCGGAGGCCTCGATGCAGGCCGCCATTTCCCGTAAGGACAACAGCCTCCCGGCCGGGAGCAGATGGTCCTTTTTGCCGCTTAAGGCAGCGATTTCCGCCACCACGGCTTCCTCGCCGGGGCCGAAGAGCAGCTGGAACCGCAGGCCGGGCCGTTCAGCCGCCGCCTTTTCCAGGAGCTCCGCGTAATAGCGGGCGGGCCAGCGCCGCGTTTCCCGCCGGTGGGTGGGGTCAACCGTCACGAGGGTCTGGCCGGGCGAAAGCCCGAGGATTGCTAAGTGGTCTTTCGCTGCCGCTTTTTCCCCGGGCGTGAGGACGATGAGCGGGCGCTCTCCCTGCCAGGTTATGCCCAGGGGTCCAAGCACGGCGGCCTTCATGGCCGAGGCGTAGCATTTTTCCGGCTCCGCCCAGTCGGTGTAGAGCCAACGGGTGTACCAGGGCGGGGTCCGGGTCAGCCGGACCGGGGCCTTGGAGAAATACACCACCCAGCGGCAGCGCGGGGTCTGCTGCAAATCCACGACCAGGTCGAAGTTCTCGGCGGCCACGCGGCGGTAATAGGCAACCTCTTTCCAGAGGGAGGACAGGTCCTTTTTGTCAATGGGCCAGACCCGGTCGCAATAGGGGTTGTTTTCCAGGACCGGCAGGCATTTTTTCTCGGTCAGCACGTGCACGGCGCTGTCCGGGTAGCGTTTTTTCAGCAGCTCCAGCAGCGGGGTCATTAAAATGACGTCCCCGATCTGCCGCAGCTGGCAGACGAGAATGTTTTTCGGGACAAAGGTGGCAAGATCCATCAGGCGATACCGGCTTCCTCGGCGATACGCAGGCACATGCCCGCGCGGTTTAAGGTATAGAGATGGATACCCGGAGCGCCGTTGTCAATAAGCCGCCGTATCTGCTCGACCGCGAACCGGATGCCCACTTCCCGCACGGCCTTGGCGCCGCCGGTTTTGTTGGCGTCTTCCAGGGCGAGGTAGAGTTTGCCGGGGATGTTGGCCCCGCACATCTGCAGGATGCGGCGGATGGATTCCAGGCTCTGGATGGGCAAAATGCCCGGCAGCACCGGCTTGGTCACGCCCATGGCCCGGAGCCCTTCGACCAGGGCGAAATACTCGCGCACGTCGAAAAAGAGCTGGGTCACGACAAAATCCGCCCCGGCGTCAAGTTTCGCCTTGGTATGGAGGATGTCCGAGGAAAAGGACGGCGACTCCGGATGCGCGCCGGGGTACCCCGCGACGCCGAGGCAGATTTCCGGAAATTCCCGCCGCGCAAAGGCGACCAGGTCGGAAGCGTAGCGGAATTCGCCCGCCTCCCAGGAAAAGCCCTCTCCCTGCGGCGCGTCGCCGCGCAGCGCCATGACGTTGTCAACGCCGATGGTCCCCAGCTCCCGCAGAAAATCCGCCAGCCGTTCCCTGGTGGCGTTGACGCAGGTCAGATGCGGCATGGGCGTGATGCCCGTTTCCCGTATTTTCGCGGCAACGGCCAGGGTGTTGTCCTGGCTGCCGCCCCCGGCGCCGTAGGTAACGGACGCGAACAGGGGGTCCAGCGCCTTCAGCTTGTCCACGGCTTCGAAAAAGGCCGGCCATTCCGCCTTGTCCTTGGGCGGGTAAAACTCCAGGGAATAAAACGGGCGCGTCCGTTCGCGCAACGCATCAATAATTTTCACCATGTACCTCTTGCATTAGGAATATTCAGAATACGCCGGGCGATGCAGGGCCGCCGCCTTCTCTGTATCCGACCGGCACGCTTGCGGCAAGAACGTACCGTATTGTTTTCCATATATCAAGATATTGTGATGTAGTTGGCCGCCGCATCGGAAATCCGGCCGGCGGCGATTGTTTTCCCGCCCTGTTTGCGGTATTCTCTTTTGGTACGAACAGATCCGACGCCGTATGGGGTTTGCATGACGATGTTTCGACCGGTCGCATGGGTATTTTTCTGCCTTTTTCTCCTTGCGGGAGAGGCTTTTGCCTTGGATGAGGCCGTGCAGTGGCAACCCCTTGAGCCGGGCCTTGACCTTGCCCGCGTGACGGTATCCTTCACGCCGCCCGCCCGGTTGCCAAGCCAGGCTCCAGGTCAGGTTCAGACTCCGGGCCAGGTAACGGGCGACTCGCCGGGCAGCCCGCCGCAGCAACCGGCGGACCAGTCTTCCACCATGGCTTCCGGGCAAGCTCCGGTTGCCGCTCCGGCCACGGGCGCGCCCGCGGAGCCGATGGCGGCGGCCACGACAATACTGCGCATCGACCCCGCGAGGTACGCCTTTTCCCTTTACATGGCGTCTGAAAGCGGCCTGAAAACCCTCGCGGATGTCTGCAAAAGCGAGGGTTTCACGGCGGCCATCAACGCGGGCATGTTCCAGCGCGACGGGTTGACGAACACCGGGTACCTGCGCAGCCGGACCCACAGCAACAACGCCCACGTGGCCGCCAATTTCGGCGCGTTTTTCGTGGCCGAGCCGGACAACGGCAAACCGCCGCTGGCCCGTCTCCTGGACAGGCAGACGGATGACTGGGAAACCGCCATCAAACAACACGGCATCGTGCTGCAAAACTACCGGATGGCGACGTCGGGCGGGCGCGTGCTGTGGAAGCAGTCCGAGCGGTACCACAGCGTGGCCGCCCTGAGCCAGGACGCATCGGGCCGCGTCCTTTTCCTGCTCTGCCCCTCCCCCGTGCCCGCGGCGGAGTATATGACGGCCCTTCTGAACCTCCCGCTCGGCATCGGCACCGTCATGTACCTGGAGGGCGGGTCCGAAGCCGCGTTGTTCGTCAACGCGGGCGGGGTCAACGCCGTGGAGGCCGGGCGGCATAGCAGCGGGCTCTGGGGCGGCAGCGCCAGCCTCATGCTGCCCAACGTGCTCGGCATACGCAAAAGAGCGGCGCCCCCCGCCCCGTGATCCGCGCGTCCGCTCCCTGATTGCCCCGCCCTTGCCTCCGTCGCTGCATTCCTTTAGTATCCATGGTGTAGTGTCTTAATCCATATAATGCACGCGTCTGCTTCTGCCGGACCCCGGCGCGCGGAAAGCCGTGATCGATGCGGGAACCGCCGCTGCCGGATGCGCGCGTATCTTCAACGTGGAGGAATTGCCATGGCACATGATTACGCAATGACCAAAGTCCGCCGGTCCAGGTTCATCATGCCCGTCCACCAGAAAGAGGCTGTGGAAAAAGCCCATACGCGGAACGCGGACGCGGTCGTCCTTGACCTGGAGGATACCGTTCCGGCGCCGGAAAAACTCGCCGCGCGGGCGGCCGTCAAGGAGAGCATTCCCCTCGTCCTCAAAGGGGGGAGCGAAGTCATCGTCCGGGTCAACCACACGCCGGAGCTTTTGCAGGGCGACCTTGAAGGCGCCGTCTGGCCGGGGCTGGGCGCCATATACCTGCCCAAATGCGAAACGCGCGAAGAGGTGGCGGAAGTGGAAAAGATCATCGCCCGCCTGGAGGTCGAACGCGGCCTTGCGCCCGGCAGCGTTACCATCAACGCCGTCATAGAAACGCCGCGCGGCTACCTCAACGCCGAGGAAATCGCGAAGGCCGGCGACCGCGTCGACTCCATCGCGCTCGGCAATGAGGATTTCTGCTCGACCATCGACCTCATCTCCAGCCCGGAAACGCGGAGCGGCATGCTCGCCGTGCGCATGCACCTGCTTATCGTGGCGAGGGCCTACGGCAAAATTCCCATCGGCATGATCGACTCCATGACCGGGTTCGCGGATACCGCCGGGTTTGAGGAAGTGGCCCGCCTCAGCTACAAATACGGGTTCCAGGGGTCGAGCTGCATGCACCCCAGCAGCGTGGAAATCCTCAACAGATGCTTTACCCCGACGGCCGCGGAGGCGGCGGCGGCCCAGGAGATCATCCGGGTCATGGAGGATGCGATCGCCAAAGGCGTGGCCGCGGCGTCCCTCGGCGGCAGGATGATCGACATGGTTCACTATAACAAGGCAAAAGCCCTTCTGGCGCGAGTCGAACTTATCGAAGCGCACGAAGCCCGCAAGCGCAAGGCGCGGGGGACTTCCGCGTAAGGCCCTGTCTGAAACCACGCCAAAACGCGCCCGGCGGCGGATTCCTTCCTGAAATCCGCCGCCGGGCGTGCGGCGTATCTGGGAACGTGTATTTTTTTACTCATCGATTACCTGGCGAAAATAACCTGCAAAATCATATCCTGCGTGAGGCCGAACGCGCTCCAGGACGCATTTTCCATGTGTTTCAGGATGTACGTGCCGTCGCCCGCGGCATCGCTCCAGATAAGCTCCACGGGGGACCCGGCGGGCCAGTAGTCGTCCGTCAGTTTGGCCAGGGCCGCTGCCAGTTCTTCCCCTTTCAGCGCGGCCACGCCGTCCGGCAGGGTGAAGGCCGCCGGGTTTTGCGCGGCTTTGGCCAGAAAGTCTTTCACCGCCCTGTGGTGCGTGGCGTTTGTAATGATGCCGACAAAGATGACGTCGCGTCCCCCGCCGGGATGCGCGGCGGACTTCCATACCCCGTTGCTGAAGGATTGCTCCATGGCCTGGCCGATGGTCCGGTCGGGATACCGCGCCATTTTCGCGTCCTTCACCACGCCGGCGGGGTCGGAACACGAGCATAAAAGCAGTATGCCGAGCAGGCAGAGCAAGCGTTTCATACTCTCCTACCTTGCTGCTGGTTGCAATGAAGTGAACAATTCACAACCGCCGCAGCATAGGCGAAACGCGGCGCCGCGGCAAACGCCGCCAACGGAAAAGGGCTCACAGATATACTCTGTGAGCCCTTAAAAATAATTGGCTGGGCTGCATAGACTCGAACTATGATTGATGGAGTCAGAATCCATTGTCCTGCCAATTGAACGACAGCCCAATCCGGGATTGTTTGTATAGAACGGCCGCCAAACCGTCAAGATTTTTCAGCAGAATGTGGTTTTATTCGCGAGGGATTTTCCGCTGTCTGAAATTGTTTTCCGCTTGACAAAATTTCATGCCTTATATAGCATGTTTTTATCATATTCACGATTATTCGTGCCTTTTTTATGCGTTTGCGGCGGGTATTGCAAGCCCCTTTCACGCCTTTTCCGGTCTGAGCCGCCTGTTGCCGGCGGCAGGGCCTGCCCGCAAGCATTCCGAGCGCGTCCCGCTGCCGGGAAATGCGCTTTTCGCCAGTTTTTCGCCGCGTAAAGGAGCCCGGGAAGATGAAAGACAACACCGTCCGCAGCCTTGAAAGGGGCCTGGCCGTGCTTCAATGTTTCGACCTTGATACGGAAGAACTTTCTCTTTCCCAGATAGCGGAGCACCTGTCGCTGGCGCCGTCAACGGCCCTCAGGCTGGCCAGCGCCCTGACCGCCCTCGGTTTTCTGGAAAAAAGCCGCGCCAAAACATATTCCCTGGGCAATAAGGTGTATCTGCTCGGCGCGGTGGCGCAAAAACACTTCAAGTTGCGCCGCATCATCCTGCCGGTGATGGAATCGTTGCGCAACGCGACGCATGAGGCGGTTTCCCTCTACGCCCTGGTCGACGGGTACCGCGTCTGCTACGAGCACGTGGAAAGCTTGCTCTCCATGCGGTGCGTGGTCCGGGTGGGGGACCGCTTTCCCCTGTGGGCAGGCGCCGCCGGCAAATGCCTTCTGGCCTTCGCGGACAAACAGCTTGTGGAAGAACAGATCGCGAAAGCCAGGCCCATTACGGCCACAACCATCCTTGACAGGGAAAAATTCCTGGCGGAACTCATGCAGATCCGCGACTCCGAGGAGGCCATCAGCCACGGTGAGCGCGAGGAAGGCGTGATCTCCGTCGCCATCCCCATCTTCTCCGCCAGGAACCAGGTGGATTACGCCCTGAGTCTGGCCGCGCCCGCGAGCCGGTTGGGGGAAGAGACGCTCCGCGAGGTCCTTTTGCGGACCAAGGAAGCGGCCCGCGCCATCTCGCGCCAGTTATACACCTGAACAGTTTCCCGCGAAATTTTTCCTTCTCCCGCGATCGCCGCGGGTAAAGGAAACCCAAAAACCCGCCACACGGCGGGTTTTTGAGTTTTCACAAATTTTTGTACCGGCGTTTCGCCGCGCACCGCCCAACGGGGGGTGCCGAAACGCCTAAAGAAACAGGGCGGTTTACGGACCGCCCGTAAACCGCCCTGTTTGCAAAAGAAGGAAGGGTACTTTGAATATTGCAAAGCCCGTGCCAATTTCTGGTTAAAATTTATTATATTGTATTTCAATTTATTATATGAATTTACTCTTTTCCCTTTGCCTTGTTCCGGTTTAAAAATTTTGCTTCCATTCCACCCCGGATCGGGCCGGGGTGGAAAAAATTTGTACCGGGAGCGGTTTCCGTTCCGGGTTTCCGGCCTTCGGCTTTACGGGCTCATCGTTCCGAGAATTGACGGAGGCCTTCTATCGGGCTATCGTCCCTCTTTTGCGGTTCGGTGTTACGGAACAGACCGCCATTCCACCAAGGGAGACTCCCATGCTTGATTTACGCCTGTTGCAGAACGATCCCGGCAGCGTTGCCAAAAGCCTTGCCGCGCGCAGATCGGACATAGACGTCAATGAATTCGCCGAGCGCGACGCCCGCCGCCGCGCCCTTTTGACCGAGGTGGAGAACCTGAAAAGCGAGCGGAACAGAATTTCCGCCGAGGTGGGCAAAGCCAAGCGCGAAGGGCGGGACGCCGCCGACCTGCTGGCTTCCGTCGGCGACCTGGGCGACCGCATCAAAAACCTTGACGCGGAGACGGAAGCCGTCAAAGCGTCCCTTACGGACTGGATGCTGCGCGTGCCCAACATGCCCAACGCGTCCGTGCCCGTCGGCCCCGACGAAACCGCCAACGTGGAACAGCGCCGCTGGGGCGAGCCCAAAAAATTTGACTTCCCGCCCAGGGAACACTGGGAACTTTCCGAACTGCACGGCAACAAGCTGGATTTCGACCGGGGGGCCAAGCTCGCGGGCAGCCGGTTCACCGTTTCCTGGGGCTGGGCCGCGCGGCTTGAGCGGGCCATCGCCAACTTCTTCCTTGACGTGCAGACCCTGGAAAACGGGTATGTCGAAATTCTCCCGCCCCTGATGGTCAACCGCAAAACCATGACCGGCACCGGCAACCTGCCCAAGTTCGAGGAAGATCTCTTCAAGCTGGAGGGCTGGGACTATTTCATGATCCCCACGGCGGAGGTGCCGGTTACCAACCTTTTTGCCGATGAAATCCTGACCGAGGCAGAGCTCCCCCTGGGCTACACGGCCTATACCCCCTGCTTCCGGTCCGAGGCCGGGTCCGCGGGCAAGGACACGCGCGGGTATATCCGCCAGCACCAGTTCAGCAAGGTCGAGATGGTCCGCTTCTCCCATCCGGATACCTCACGTGATCCTCTGCACCGGCGACATGGGCTTTGCCTCGGCCAAAACCTACGACCTGGAAGTCTGGCTGCCCGGCCAGAACACCTACCGCGAAATTTCCTCCTGCTCCAACTGCGAGGCCTTCCAGGCCAGGCGGGCTAATATCCGTTTCCGTCCGGACGGCGGGGGCAAGCCGGAATTCGTGCATACCCTGAACGGCTCGGGCCTCGCGGTGGGCCGCACCCTGGTGGCCGTACTCGAAAACGGCCAGCAAAAGGACGGTTCCATCGTCCTGCCCAAGGTTCTCGTCCCCTACATGCGCGGCCTCGAAGTCATCGAGCCGAAGTAAATAACCTGGGGGAAGGGGAGAAACCCGCAGGGGCCGAGCCCCTTTTTTGTAAAAAAGTTTCTCCCCTTCCCCCAAGCCCCCTTCCCCTTTTCAAAAACTTTACCGGGTGGATTTTCATGATTTATGGGCTGCTTGCGGATTGGCAAAGGGACAAGCGATACTTTCCGGCGGTGTTTGACGCGGCGTTCGCGTTTCTTGCGGCAAACGACGCGGCCCTGCTCGCGGACGGCAAGCATCCCGTTGACGGGGAGCGGCTCTTCGCCTCCGTTGAAAGCCTGCGCACCCAGGACGAACAGATGCGCCGGTTCGAAGCCCATAAAAAATATCTCGATATCCAACTCCTCCTCACGGGCCGCGAAAAGCACCGCTACGCGCCGAGTCTCGACGGCATGGCCATTACCGAGGACCTTTTGCGGGAACGCGATCTCGCGTTTTACACGCCGCCCGCGTCTCACAGCGACTTGATCCTCGGCCCCGGCCATTACGCCGTGTATTTCCCCGGCGAGCCGCACTCTCCCTGCTGCGCCGCCACGCCCGGCGGCGAGGACATTCGCAAAATCGTCTTCAAAATTTTGTGGCCCTGAACAAAACACCGGCCCGCCTTCACAACCTTTTGGATTGATTATTTCTTTCCACCGGCTCTGGACGATCCTTTCGTCCTGTCTTATCACATACCGTATGGTGCGTACGCCGTGAGGCTGCGCGTTCATTTTCAAAATCCATCTCAGGAAGATTGCCATGGCCAAAGCAAAAACACTCAAATTCAAGGCTGAGACCCAAAAGGTACTCAATATCCTGACGCACTCCCTGTACACCAATAGGGAGATTTTCCTGCGCGAGCTGCTCTCCAACGCTTCCGACGCGCTGGACAAGCTCCGCTTCCTCCAGAGCAAGGGCGAGGAGGTCCGTGATTCCGGCTTGCCGCTCCAGATCAGCATCACCGTGGACAAAGACGCGGGCGTGTTGCAAATCGCGGATACCGGCCTCGGTATGACGGAACGGGAACTTATCGATAACTTAGGCACCATCGCCAAATCCGGTTCCGAGGAATTCCGGAACGCCATGGAAACCGGGGAAAAGGCCCCGGAAGGCGAAGAGACCGGGGAAGGAGTTTCCGGCGAAACGGCCGAGGATTCCGGCGAAACAGCGACGGCGACCGGTGCGAGCGGGGCGGCTTCCGGTGAGAACGAAGCGCCTTCCGGCACTGCCGCGCCGTCCGCTTCGCAGATTATCGGCCGGTTCGGGGTGGGGTTTTATTCCGTGTTCATGGTGGCGGACCATGTTGAGGTCATCTCCAAGGCCGCCCAGGGCGACGAGCCGCCCCACGTCTGGACCTCGGAAGGGATCGGCAGCTTCAGCATCCGGCCTCTGGAAGGCGTGGAAGCGGATACCTACGCGCGCGGCACCGTTATCAGGGCCACGCTCAAAGACGACGCCAAGGAGTTTCTGCAAGCCTACCGGCTCAAGGACGTCATCCGCAGGCATTCGAATTTCCTGCCCTTCCCCATCAACCTGGAAGGCGAGCAGATCAACACCACGCCCGCCCTGTGGCGCGAATCCAAATTCGCCATCACGCGGGAGCAGTACAACGAATTTTACACCTACCTGACCCAGGACGACACGCCGCCGCTGGAGGTCATCCATCTTTCCGTCGACGCGCCGGTCCAGTTCAACGCCCTGATTTTCATCCCGGACGCGGAAGCGGACTATTTCAACGTGCAACGCGACCAGTGGGGGCTTGATCTCTACGCCCGCCGGGTGCTCATCGAGCGGGGCAACAAGGAGCTGGTCCCGGAATACCTGGCCTTCCTCAAGGGCGTGGTGGATACCGAGGACCTGCCGCTCAACATTTCCCGCGAAACCTTGCAGGAAAATGTGGTGCTGCGGAAAATTTCGCAGACCATCGTCAAGCAGGTGCTCTCCCACCTGGAAAAGATGGCCGCCAACGACAAGGAAAAATACGGCGCCTTCTGGAAGCGCCACGGCAAATACTTCAAGTTCGCGTTCCAGGATTACGCCAACCGCGACAAGGTGGCGCCCCTGCTGCGGTTTGCCTCGTCCGCTTCGGAAGGGGGTTCGCCCGGGGCTTCGGCTGACGGCGCGACCAGCTTTGACGCATACCTGGAACGCGCCAAACCGGACCAGAAGGAGATCTGGTACCTGGCCGCCCCGTCCCTGGAAGCGGCGAAGGTCAACCCGCACATGGAACGCTTCCGCCGCAAGGGCCTTGAGGTGTTGTACCTCCTGGAGCCGGTGGACGAGTTCGCCCTGGACAGCCTCGGCAAGTACAAGGATCATCCGTTCCGCGCCGTGGAGCAGGCCGAGGCCAAGGACCTCGACGCGTTCCCGGATGTGGACGACGCCCGCCCCGAGACAAAAGCCCTCAGCGACGAGGAGAAAACCTCCCTTGACGGCCTGGTGGGACGCATGCGCGCCATTTTGGGCGACAGGGTCAAGGATATCCGCGTCTCGGAACGCCTTGCCGGGAGCCCGGCTGTTCTGGTCTCCCCGGACGGCGTCAGTTCGTCCATGGAAAAATTGATGCGCGTGATGCAGAAAAATGAGGAGATCCCCAAAAAGATCCTGGAAATCAATCCGGATCATCCCCTGTTCCGGAGCATCCTGCGGATTTTCGCCTCCAGCCCGGAAAACCCCGTCATCGCGGATGTGGTCAACGGCCTCTTTGACAACGTCCTGCTCCTGGACGGGTACCTCGGCGACCCGTACCTCATGGCCGACAGGAACCTCAAGCTGATGGACAAGGCCGCGTCCTGGTACGCGGATCTGCTTAAAATCTGACCGGCACCGTATGCGCACGAGAAAAACCTCGGGGCAACCCGAGGTTTTTCTCGTGTGTACAACCGCACGCGCGCACCGGCGCGCCGCGCGTCAAACGCCTTTCCGCGCTGCCGCTTCTTGCCTCTCTTTCGCGATTCGCCTGAACCGGCGCAGCAGAATGATCGCCGCCCCCAGCAGCGTTACGGCGGCGGCGAGCGTCAGCCGCGTTTCCATTTCGTGGTAGCGGATGTAAAAGGAAAATTTTTCAAGGTGATTCAGTTGCTTGCCGAGCGCGTACGGCGGGTCGAGAAGGGACTGGACCCAGAGCAGTATGATCCCCAAAAGCCCGGCGGCGGCAAGGGCTGTTCCCAGGTATGCCCAGTACCCTGGCCTGCTCGCGGCAGTGACCGCTTGCGGCTGCGGTACCGGCGGCGGGGCGGTTTCGTCCGCGTTTTTGTTTTCCGCCTCGTCTTTCAGGAGATAGTCCGTGGAAACGCCGAAGTACGCGCTCAGGAGCAGGACCTTGTCCAACCCCGGTATGGTCTGGCCGGATTCCCATTTTGATATGGACTGGTGGGAAACGTCGAGGGCCGCCGCGAGTTCCTCCTGGGTCACCCCGCGCGCCTTGCGGTTCTGCTGGATTTTCTGGGCAAGGGTCATTGATTTCCCGTATCCGGTGGTGGTCTGGCGATGCGCCGCCCCCTTATGTACCCTCAATGCGCCGCGCTGTAAATTCGCGCGCGCGCGTGACGCGCGCATGGCGTGCCCACCGCGTCCGGCGCGCCCGGCGCGAGGGTGCTTTCCGGTTTCCGTGTACGCCTTGCGCATCCGGCCTCCAGCCGGTGCCCCACCGGCATTCTGGACGTTGTCGGGAAATCTTTTGCCCGTGCCCTGCCTGCCCGAAACACCGCCTGGTTTGCGCCGGGGCGCGCGGGTATAAGGAAAAAAAGCGGCAGGCGGGAAGCGCCTGCCGCTTTTTCGGGTTCCGCCGGTTACTTCTTCAGCTTGGCGGTCCAGTCATCATAGAATGTGCAGATGGCGTCGAGGTTGTTGGCCTGTTGCAGTTTTGGGAGGTCGTTTTGCATGGCGGCCATGACGTCCTGGTATTTCTTCTGGTCTTTCTGGACGACCTCCATGATGGCCTGCTGGAATGCCTGGGCCTTGGCGGTCGCTTCTTCGGTGGAGCAGGCGGCCCCGGCATGGGAGGCCGCGCCGAGAGACAGGAGAACAGTGAAGGCGAGAACTTTTTTGAACATGAAAAACTCCTTTGAAAGTAAATGGGTAGCAGATCCTTAATCGTGCCGCTGTGCGCCCTGTCACGGTCCCCCGCGCACATGACGGTTCGTGTAGCAAAATGGCGCGAGGGCACAACATAGAGGGCTGTAAATTCGTGCAACCGTGGGTTGCACTGCCTGTTTTTTATGGATTTTTTTGTAATTTTTTCCCGCGGACAGCAAAAAAATGAATGAAGGGCCGTGGGCATTTTTTCTTTTCTCCCGCCGGGGCGTCCCGGCGGCGGCAAAAATACACAGACCCCGGCGGCGGGGCGGGCCATGAAAGGGCGAATTGTGAATGAATTAAATTTTTTATAAAAACAAAGTAATCGTAAAAAAAATTTCTTGAAATATTTTTCTCATGCCCGTATGAAGAAGATGTTGTGGAGGGTTGTTTTTGTAAAGAATTATTTTTATGGCAGGGTCCATCGTGGAAAATTATTTTTGGAACAAAATTTCCACGCCGCGCCATTGGGGCAGCCATGGTTGAGGAGGCATTATGTTTGAAGAATCCGGGTTTTTTGACGAGGTCATCATAACCGCTTCGGACGAAGTCTATGCCGACATTTGCGGCAAGGAAGCCGTGGTGTTGCACGGGTCGCGGGACAAGGACGGCCTCTGGCTTGCCGTGTACGTCCCCGGCGACAAGGTCTGGAAAGTAAAAGCCTGCGACATCGTACCCACAGGGCGCCGTGTGTTGGCTCCCGCCCTTCCGTAACAAACCGGCGCCCGTGCCGGGCTCTCCCGCCCGGCGCGGGCGCTGTCGGATAGTTCCTCGCGTGTATCCCCCACCGCGAGGGATGTGACCGGTAACGCGGCAATCGCCCCCGTGTTACCGGTTATCTTGTTTTTACCGGACGTGGGCATAAGTGTTTCCGCTCCGGGACTTCTGTGATAGGGATTCTCATTACCGGCGGCGATATTGCCGGCGGTCATACGAGGAGCACCCGTTGATAGCTGATTTTGTCGAAAAATTTAAAGAATCCACGGTTTCGGTCGTTCCGATAATGGCCATTGTGGTGCTGCTCAGCCTGACCATCGCCCCCCTGGGGGAGGGGCAGCTCCCGCAGTTTCTGGCCGGGGGCGTGCTGTTGATCCTGGGACTCAGCACGTTTCTGGTCGGCGCGGAAATTTCGATGGTCCCTTTCGGCCAGCGGGTGGGTTCGGCCCTGACGCGCAAGCGCAGCCTCGCCCTTATGCTGTTCGCGTCCTTCGCCATCGGGTTCGCCATCACCATCGCGGAACCGGACGTGCAGGTTCTGGCGACGCAGGTCTCCGACATCATGCCCGGTATGGACCGGAACATGCTGCTCATGATGATCGCCGTGGGGGTGGGTATTTTTCTGCTCGTCGGCACCGGCCGCATCGTGCTGCAAATTCCCCTGCGGTACCTCCTGATAGGATTCTATATCGCGCTCTTCGGCATGTGCGCCCTGGTGGACGCCGGGTTCGTGGGCGTGGCCTTTGACGCCGGCGGCGCGACAACCGGCCCCATTACCGTGCCGTTCATCATGGCCATGGGCGTGGGCGTGGCCGCCGCCGGGCGCAGGAAGGAAAGTTCCGACGGGGACGACAGCTTCGGCCTGGTCGGGCTTGCGTCCATCGGGCCCATTGCCGCGGTGGTCGTGTTCGGGCTCACGTCCGGCAGCAGCATGGCGGAAACCGCCGGCGAGCAGGGCGCATCCGCGGTCTTGTCCGTGGCGGACGCGTTTTTGTCCGTCCTGCCGCACATCACGCAGGAAATCGCCCTGGCCCTGCTGCCCTTGTTCATTATTTTCATCATCTTCCAGGTTCTGTTGCTGCGGCTGCCCGCGGAACAGGTAAAACGTATGGTTTTCGGCCTCATCTACGCCTATATCGGGCTGGTGGCCTTCATGACCGGCGTTTCCGGCGGGTTTTCCCCGGTGGGGAAATCGCTCGGTTTCGCGCTCGGCGCGTATTCGGCCTCCGTCCTCATTCCCGTGGGGTTTGTCCTCGGGGCGGTGGTTGTCTGCGCGGAACCGGCCGTCTGGATCCTGACCCAGCAGATTGAGGAAATCTCCGGCGGGTACATTCAGCGCAAGATCATGTTCGCGGCCCTTTCCATCAGCATCGCGGTGGCCGTGGTCTTAGGCATGCTCCGCGTGGTGACCGGCATGAGCATCTGGTACGTGCTCATTCCCGGCTACGCCCTGGCGCTCATGTTAACGCGGTTCTGCCCGCCGCTCTTCACGGCCATTGCCTTTGACTCCGGCGGGGTGGCCTCCGGCCCCATGGCCACAACCTTTATCCTGTCCCTGACGCTCGGCGCGTCCGCCGCCTGCGGCGGCAACCCGGCCACCGACGCCTTCGGCATGATCGCCATGATCGCCATGGCGCCGCTCATTACCATCCAGATACTCGGTATGATTTTCAACCAGTTGGAAAAACGCCAGAAACAGCGGGAAGCGTTTCGTAAGGGAGACAAAGAATCATGAGTCTTGCCTTCATGCCCGGAAAACTGCTCATCAGCATGGTGGGCCGCCACAAGGGCGAAAAGTTCGTGTCCATCGCCAAGGCGGCCGGAGCGCGCGGCGGCACCATCCTGTTCGGCCGCGCGGTCGTGGACAACAAAATTTTACAGGCCCTTTTCCTGGCCGACGTGCAGCAGGATATCGTCTTCACCCTGATGCGGGACGAAGCGGACGCCGTTATCAGCGCGGTTTGCGCAACCTGCCGCGAACAGCCCAAAAAACTGGGCGGCATCGCCTTTGTGCTGGACGTTTCCGGCATGCTCGTCCGCCAGAACCAGAATGCGCCAAAGACCACCGAGCCCGCCAAGGGCGCGAGGAGCGAAAAAATGGAATCCGGATATACCCTGCTGACGGTTATCGTGAACAACGGCTACGCCGACGACGTTATGGCCCAGGCCAGAAAAGCCGGGGCGCGCGGCGGCACCATCCTGACCGGGCGCGGCACGGCTTCCGAAGAGGACGTGCAGTTTTTCGGCATCACCCTGGTGCCGGAAAAGGAAGTGCTCATGATCGTCACGGAAAAGGAACTGGTCACCCCGATCCTTGACGCCATCCGCACGGTGCCGACCCTGGCCGAACCCGGCGGCGGCATCGTCTACTCCATGAACGTCGAGGAGTTTATTCTGCTGGGGCAGTAAACGGCTGGGGGAAGGGGGAACTTTTCTTGAAAGAAAGGGGCGCGGCCCCTCCGGAGTTCCCCCTTCCCCCAGACCCCCATCCCCTTCCAAAGAACTTCAGTATGGAGTTGGATGGGACACGCTTGGCGCGTGTCCTTTTTTTATGCGCGGAGCCGGGCTTTACGGTGGGAGCGGGGGATGAGGGCCGTTATTTCCGCATCGGCAAGAGCGCGCATGCCTTCCGCTTTCTCGGGAAGGTTCGCCCGCTGGAAAAACCAGGGAGCCTTTTTGGGGACGATCGCGGCCATGGCCGGGACGGTTTCGGCCGTCACGAACGGTTCGACGCAGGTGGTGCGCGCCTCGAACGGCACGCTTGATGCCGCGAGCAGGCGGAGCGTTTCCCGCAGCTTTTCCCCGGCGTTTTCGTCCCGCGTCAGGGCCGGAGCATAGGCCTCCGGGGCGGTCTTCACGTCAACGGCCACGTAATTGAGCAGGTGGCCGCGCAGCAGCCGTTCCACCACCTGGGGAAAGGAACCGTTGGTATCCAGCTTGACCTTGTAGCCGAGCGCCTTGGCCTCCCGGCACAGGAAATCGAGGCCGCTCTGGAAGCAGGGCTCGCCGCCGGAAATGGTTATGCCGTCCAGAAGCCCCTGGCGTTTGCGCAGAAACGCCAGGATGCCGTCAAGATCCGGCGCGGGCGCGGCACCGGGAAGGGGCGTCTCCGGCATAAGCTGCGCGTTGTGGCAATACGGGCAGTGAAAGTTGCACCCCTGGGTGAACGCAAGCGCACTGACAAGGCCGGGAAAGTCGATGGTCGTCAACTTCTGAAACCCGCCGAAGAGCATAGGGGAACCTCAATTGTTTAATTCGCCGCGCCCTGGAGCTCCTGTTGTTCCGGCATGGAGGCCGCGGCGGGCACGGGCACGCCGTACGTCTTGCGGCGCGCGTACTCGGCCTGTTTGCCGTTGTTCCAGCGGTTCACGGGCCGAAGGTACCCGACCACGCGGGTATACACTTCCATGGCGTTGCCGCAGGACGGGCACGCGGCGACCTCGCCCTTGTGGTACCCGTGGGCCTGGCACACGCTGAACGTGGGAGACAGGGTGAAATAGGGAAGCGTATACTTACCGGTAATTTTACGAACGATATCCCTGACCACGGCGGTATCCGTAATTTCTTCGCCGATGAACCCGTGCAGGACAGTGCCGCCCGTGTACAGGGGCTGCAAGGCGTCCTGGTGGTCCAGGGCGTCGAAAATATCGTCGGTGTGGTCCACGGGCAGGTGGGTGGAGTTGGTGTAAAAGGGCGCGGCCCCGGTTTTGACCTGCTCGGTGTTGGCGAAGCGGCAGTCCGGGAAGCGTTTCTGGTCGAGCAGGGCCAGGCGGTAGCTGGTGCCTTCCGCCGGAGTGGCTTCCAGGTTGAAGAATTCGCCGGTTTCCTCCTGGATGTTTTCCAGAAGCGTGCGCAGGTAGTTCATGGCGCGCACGGCAAAGGCCTGCCCTTCGGGGGAGGCGATGTCCTTGCCCAACAGGTTCAGGCAGGCTTCGTTCATGCCCACGATGCCGATGGTGGAGAAATGGTTGGTCCAGAATTTTCCGGTTCTGGCCTTCACGTCGCGCAGGTAGAAGGTGGTGTACGGATAGAGGCCCCCCTCGGTGAAGCGCTCAAGCTCCTTGCGTTTGATGGTCAGGCTTTCCTTGGCAAGGTGTACCATCTCGGTCAGGCGGGCGAAAAATTCCTGTTCCGTGGCGGCCTGATAGCCGATGCGCGGCAAGTTGACGGTCACCACCCCCACGGACCCGGTGAGCGGGTTGGCGCCGAACAGGCCGCCGCCGCGTTTCCGGAGCTCGCGGTTGTCCAGGCGCAGCCGGCAGCACATGGAGCGCGCGTCTTCCGGCGACATGTCGGAGTTCACGAAGTTGGAAAAATACGGGATGCCGTAGCGGCCGGTCATCTTCCAGATGGCTTCGAACCGCTTGCCGCCCCAGTCGAAATCCTTGGTGATGTTGTAGGTGGGGATGGGGAAGGTGAAGACCCGGCCCTTGTTGTCGCCCTCCATCATCACTTCGGCAAAGGCCTGGTTCAGCATGTCCATTTCATGCTGGTAGTCGGCGTAGGTCGTGTCCTGGTCCTTGCCGCCGATGACGACCGGCGTGTTCGCCAGCGTCACGGGCGCGTCCATGTCCATGGTGATGTTGGTGAACGGCGTCTGGAACCCGACGCGGGTGGGGATGTTGATGTTGAACACGAACTCCTGCAACGCCTGCTTCACCTCTTTGTACGTAAGGCCGTCGTGGCGGATGAAGGGGGCGAGGAGCGTGTCGAAGCTGGACACGGCCTGCGCGCCCGCGGCTTCCCCCTGGAGGGTGTAGAAAAAGTTGACCAGCTGGCCGAGGGCGGAGCGGAAATGCTTGGGCGGCGCGCTTTCCACGTTGCCCGCGATGCCCTTGAAACCTTCGCGCAGAAGGTCCATGAGGTCCCAGCCCACGCAGTAGACCGAGAGCAGGTTGAGGTCGTGCAGGTGCAGGTCGCCGTCGCGGTGCGCGTCGCGGATCTTCTGGCCGTAGATGCGGGAAAGCCAGTACTCGCTGGTGATGTCGGAGGAGATGAAGTTGTTCAGCCCCTGGAGGGAGAAGCCCATGTTGCTGTTCTCGCGGATGCGCCAGTCCAGCTTGCCGAGGTAGCCCTCCATCAGTTCGATGCCGGCCTTGGAGGCGAGGTTGCGCATTTGGGAGCGCTGGTCGCGGTACAGGATGTACGCTTTCGCGGTTTTGCGGAAGGGCGAGTCAAGAAGCACCGCCTCGACGATATCCTGCAACTCCTCCACGGCGGGCGGGTCCATGAGGCCCATGTCGCGGGCATAGGCGAGCGCCCGGATGGTCAGCCGCCGTGCCTCGCGCTCGTCAAATTCCCCGGTGGCCGCGCCGGCTTTGGCTATGGCCGCCGTGATCTTGCCCGCGTTAAAAGGGACGATGTCGCCGTTGCGTTTGGAAACAGACGTAAAATGCATGCCGTTCTCCATATGAAAATGGGGCGATAATAAAGGAATACACCGCCCCGGACGCAAATCCGGCGCGGAAAGGGACGTTCGTCCTCATGGCGGGCCGCGCGGCAAAGGCCCCGTGTCGGCGGTCCACTCCTGTCTGACTGTATGGAGCAGGTCTTCCGGCTTGCCGACCGCGTTTCCGTCTTCCCGGGGTGGTCCCCAGTGACTTTCGGGCCGTTGCTACGGTCCGGGAATGCGGCGGGTATCGGCTTACGGCGGCGGGTCCGCTCCCGCTTTTAACGGGATTCCCTATTAAGCCTGGTCAATGTCTAAGGCGCTCCATATGGCGCATACTGGCAGACGAAACGAGCCCCTGTCAATGATTGGCGGCTTCTCCAGAAGGGCTGGGGGACGGGCTTTTTAGCCGATCAGGGCCGGTAATACGTTGGAATAGCGGATAAATATTTTTATATTTTTGTGAATTTTTCTAGATAAAATATAGAAATCGTGAAAACACTAACGCACCGGGAAGCCCGGCTCGCGGGAAAAACGGCGTGGAGGCTTGCGTTTCGCTGCTGATGCCCATACTATTGCCCAGGTACTGTGTCTACAGCCATGGCTTTGCCATGACGGAGGTTTTGTGACGAAACGTCTTGTCAGCATGGCGTGCCTTGTTTTGGCCGCCGCTCTTTTTTGCCTGCACGTTGCCGCTCTTGATGCCGACGCCGCCCGGTTCGGCGGCGGGAAGTCTTTTGGGAGCAAGCCGTCGTATTCGCGCAGCGCGCCCGCCCCGAGCGGTTCGCAACAGCAGGGCGCGTATGCCAACCGCCAGACCCAGAACCCGGCCAACCCCGCGGCCACGGCGGCCCGGCCCGGCATGGGCTCCGGGTTCCGCGGCATGATGGGCGGCCTTCTGGCCGGGTCTCTGCTCGGGGCTCTCTTGTTCGGCGGTCCCCATGCCGGGTTCGGCATCATGGATATGGTGCTGGTCGCCCTGGCGGCGTTCCTGGCGTTGAAGCTCATCAAGCTGTTCATGAGCCGCCGGGCCGCCGGGGAAGGCGCGGGCAACGCCCGCGCGGCGGGGGATTTCACCCCGCGTCCCGACCCCTGGCAGGGCATGCAGGGCAGCCCGGGCGGCGGTTCGGCGGAACAGCCCGGCCCGTCATCCGGCGGCCCGGATATCCGGCTTGCCGGGTTTGACCAGGAGGATTTCCTGCGCGGTGCCAAAATGGTGTATGCCCGCTTGCAGGATTCCTGGGACAAGCGCGACGTGGACGATATCGCCACCTTCGCCACCCAGGCCATCGTCAGCGAAGTCAGGGCCCAGGCCGAGGCCGACCCCACCCCCTCCACCACCGAGATCATGCTGGTGAACGCCTCGCTCGTTTCCGCCGAGCGGGACGGTGACGTGGACGTGGCCACCGTGTATTTCGATGTTCTGCTGCGGGAGAACCCGGATGCCCAGGTTCCCAGCCAGGTCCGCGAGTTGTGGCATTTCATCCGGCCTTCCGGCTCAACCGAGTCCTGGCGGCTGGACGGCATCCAGCAAGTTGCGTAAAAGAATGCGGGGAAGGGGGAAACTTTTTTGGAAAAAAGTTTCCCCCTTCCCCGCGCCCCTTCCCCCTTCAAAAAACTTCAGTGGGGGAGAGATATATGTATTCCACCGATTTTATTAACCATGCCCCTCGCTGGGGTGCAGGGGGTCACCCCCTGCCCGGGGGTACGGGGGCGGGCAGCCCCCGTTGCTACAAAGGACAGTCATGAAACAGCCTGTTTGCGACGCCATTACCTCGTTTATCGTCATGGATGTTCTGGAAAAGGCCCAGAAACTGGAAAAAGCCGGGAAGCACATCATCCACCTGGAGATCGGCCAGCCGGACTTCACCACCCCGGAATGCATCATGGACGCGGCCGCCAAGGCCATGCGCGACGGCCAGACGGGCTATACGCACAGCATGGGCATTCTCCCCCTGCGGGAAGCCCTGGCCGCCTATTACGAGCGCGAATACGGCGTAACGGTCTCCCCGGAACGGATCATCGTGACCAACGGCACCTCGGCGGCCATGCTGCTGCTTTTCGCGGTCCTTTTCGACCACGGCGGCAGCGCGGTCATGGCGGACCCGACCTACGCCTGCTACGCGAACTTCGTCCTGCACGCGGGCGGGAACGTCATCAGCGTGCCGACCCTGGAGGAAGACGGCTTCCAGCTGAACGTGGAGGACGTCCGCGCCAAACTGGCGCCGGATACCAAGGCCATCCTGGTCAACTCCCCCTCCAACCCCGGCGGCACCATCATCGCGCCCGACGAGTTCAGGGCGCTCTGCGGCATGGGGCCGATGATCGTTTCCGACGAAATTTACCACGGCCTTGTCTATGAAGGCAGGGCGGCCAGCGTGCTCGAGTTTTCCGACGACGCCTGCGCCCTGGACGGCTTTTCCAAGCGCTACGCCATGACCGGCTGGCGTCTGGGCTGGATGGTCATCCCGGAAAACCTCGTGCATACCGTGCAGAAGTTGCAGCAGAACTTCATGATCTGCGCCAACTCCATGGCCCAATGGGGAGGCATCGCGGCGCTGGAACAGGCCGGGCCGGACGTGGAGCGCATGCGGCTTGAATACGACCGCCGCCGCAAGGTGCTGCTGGCGGGCCTGCGCTCGCTCGGCCTGACGGTCAAGTCCGACCCCGTCGGGGCGTTCTACGTGCTCGCCAACGCGCGGCACCTCAGCAACGACAGCCTGGCGCTGGCCTTCGACATCCTGGAAAAAGCCGGGGTGGGCGTGGCTCCAGGCATTGACTTCGGCCCCGGCGCGGAAGGGTATTTGCGCTTCTCCTACGCCAACTCCGTGGAAAATATCGAGGAAGCCATGCACCGCCTCGGGAAGTATCTGGCAAACAGGTAACGGTGGGAGAAGGGCCTTTTCCGCCAATCCCCTTATCTGCAAAAGAGCTGCTTTCGGGCAGCTCTTTTGCATCGGCGCATGGCGTTCTCACAATTCGCTTGTCCGCCATTGAGCCGGCTGAAATTATAGAGTTTTTTAAAAGAATATTTACTGGCAATCCGGGTTGATTGGCAGTAGCATCCGCTCGATTCCGGCCGCTGGTAACCATGGGGAAACCGGACGGCATCCCGGGATATAACGTCTCCACCGAGGTACTATCATGATGCGTACAGGCACATGTTCCGGATTGTTATTGCAGCGTGTCCTGCTGGCGGCGCTCTGCTGGTGCGCCTTGGCCCTGGCTCCCGTCAACGGCCCGGCCCTGGCGGCCGAACCCGCCGGGGTGGGTGACGGTCTTTCATCCATATGGGGCAGCCGGGCCGAAGACATGAGCGCCCTGATCCGGGAAATAGAGGAATTGCGCCGGAACGCCGAAGCGCTGGCCGCTCCCTTGTCCAAAACGGTGATGGACGCCAGAACCCAGTACACCAGGCTTTCCGGTTTGTTGCAGGCGTCGCGCGAGCACCCGGCCGAGCAGCTTACCCTGGTGCAGCAGATGCACGTGCTGCACGAGCGCCTGGCACAGAGCGCCGAGCCCCTGGAAAACATCGCCGCGACCATGGGCCGCCGCCTGGAGGAAGTGGGGGCCTTGCGCGCGGATATGGCGGCTATCGCCAAAGAGGACAGCCAGGCCGGCGCGGAAACCGGGCTTGGCGGCACGGCCTCGCTGGACACGGCGGAAGCCAAGGCTCTGGGGCTGTATCAGAGCAAGCTGGCTGAAGCGGAGCGCAACCTGAAAGGCGCGTCCACAAGGCTTTCCGCCATCCTGACCCCGGTCCGCTCCATGCAGACCAGGGTTGAAAGGGCAGTGGCCGGTATTGAGGAAAGCTTGGTCGGCACCTGGGAACAATACTATCTGACCCCCTCGGCCAACAACCTGGACGCGTTGGCCGCCACCCCGGCCGTGCTGCTTTCCTGGGCGGCTTCCCTGGAGTCCCGTCTGAGTTTTGCTTACCCGCAGAACGGATCAGGATGGTTTGAGTCCGGCAAGCGGTTTTTCCTCGGCGTGCTGATTTTCGGCCTGTTGGGCTATCTGGCCGGGCGCGGCGCGCGCGCCTTGCCCGGACGCTGGAACAGAGCCGTGAACACGGCCCTGGGCCGCCCCTGGGTTCTCTGCGGTCTGGGCCTGTCCGTGATTCTGGCCTCGGCCAACCAGTCCGGCGGGTTTTATTTCGGCTTCATGCTGCTCGGCTCGCTGTTGCTCATCATCGGGGTGGCGACCGTGAGCTGGCGGCTGCGTAAAGCAGCGGTACCCAGCCTTGAAAATAAGGCCTCGCCGCTCAACCGTATTTACATCCCCGCGGCCGTCGGCGTGCTGATGCTTTTCTCGGACCTGCCCACCAGGGTGCTGGGCGTGGTCTGGGGACTGACCATGCTGCTGTTCCTGGTCTTCAACATAACCCACCGCCGCGCCCTGGACAGGGAAGGCCTGCCGTTGCTCGAGCGTTTTTCTTACAACAGCGCCTTCTATTTCGCTCTGGCCTCGCTCCTGGTCAGCCTGGCCGGGTACAGCCGCATGGCCATTCTCCTGTTCATGCTGCTTTTCGCCCTTGTCAACATCGTGACCATGGGCAGCGCCCTGATGGCGCTTCTGCACATTCTGGCCGACCGGGTGTGCTCCAGCGAGAAAAGCCCGCTGCTCAACTCCCTGGCCCAGGCCCTGAGCATCCCCGCCGCCTGGATGCTGGCGCTCCTGTGCGCCCTGCCCTGGCTCTGGGCCGTGCCCGGCGCGCGCTACATGCTGATGCGGTTCTTCTCCATGGGGTACGAGGTGGGCGGCGCCTCGCTGGATTTTTCCAAAGGGCTCCTCATCCTCATCCTCTTTTTTCTGTTCCGTTCCCTGGCAAGCCTCGGCAAAACCAGCATGGAGCATCTGCCGAACAAAATCCCGCATATCGAGCGGGGCGTTATCCCGCCCCTGCGCAATCTGCTGGTGTACGCCATCTGGGCGGTGTTCGGGCTGATGTCGCTCAGCGTGCTCGGCCTTGACTTCACCAGCCTGGCTGTTGTGGCCGGCGGTCTGAGCGTGGGCATCGGCTTCGGCATGCAGAATATTTTCAACAACTTGATAAGCGGCCTGATGCTTATTTTCGGGCGCACCATCCTGGTAGGCGATTTTATTGAATCGGGCGGCGTTTCCGGCACGGTCAAGGAAATCAGCATCAAGTCCACGGTGGTGGAAACCCCGGAACGCGCCCTGGTGTATCTGCCCAACTCCACGCTCATGGCCGGACAATTCAGCAACCTGACGCGCAACAAGGGCAAGGGCATGGTGCGCCGGACCGTCACCGTGGGGGTCGCGTACGGCTCGGATACCGCCCTGGTCGCCAGACTGCTGCTGGAAGTGGCGGAAAAGCACGAGCGCGTCTTCAAACACCCGGCCCCGGCTGTTTTTTTCACTAACTTCGGGGCCAGTTCACTGGATTTCAGCATGAATGTGTTTGTGGATTTCGCCCACGCCGTGGGCACGCTTTCAGACCTGCGTTTCGGCATTGAAAAGATATTCGCGGAAAACGGCATCGAAATACCGTTCCCGCAGCTCACCATGCACGTTCCCGGCGGGCTGGGGCTCACCGGGCGGGCGTAGCCCTCCGCAAGCGAGCAACCGTAAGGGACGGACCGGGGAACCGGTCCGTCCCTTCAGACTGATGACAAACCCCGCAAAGCCGAGGTTTGTGAAGGCACGCCCACTCCGGCGCTTAACGGCGGCAATGAATGCCGCCTACGCCTCCGTGGCGGGTTGTTGTCAAAGAGGACTTTGTCAACAACCTCAGCGGGGGCATGCCCCCGCTTTGTTTTGCCCTGTTCCCAAGGGTTTTACCGGAACCGTTGATTCATCTCGAAAACTCTAGAGATTTTTACTCACGCAACATATTGAAATAACAATATATTTTTCTTTTTTCTTGCAATCTGCAATCACACCCGGTATACACGCTGAAAATTCCCTTCCTTTTCACAAATTCCTCCACAGGAGAGCCATATGACACGCAAGGACCGCACAGAGGGTATTTACAGCCGCCGCGAAGTGCTGGACGAGGGTGAGCGCAAGCAATACTACCTCATTCAGCTGAAGGAACTTCTGAGCTACGCCTACCGCTACTCGGAAGACGTGAAAAAGCGCTTTGACCGCGCCCAGTTCAACGTGGACAAGCTGAAAACCCTTTCGGACCTCAAACACATTCCCATTCTGAAGAAAAAGGAACTCATCTTCCTGCAATCCATGGGGCCGCGTCTCGGCGGCTTGTTGACCAAGGACCTCGGCGAGCTCAAACGCGTGTTCCTTTCCCCCGGCCCCATTTTCGACCCCGAAGACCGGGCGGACGATTACTGGGGATACACGGAAGCCTTTTATTCCATCGGGTTCCGCCCCGGCGACGTGGCCCAGGTGACGTTCAACTATCACCTGGCCCCGGCGGGCCTCATGTTCGAGGAACCGCTGCGCAACCTGGGTTGCGCCGTGGTCCCGGCAGGACCGGGCAACGCCACCACCCAGATCGAAATCATGCAGAAACTCCGCGTTTCCGGATACGTGGGCACGCCGAGCTACCTGTTGCACCTGGCCCAGAAAGGCGAGGAAAAGGGCCTTAACCTGCGCAAGGACCTGTTCCTGGAAGTGGCCTTTGTGACCGGCGAAAAATTCTCGGAAAAGATGCGCAACCAGCTCGAAAAGAAATTCGACCTCATCATGCGCCAGGGGTACGGCACGGCGGACGTGGGCTGCATCGGCTACGAATGCTTCCACAAGAACGGGTTGCATATCGCCAACCGCGCCTACGTGGAAATCTGCCATCCGGATACGGGCATCCCGCTCAAAGACGGCGAAGTGGGCGAAGTGGTGGTTACGGCCTTCAACAAGACCTACCCCCTCATCCGCCTCGCCACCGGCGACCTTTCCTACATCGACCGCGCGCCCTGCGCCTGCGGCCGCACCAGCCCGAGGCTGGGCAACATCGTGGGCCGGGTGGACACCACCGCCCGCATCAAGGGCATGTTCGTTTACCCGCACCAGGTGGAACAGGTCATCGCCCGCTTTGAGGAAATCAAGCGCTGGCAGATCGAGGTCACCAACCCCGGCGGCATCGACGAAATGACCCTGTACATCGAAACCAGCAACTTCAAACGCGAGGAAGACCTGCTGCACCAGTTCCGCGAACGCATCAAACTGCGGCCGGAACTGAAAATCCTGGAGCCCGGTTCCCTCCCGCCGCAGATCCGTCTCATCGAAGACAAGCGCGTTTGGGATTGAGCCCCAAGGGGCATAGCCATTGCACGAAAGCGGGGGCCCCGGCCCCCGCGCCCCCTGCTCTCTGCCGGGGGCGGCCCAGGGTCCTTCGGGGCCTGAAAAAATATTTCCATGCGGAAGGCGGGAACTGCCCGGCGAAGCAGCGCACCCGTCCGCATGCAACGACGCGGCGCCCGAAGGGGGCGCCGTGCAACGTGCCGCATCAGCCTCGCTCCGCATACACCGGACTTGAGAACGCACGCCATGCCTGAACTGCCGGAAGTTGAAACAATAGCCCGAACGCTCCGCCCGCAGGTGGAAAACCGCGTCATAAGCGCGGTTCGCATCCTGCTGCCCAAAAGCATGGCCGCCGGAGAACCGCTGCTGCCCATCGTTGTGCCCGCCAGGATTCACGCCGTGCGCCGCCGCGCCAAACTCCTGCTCCTGGACCTTGCCGCCGGGGAATCGCCCGTTCCCACCCACCTTCTGGCCTTCCACCTGAAAATGACAGGCAAGCTGTTCGTGCACGGCGCGGCGACGGAACCGGACAAACACACCCGCCTGGTCTTTGAGCTCGCGCCGGACCGGACTTCCCCCGACCACACGGGCCCGGCCGCCCGCCTGTTTTTCGACGACATGCGCACCTTCGGGTACTGCCGCCTCATGCGGCCGGAGGATCTCGCCTCCTGGCCCTTCTGGACGGCGCTGGGCCCGGAACCCCTGACCCTTGCGCCGGAGGACTTTTCCCGGGCTCTCGGCAGCCGGAAAGGGAGCATCAAGTCCCTGCTGCTGGACCAGACGGTCATCGCGGGCATCGGCAACATCTATGCGGACGAAGCCTGCTTCCGTAGCGGCATCCACCCGGCAACGCCGGGCAACCGCCTTTCGGAAGCGCAACGCGCGGCGCTTTTGCATACCGTGCAGGATGTTTTGAACGAATCGATCAAAGAATGCGGCAGTTCCATCCGGGACTACCGCGACGCCAACGGCGACGCCGGGGCGTTCCAGAACAGCTTCCGCGTATACGGAAGGGCGAACCAGGCCTGCCTGGTCTGCGGCTCGAAGCTGCAAAAAACGGTTATCGCAACACGGACCACCGTCTTCTGTCCCCGCTGCCAGAATCCTTAGGGACTCAAAGGAAACGCGCCATGACCGAAATGGAATTCTTTCTTGTCGCAAGCGCCATTATGATTATCGGGGCGGCCCTGCACAGCATTACGCGGAAAAAAAAGACGCACCCCGCGACGAACTGTATCGCCAGGGTCCTGCAAGGCAAGGCCAATCTCCTCGAGGCCCAGACGGCCGCGGCCATACTCGGCGGCGGCATCCGCCGGTACGCGGAACGGTGCGACATGCCGCCGCTGTTCATCCGGGCCTGCGGCGATTTGTATGAAGATTTTTTCCCGCCCAGACGCCCGGACCCGAGCCTGCCGTCCAAAACGCAGGCAAACGCCCTGCTGGCGGCCGTTATCAACCGTTACTCGGAATCCGGCAACCGCAAGCCCGCGGACGTCAGAGACATCAGGGCCTTCAATCTTTGCGACGGGGCGGGGTTTGGCCTGGCCACCTTCCGCCGTCTGGCCGAAGTCATCCCGGAGGTGACGTCCATGGCCGGCTCCCTGGCCCCCCCTCCGGACGCCGAGAGCAGGGAAATGTATGCCTCCCTCTACCGGGAAGCCGGGAGATTGACCAGCCTGCCCCAGGAACTCGTCGAGACGGCCCTGAAAACCCGCCTGGCCGCGATACCCCTTGCCGCTCCGGAGGCCGGGACGGCCGCCTGCCGGGAAACGCCCGAACCCGGCCCATCCGTGTAACCGTTCCTCGCGCAAACGCGCGGGCCTTCGCGGAGCAAAACCCCCTCCGGGAAATTAAGGAAAAGCCATGCGAACACCGACAATAACCATAGCGCAAGGATACCGGCCCGGCGCCATCGGCCGCATTGCCGAGATGCACGCCGTCTTTTACAGCGCCCATGCCGGTTTCGGCCATTTTTTCGAAGGCAAGGTAGCCGCCGGACTCGCAGAATTCACAACCAGGCTGGCCAACCCGCGCAACGCCCTCTGGACGGCCCTGGACGGAAACCGCATCGTGGGTTCCGTCGCCATTGACGGCGAGGACCTGGGCGACAACACGGCCCACTTGCGCTGGTTTATTCTGGATGACGGGTTTCGCGGTCGGGGGATAGGCCGCGCGCTGCTGGCCGAAGCCGTCGCGTTTTGCGACCGCTCCGGCTTTGCGGCAACCAGGCTCTGGACGTTCAGCACCCTGCTTGCCGCCAGAAAACTGTATGAATCGTTCGGGTTCGTTCTGGAACAGGAATACGCCGGGACGCAATGGGGCGAAGAAGTTCTGGAGCAGGTTTTCGCGCGGAAAAAAGACGGCTGACAGGGCCGGGCAACAGGCCCGCCCCGCGCGTGCTTTTTCTACAACGCCAATTCCAGCCCCACTGGGCAGTGATCCGACCCCATAATGTCCGTTTCGATCCAGGCGTTTTTCACGGCTCCCCTGAGTTCCTCGGAAACGAAAAAATAGTCGATCCTCCACCCCACGTTTTTCTCCCGGGCCTTGAACCGGTATGACCACCACGAGTAGTGATCCGGAACGTCGCCGTGGACGTGGCGGAACGTGTCCACATAGCCGTGGGCCACGAACGTGTCCAGCCAGGCCCGCTCGATGGGCAGAAAGCCGGAGGTTTCCTCATTGGCTTTGGGCCGGGCCAGGTCGATGGGGCGGTGCGCGGTGTTGAAGTCGCCGCACACGACGACGGGTTTTGTTTTGCGCAGCGTTTGCGCGTAGTCGAGGAAGGCGTCGTAATAGCCGAGCTTGTAGGCGAGCCGCTCTTCCCCGGACTGGCCGTTGGGAAAATACACATTGCAGTAATGGAAGGCGTCGAATTCCATATGGATGAGCCGCCCTTCCCCCTGCCAGGCGGGGTCGGGCAGATCCAGGGTCACGGCCAGGGGCTTCGGACGGGAAAAAACGGCCACCCCGGAATACCCCTTCTTGACCGTGGACGAGAGCCACGCCGCGTGCATGCCTTCCCGCGCGCGAAGATCGTCCGCGATCTGGGTTTCGTGGGCTTTGGTTTCCTGCAGGCCGATAATGTCGGCATCGCACGCGCAAAAGGAGTTCCAGCCGGGCTTGCCGGTCACGGCCCGAAAGCCGTTGACGTTCCAGGATAGTAGTTTCATGGCCCTCCTGTACCAGATTTTACCGGGCCTTCCAATCCCATAAAGTCCATGATAGTTATTCCGAGTATTGGGACAAGGATGGCGGCATGCGGGCAAAGGCCCGCGCAAGGAGCAGCGTGTTTTTGTGCAGTATGCGTGTGTTAGTAATCCGACAGGTTGATTTGTGACGCCTCCCGATCGTTCTCCCACGGACAATGCCCTGGCCCTCGGCCAAGGCACGTTGGCATCGCGCATTCTCGGCTTCGCCCGGGATGCGGCCATTGCCGCCCTTCTCGGCGGCGGCTGGATGGCCGACGCTCTTCTTCTCGCCTTCCGGCTGCCCAATTTCGCGCGCTCGCTCCTGGCGGACGGCGCCTTCGCCTACAGCCTCGTGCCCGCCTACCGCACGCTGAAAGACCTGGACCCCGAACGGGCCTGGACTTTCGTCCGGTCCATGACGCTCTCCCTTTTCGCGATCTTCGGCTTCCTCGTTTTTATGGGCGCGGTTTTTTCAGAGCACGTCGCCATTATTCTCGCGCCGGGGTTCCACAACATGCCGGACGTGCTGGCCATGGCTTCCGGCTTCATGGCGCTCTGCCTTCTCTCCCTGCCGCTGGTTTCCGGCGCGGCCGTCAACTCGGCGGCGCTCATGGCGGAAGGGCAGTTCAACCCGCCGGCCTATGCCTCGGCGGTCTTCAACATCGTGGTCATCCTGTCCGTGGGGCTGGCGTTCGTTCTCTTCGGCGCCGGGGACGAGCGCGCGCCGTACGTGCTCTGCATCGGAATCATCGCCGCCGGCATGGTGCAGTGGGGGTACCAGACCCTTTTCCTCCGCCGCCTGGGTTTTTCCCCACGCGGGCCGGTATCCTTCAAAGACCCTGTCTTCACGCGGGCGCTGCGGGCGCTGCCGCCATCCATCCTCGGGGTGGGCGGCCATCAGGTGAACCTGCTCCTGGCCACGCTCCTGGCCTCCTTCCTGGCGGAAGGCAGCATCAGCGCCCTGTATTTCGCGGAACGGCTCATCGGGTTCCCGCTCGGCATCATCGGCGCGTCCATGGGGCTGGCGGCCTTGTCCGACCTTTCAAAAATAGCGTCCACCTTCAGGGGCAGGGCCGGTGATCCCCGGCAGGACCTGCTTGCCGCCAACAGGGCCCTGTTCGCGGAACGCCTGGTCAAATCGAACCGGGTCACGCTCTTTTTCGCTTTGCCCGCGGCGGTCGGCACGGCCTGCCTTGCCGTTCCCCTGACGTCCGTCATTTTCGGGTACGGCGAGTTCGATAGCGAAGCCCTGCTGCGGACAAGCAACGCGCTGCTGGCCTATATCGTGGGCCTGCCCGCCCTGGCGCTTATCCGGCCCCTTCTGGCGGGGCTCGGCGCGCTGGACGATACCAAAACCCCCATGCGGGCGGCGCTTGCGGGGATTATTGCAACAAGCGGCTTCGGCGCGGCGCTGCTTGTTACGGGCGCGGCCTGGGGCCCGGCCCTTGCCGTGTCGCTCGCGGCCTGGACCAATGCGGCCATTCTCATCCGCGCCCTCGTAAAATCCGGATACCACCCGCTGCCCGGCCTCGCCTGGCCCCTGAAAACCCTGGCCGCCTGCGGCGTCATGGCCGCTTGCGTCATTGTGTCGGCGGGCTTTTTCCACTCGAACATCGGCAAGGCGGCCACCGTGCCGCTCGGCGTGGCGGCGTATTTCGCGGCGGCGGCGGTCCTGCGTCTGGAGGAAAGCGCCATGACGTTCCGCATCGCCAAAAAAGCGTTGTGGGAAAAAAGGGAGAAAGCCTGACGCCGTCCGGCTCGCAAGTTTCTGGACTTTTCCGGCCCCGCAGGGCAAAAAGACAAAAAAGCGCCGGGCCTGTGTGGCGGACGGCGCGGCAATAAAAAAGCCCCGTGTGGCACGGGGCATAAAAGTCTTGCTGGGGCAATGATGGGACGCGAACTTGTTGTATAACATGTTGTGATAATATATTTTAAATAAAGCGCTGTTCTATCGATACCAAGGATAATACCAAAAAAAAATAACGCTGCCCCACAAGCGGGGTCACGTTATTTTTTAGCCTGCTCATCTCCGGCAGGCGGAAGAATATGACTACTGCCGGTGACCACTTTTTGCCCCGTCTTTTCTTCCAACTCCTTGCGAGCCTGGCGGGCGATGCCGCCGCCGGTCTTTCCGGCCACCGCGTTTTCTTCAAGCCCTGTGGCGTTCATGCTCTCGGCTATCTGCCGGGTGGAGAGTTCCGCCAGGGCGGTGAAAATCAATTCCGCCTCGGTCATGTGGTCACGCAGGTTCTGGGTTTTCAGCCCCTTCATGTCTTTGTGCCGCTTCACGCTTACGCCAGACCATTCCTGATGAATGATGTTGGTCAGAATGGCGTATTCCTGCCCCTCTTTGACCTCGTGGTCTTTCCAGTAGTCAGTGAGCTTGTTCCGGGTTTCCTGGCCCAGCATACGTTGCTCTATCCATTTCTTCGAGCGGCCGTGCTGCTGCCAAAGTTGGCGTGAGCGATTCAAGGCTATTTCCGGGTCCGCCATTTCCTGAATACGCTCGTATCCCACCTTGGCCAGCCAGAGCTTGATTGGTTCGGCCTTGGGACTCGGCACGGACTGAACGAGCCGGAGAAGCGTTTCAGCGCTGGCAACGTCTGTGAGGTATTTCTTACCATCCTGAGCTGTTAGCTTCAGTCGGTGACAATTTGTCACCAACTCGCTTCCTTCTTTTTTGAGACGCTCCTTCAGCTTATTCCAATACTTGCGGGCGGTCTGAAAATCCGGTTGCTCCGTGAGTACCTGAATAATGTCAACCACAGAGAAAAACCAGGTCTCGGTCTTCTCGTCGTACACCCGGCGGATGTGCTTTTCCTCAAAAACGGCAATGGAGTCTTTCATTCGGGCAATATGAAACATGGTCTCGCTCAAGTCAACGGTGTTCACTATGACTCAGAAAGGCTTGCTCCGCTCAACGCCGAGCAGAACCGCAAGCATTTGGAATTCAGCATTCTTCAACAGGCATGGGCCTTGGGCTTCAGCAACCACATCTCGCACACTAACTTTAACTAACAGCCACGCCGCGTGCTCATGGGCTTTTTTGGGCGACTGTGCCTCCGTGCGCATGACCGCTATCGGAGAGAGCCAGCCTACCCGTTGTGGGTACACCCACTGCCGGGCGCTGGCGGGTGGCTCCGTCCCCTCGACCCCTGGAAGGAAAAGGCGACCCGGCCTTTGCGTTGAACACCCGCCAGGGGGTGAATAAGCAGCCCCGCAGGGCAGGATGGGAGGGAGCGCACCAAAGAGGTGTGAAGCCATGGCAGAAACTGTTTATCGCGGCTCTCCTTTGGATGCCTTGCCGGTGAGAATGGCCACCTGCTCTTTAATGGGCAGGTCGAAAATATTAGGCGCGGGCTTGCGGCGGCGGTGGCGGCGCGCTGGGGCAGGCCTGACTTCTACCCTGGCAAGTGCCTGCTCAATGTCTGCTAGGCGATACCTGATGCCCTTGCCTCCGATGATGGAGAAGTCGAGCTTGGGGACTCCGAGCCGGCTCAGAAGTTTTTCAGCGGCCTCCGGCGTCTTGATGGCCAGATACTCAGCGACCTGTTCTTTGGTCAGAAGGGATTGCATGCGCGGGCTCCTTTGGCTTCCATAAAAATGGCCCCGCTTTATGGGGCAGGGCCGTGGGGTTTCATGCAGCGTGGCCAACTACCTTGACGCCCTAATTGCGTCATAGTGCGCGTCTATCTGGGGATGAAGTCCCTTCGGCAGGTCTGACCGGAACCAGAAACGGTATCCGTTATCCGGATTGGTCCGGGGCTTCGGTAGTTTGTCGGCCGCGATGCGCCGTTCAAGGGTGCTTTTGCTCGTTCCCGTGGCGGCGGCAAGAAAAGACAGCGAGACTTCCAACCTGGCCGGGGCCGGAGGCGTCTGGGCCGCGGCAGGCACGGCTATATTTTCCAGCATCGTTGCTATCCGGTCAACCTTGGCCGTTAGCTGCTCCAGCATAGTAAGCAGGCTCATAAGGTAGTCGGCTGTGATGACGGGTATTTGTCGGTTTTGCATGTTACAACTCCGCTAAAGTTGAAAAAGCCCCTGCCGCAATGGCAAGGGCTTGGTATTACGAAGTATCCGATGAAATTATTGCTCTTCCTTTACTCTGACAGCTTGTACATGGGTTGCCCATTCAGCAATGGCATATTCTTCGCCGTAGGGATGGCCTCCATGTGTACCAATACCTCAATAAGTGCCGTCTGGTTCCACAGCCCCCGCAACCTTCAGAGTGACTCTGATTCCCGCAGCTCTTGCTCTTTTCAAGACTCTGTTCATGATTCTGGTCTGAGCATGAATTTCCTTTGCAATTTCCTTTTTGGTGGTAGCTGAATGAGGTGCACTCATAGCCGAACCTCCGGCGCGCAGTCTGCCAGCTTGTCGGGAAAAATCGCATTAACCTCTGCTGAAAGCTTTTCAACGGTAAGCAACCAAATCCGTAAAGCTCCTTCTTCTTCAAAGGGCACCATGTCGGAAGCAAGTTCAGTAGCCATCATCTTATGAAGGCCAGACAGCAGATTGTTTATGATAAGCGCATGTTCTTGCAGGAGGTTAAAGCTCACCGGGGTATCATTGATATTCCGGTACATTGGAGCGTCTTGGGTTGCTGCGAGAGTTTGTGCCGTCATTGTACCACTCCCTCAATTTTTTCAGCCCATGCAGGAAGTTGTGTGCTTTCCGGTTTCCTTCCCCGCCGCGCTGATGTCGTGGCAACCTCTGGTCGTTGCTTGGGTTGTTCCAGGC
Source organism: uncultured delta proteobacterium (assembly GCA_900079685.1). Lineage (NCBI taxonomy): Bacteria > Deltaproteobacteria > uncultured delta proteobacterium. The sequence continues at coordinate 2,628,611 of LT599018.1, forward strand.
AACGAGCGCATACTTCGGCAACAGACCGCAAAGAGCAATCGCCCAGTCAAAATTTCTTCAATTGAGATATGGCCGGAGCAAACGCCCGCCATTTCTTCATCTGAAAAGCAAAAATCAGGGTGCGCGTTGCGTATTTCCTTCAAGGTTACGTCCAAACGGTTGATGCCATCGAGCATGCTTTCCCATGTAAGGACACACGGTGACAAAGCCTTTTCAAGCTTCTCCAGCCTGCTGTTAAGCCTGTTCATGGCGTTTACCTCTTTGTCTTGCCCTCCAGGGCGGTTATCCGTTTTTCAAGTTCAACCAGTTCAATGGATTTGGCATGATTAGCGGCAAGGGAAGAAAGCCCGGCTGCTTCTCCGGCCGTCAGCTTCCCGCTCCCCACGGCACTGATGAGGGCGGCGGTCAGCTTGGGCAAATCTTCAAGTTGCCTCACCACAGGCAGCTTGACCGACAGCGGCCGTTCCTTACAGGGAGGCAGAAGACGTTCAAGGCAGAGCTTCAGCGCCTGGATATTGCCCTCAAGGGCCAGTTCCACGGCCTTACGGGTCAAAGCCTCTACCTCTCCGCCAAGAAGGGTTTGGGCGGCAAGTGTGGCTTTGTTCAGCGCGCCCTTGGGTTTGCCTGCCGGATTGCCGCTTTGCCCCTTCTTGAAACGAGTGGCAGTCTGCTTTTTTCCTGTATTTTCAGATGAACTCATTCCGTTTTGCCTCTGCCTGTCCCGCGTTCACCGATTGGGAAATACTTACCCTGTGGCTGTCGATGTCATCCGCCAAAGCCCATACAGTGCCTCCGGCCTTGAATACCGGGTAGCCGTACCGCAGCAGGGTTTTACGAGACAGCCCGGTATGAAGTTCAATATCTCCCCAACCGGCCAGCCTTTTCCCGGCCCTGTGTGCGCCCGGTTCGCTCATATCGCTGCCTCATGGCCAGCATCTTTCTTGAACAGATTCACAAAGTAGATTTGCCCTTTGCCGGTAAGCTTGGGCGTCTTAGTGATGCGGATGGAGCCGTCCGGGTTATTGATGGTGCGCTCTTTGATTTCAAAAAACTTCATTTCCATGCTGCGCTGTGTGGGCATGTTGCGGCTGTCGCCGTACTTCATCAGGTAGCCGCGTTCGCGCATCCATTCGAAAAGGCGCTTCTGGCCGATGCGGATGCCGTTCTGATGCAGAATCTTGGCGAAGTCGCCCACGAGGATGGAGGTCTGAGAGGCGTCAACGGCATCAGCGAAAACCACCTTGGGCCGGTCAATAGCGGCCTGTGCTTCCAGGGCCGTGCGGCGTTCCCGTTCTTTTTTGAGGTTCTGCAAAAGCGTGATGGCCGTGTCAGGGTCGGCAAGCATAGCCTCTACGGTCTGCGGTGTGGCGTACAAGCCGTGGCGACGGATGGAAGGGAGCACCTCCCCGGCAAGCCATTTCTGGAACGGCAGGGCGCCGGGTTTGTCGGAGCGGGCCAGGAAGAAATACAGCCCCTGCTCGGAAAGGAAGAGCATTTCCCTTTCCTGCACCACACCATTTTCGGACCTGGTGTGAATCCGTTTCACCCCCTTCCATTCCTCCGGGACGTGCCCCAGAAGCCGGGCCGGATTGCTGGATTCGGAGTACCCCAGCGCCTCGGCCACATCCCGCGCCGCAAACAGCGGTTCCCCATCGGCTCCGGTGGCAACGCGAATGCTACCGAAGTTCACATTTTCAAAAACGGCCATCCCAGCGTCCATCAACACGGGCATTGCCGCCTGCCCGCCGTAACTGCTTTGGTGTGTCGTGGTCATTGTGTCACCCCCGCAATGCTTAATATTTCGCCGATGGAGGCCGGAGCGCCGTGGCTCCCCCTTTGGGCGGAACCAACGGGCGCAGGTTGCGCTTCAGGCAAGGCCCGCCTTTGGGTTGCTTCCAGAGCTTGTTGCCGCCCAGCTTCCAGCACGGCCTGAGCCTTTTCGGGATTGCCTACCAATTTTGGTTGCGGGATGTGCTCAAGAAAGCCGTTGGCGCTGTTCTGAATTTCGAATATCCCGGCCAAAACCCCGAATACCTGAACGCCCTGGCGCTTGTATGCGGCCCACGATTTTGCGAAATTGACGCGGAACCATTTTTCGCTTTCTTCAACCCCGCACTCGGCGCACATTTGCGCCCAGCCTCCATAGGCCTGCACGATGACCGCCTGAGTCGTGGGGTCGTCAAAGACAACGCTGGCGTACCCGCCATGCCTTCCGATGGCCTGCAAGACCTTCCCGGCTTCCACCTCGGCGCGGTCTTCAATGCTCCCGCCACCCAGATGTTCAAGAAAGTCTGCCGGGGTCGGCATGGATGTGTATTTCCGGGTCGCCATGATGGAAAGCGCGGCGCGTTCTACTTCAGGAAATTCAAACTGTTCCAGCATCTTGAATCGCATGGCGATGCCTTGGGCGGTCAGCGTCTGGCCGTAGCAGTCCGCAACTCCCTGGATAAGTGCGTCAAAGCGGTCAAAATCTTCAGGCTTCATGGGTCACCTCTTGCTGTGTTGCCTGGTCGCCGAAGAGCAGGCGCTTTGCCTCTCTCCCGGCCTGCTGGTTCGCTTCCAGCCTTCGCTGCGCCGGGGCCTTCCAAGCCGCTTGTTGCGGCGCGGTACGGGCCTTTGCCGCTTCCGCTTCCATTTTTGCCGTTAGCTGGTCAAACTTTTCCCGGAGCTTGCCGGGGCTTTGGATATTCGCCCGCCAAAAACTGTCCGAGCAGGCCCACTTGATGACCTGAGCTACAAAGCGGGCTTCTTTCATGCGGTCATCGTTGCGTAGAGCCACGTCGAAATCACGCGCCCACTTCTGCAAGTCCGGCTCTTTGAGCGTTGGCACATTGGTCTTGAGCGTGTCCCGCATGAAGACGGCAAGCCGGTAAGGCTCCGAATCTTCCGGCAGTGATTCAGGCTTCTTTTTTGCCTGCTTCTTCTCCAGAGAGGCATCCGGAACTTCTTCCGGGTGAATCTCGCTCTGCGCGTCAGGGCCGTCAGGCCCGGACAAAGAGACTGAACGAAGTGAAGTCTCTATCTCTTCCGGTAAGGTAGGGGAGGGAGAGGAAAGGCAAGGAGAGGAATGGGGCTGGTAAGGAGCTGGGGCCAGCGGGTCGCCAGCGTTCGTCGGGGTCTCGCCGAGCACCGCCGTGGGGTGCGCCGGGCGGTCGCCAGCGGCCCCTGAGACATCGCCGGGGATTCGCTTGACGTTTGTCATGCGGGAGTAATCCGCCTTTGAGATGGCGTTTATTCCCTCATCCTTCAGGCGGTGGTACTCTTCGGGACAGACTTGGCGGAGGCGGGCAAAGCGGGATTTGTCCGCACGGGCCTCAGCTTCTGCCTGCCAGGGGTTGCGCTCTTCCCAGTTGTGCAGTTGGTAACTGTCAGCCACCGCATCAAGAAGCCGCAGCTCAAGCAACGCGGAAAGGAACGCTCCTTCCTCCCCAGACCAGTCAGCGACTATTTCAATATCGTCCTTGTCCATGCCTGACAGAACGCCGTCTGGCCTGTTCTGGACAGCCCAGAGCCATAACCTCAGGAGAGCAAGGAGAGCATCTGCTCCCAGCTTCCGCATGAGCTTTTTGATTTTGGGATGGCTGAAGAAGCCGGTGGAAAGGCGAATGTCTGTGTTCATGACATCCGCCTTACTCAACCCCGTTGGCGGCGGCTTGCCGTTCGAGAAAAGCTTCCAGGTCGGAGCGGCGCCAGACAGTGCATCGTGGACTGATTCTGATGCCGGGCGGAAGCTTCCCCTCGGCATGCCACTTCCAAACAGTGCTGAGCCCTATGTTGAAAAAGGCTGCAACGCCTTTGGCCCGCATGACGCCTTGCGGCGTGGCGGCGGAAATATTTGCCTGTGACATAAAGAATCTCCAGCTATAGGTTCACATGGCCTATGCTGGAGACTACAGATTTAAATGAACAAAAAAGTATGAAGTCTGCGCTCGCCGACTTGTTGTTCGCCGACTTTATATTTTGCCCACTTTTTTATTAACAATTACTCAATATTAGACGGAGAGATAGATTTTGAATTTTGTTTCTTGCAGATGTTTTGGCAGACTTCTTTTCTACTGCTCCGGCACCCTGCCGATATGCTTACGGTCTTTGGGTACCTTTTTCCATTCCTCGCGCACCGTGTCGCGGTGGAATTTTACGTCGCCAAGGATAGCCTGAACGGCGCGCCCAAAGTGGTCTCTATTGGTTTTGTACTTGTCCCTCACCTGGAAACCGTGTTTTCCTTGCTCAATTTCTGTTCTGACCGTTTCACAAGCTTGGCGGGTTTGCTTCTGGCGAATGGAATCTTCAACACTGCCGGTGGAATTTGGCGTAGTGGACATCTGAGACGCTGTTGGCAGAGTATCTATTTTTTGTGTTGTAAAATTTCGTGTATCAAAGTTGTTTGTTTCTGCTGAGGATGCTCCTGGCGGGTGCATCCTGAAATATCCAGCTAAAACGTGAACAGCGCCTTCAAAGTGCTTGGCGTCATCGCTGTTCATATCAAAATAGTCGGCACATAGCTTTAAGAAAAAATTCTGATGTTCATCCTTGATGTAGTCTTGAATATATGCCTTTACACATGATTGATACGATTCACGCCATGGGAAAATAAAAGATGCTACTATTTCACGGCCTGCCAATTCTGCAAGTTGGGGTAATGGGAATGAATTCGTGTCTTGCAGCTTGAATACATTTTGAGCTGCACTCATCAGCGCTTGCAGGTGTATCCCTGAAATAATGGATGCTTCGCCAATAGGAACAAAGGCATTGGCAATCGAACATTGGAAAGGAGCTTGGCCAAGCATACGAGCCAACCTACTCAGGGTGCAAATGTCATCAAGGAATTGCTTGGCGCATATATCATGTTTTTTCTGTCGCTTTTGCCTTGCAGCGGCGTCAACAGCATTTCTTGGATGAAGGTCGCCCAAAAGGCTCCCACCGGCAAAGGGGTACGAAAATATATGCGGAATTTTCATCAGTTGCCTCCTGAAAGGGCATCCTGAAAAAGTTCCCCCGGCAGGCCGTTCAGGTTCGGCTTTTCGGTGCGGTTAATTACTCCATACCTATCCGGGGAAATTTGTTTTTTCTCCCGGTCGAGCGGAACGTTCGCACAGTCCTTCGCGAAGTGAAGTATACTGTGCTATGCTTTTGCCCTCCGCAAAGACCAGAGGCAGACACGTCCGCCATTCCTACGCCACAGGCATTCCCCAGAAGCCTCGCAGAGCGCGCTCAGTTTCCGGAGGAAACTGGTAAGTGCGCCCTCACCGTTGTGAGGGATTCGCGCTGGCGCGTAATTCATCCAGATAATCGGCCCACTCACTCATCATGCGGCGGCGCTCATCCAGATATGCAGCACGATTGTATGCTGACCGGATTGCGTCCTGGTCCCCATGGGCAAGCTGTGCCTCGATTACGTCAGGACGGTATCCTTGCTCGTTCAAAATGGTAGAGGCCATGGACCGGAAACCGTGTATCGTCATGGTAGTCTTGTCGTACCCCATGCGGCGGAGGGCGTTCAAAAGCCCCACATCGGATATGCAACGGCTTGCGCTGAACGAACTGGGGAATACATAGCGCCCGCCACGGGTGTACTTGCCTATTTCCTCCAGGAGTCTGACCACCTGCCGGGCGAGGGGCACCACATGCGGTCTTTTCATTTTCATGCGCACGGCGGGGATTATCCACTCCGCACCGGCAAGATTAATCTCCGTCCATTCCGCCGCCCTGATTTCCCCGGAGCGCACAAAAACATACGGCAGGATACGCAGGGCATAAATCATGCTTATGTCGCCAGGATAGGCGTCTATGGCCCGCAGCAGGTGCCCTATTTCCGCCGGGTCGGTGATAGCCGCATAGTGCCCTCTTTGAATCGGCGGCAATGCCTCCACCAGTCCGGAAGCCACGTCATACTTTACATAGCCGCATAGCCGCGCATACCGGCATACTTGCCCGGCAAGCTGCACAAGGCGGTGGGCGGTTTCAATAAAACCGCGCTCTTCGGCATAGCGCACGGCAGCAAGGATATCAGAAGGTTCCAACTGAGAAAGGGGGATATTCCCAATGCGAGGAAAAAGCTGATTTTCAAGGCGAGAAAGGACTTTTTTCTGATGGGCCGCGGACAGTGCTGTGCTCTTTTTGGCGTACCACTCACGCGCCACGGCTTCAAAGGTTGTTCCCTGCTCACGCTCCACGGCCAGGGCGGCGGCCTTGATTTCTTTCTTCTGTTGACCGGGGTCAACGCCCTTGGCAAGCTGTTCTTTGGCCTCTTCCCGCTTTTGGCGGGCATCCTTGAGGCTCACGGCGGGATATGCGCCGAAACTCAAGGTTTTCTGCTTACCGTTAAAGCTGTACGCCATTCGCCACAGCTTTCCGCCAGAGGGGGAAACGTGGATATATAGCCCGCCGCCATCGGCCTTTTTTTGAACTTGACCGGTAGCCTTAAGGCTCCGTAAAAGGGTGTCTGTCAGCTTCATACTGCTGTCCCTTTTTGGTATTTTTGGAAAGACACCTAGATACCAAGATGAGCATAAAAACCTTGGGAGATAAAGCAATACGGCTCTTGGTATCCTGTTTTTCAAGCTACCCGCTTTTGAGGGGATACCAAAAGAAGTACCAAGGTTTTTGGTATATGTCTATAGGCGTTGCGAGAGGATGGTGGATTATCAAGACAGGAAAAAGAGAAGTCCCGCAAGCCTTTGTAGACTACACGGGACTTTGTGGAATGCTTGTTTGGGGCGAATGATGGGGGTTGAACCCACGACCCCCTGGGCCACAACCAGGTGCTCTGCCAACTGAGCTACATCCGCCGCAAGAGAGAAAAGGACTTACACGTATCCGCGCTTCTGGTCAAGGACTTATCCCTGAGGATTTTTCCGTTATAAAAAGCGCGCGAAGCCGAACCCGGAAAACCGGGGCGCGGCGGCAATAAAGGAATTTGCATGGAAAAACTCGTTATTGAAGGCGGCGTCAGCCTCAAGGGAACACTTCCCGTCAACGGCTCGAAAAACGCGTCGCTCCCCATTCTCTTCGCGGCCATCCTCGCGGACGGCGAAGTCACGTACACCAACGTGCCGCGCCTGCGGGACATCACCACCACCACGAAACTGCTGAATATTCTCGGCTGCCCGGCGGAGCGCAAAGACGACGGCTCCATCGTCGTCAAACCCGGCAGCCTTGTGCCGGAAGCGCCGTACGATCTTGTCAAAACCATGCGCGCCTCGGTTCTGGTTCTCGGCCCCCTGCTGGCCCGGCTCGGCCAGGCCAGGGTCGCGCTCCCCGGCGGCTGCGCCATCGGCGCGCGGCCCGTGGACCAGCACCTTAAAGCCATGGAAAAAATGGGCGCCGTCTTCGACCTGGAGGACGGCTACATTCTCGGCCGGTGCGCGGAACTGCGCGGCGCGGACATCACCTTTGACATGCCCACCGTGGGCGGCACGGAAAACGTGCTCATGGCCGCCGTTCTCGCCAAGGGGGAATCGGTTTTGCGCAACGCCGCCCGCGAGCCGGAAATCACGGACCTCGCCAACTTCCTCATCGCCTGCGGCGCGAACATCACCGGCCACGGCACGGACGTCATCCACGTGCAGGGCGTCACCTCCCTGTCCGGCACGCAGTACCGCGTCATGCCGGACAGGATCGAAGCCGGAACCTTCCTTGTCGCGGCGGCCATCACCGGCGGGGAGGTGCTGGTGCAGGACTGCCCCGCCGAGGAATTGACCGCCACCATGGCGAAACTGACGGACATGGGCGTGGTTCTCCAACGGCGGGAAAACGGCGTGCTCGTGAAACGCAACGGCCATTTGCAGGGCGTTGACGTCATGACCCGGCCCCACCCCGGCTTTCCCACGGACATGCAGGCCCAGCTCATGGCCCTGATGGCCCTGGCTTCCGGTTCAAGCACCGTTGAAGAGACCATTTTTGAAAACCGCTTCATGCACGTCCCGGAACTCAACCGCATGGGCGCGGACATCAAACTTTCCGGCGGCAAGGCCTTTGTGCGGGGCGTCAAACGCCTTACCGGCGCGCCGGTCATGGCTTCCGACCTTCGCGCATCCGCCTCTCTCGTGCTCGCGGGCCTTGCGGCCACGGGCAAAACGGAAGTGCAGCGCATCTACCACCTGGACCGGGGCTATGAGCGGATCGAGGAACGCTTGACCAAGGTCGGGGCGCGCATCCGCCGGGTACCGGAATAAGGCGGCGTGATGCAAAAAATTGCCGTTTTCCCCCGGTTTCTTGCCGCCGCGCTCCTGCTCGCGCTTTTCCTGCCGGCCTTCGCGGGCTGTTCCAAGGAAAACGAGCCGGAAGAACGCCGCGCCTTCATAACGTTCCTGACCGAAAACATCACGGCCCGCAAGGGCGTTACCCTGCCGGAAATTTCCCGCAAGGAAGAAAAATCCTTCGGCAAGTATGCCGGCCACTACGCCCTTTTGGCCTCCTTCCAGAAAGACCTGGCCAGGGAAACGGGCAAAAACGCCGGTGAACTGCTGGCCCTTACCGCGTTTGAAGACCTGGAAGCGGTTTCCAAAGCCGGAAGCTCCCTGAAAAAGGCCGCCAAGGAAGCGGACACCCTGCGGAAAATCGTCGAGGATCTGCGCGCGAAAGCGGACAAGGAAAAAGCCAAGCTCCCCCTGCCCGGCGACCTCGCCCCGGTGTACAACGCGGCGTATGACAAGGTCGTCTCCCAACCGGCGGCCGCGTCCGCGAACATGTTTTCCTCGGTGCGGGAAGCCTTTGCCGCCATTCTCGACCTCCTGGACTTCATCGACACGCACAGCCGGGATATGGAAATACAGGGCAGGAATATCAACCTGAAAAATATCGGCCTCAAGGACGAGCTGGACGCCAAAATGGCCGCCGTGCGCGAAAAAGCCCTTGAACTCGGCGAGGCCTATGCGGAAATGATGCGGACAATGCTGCAATAGCGTTCGGATTCTTCATATCGGATCATCGGCCGGGAGCCTCGCGCGTGGCAAACACCTTCACGCCTCCGGAAGCGCCATCATGTCTCCGCTTTTCGCGGGGACCCGCCGCTTGCCGGGAAACTGCCGCTCCCCGGCGCGCATCCCCATACAGCCCGCTCCTCTTCCGCCAGGTCTGCCTGCTGGCTGCCTTGGCGGGCATGCTTGCCTGCCGTTTCCCCGGCCACGGCCTGCTGGCCTGCGCGCTGCTGGCCCTGTTGACGCTCTCCTTCGCCGACTATCGCAAAATCGCGCTGTTCGCGGCCTTTTTCTGCTTCGGGTTCGTCTTCGCGTTCGCGCGGATGCCCGCCTTCCCGGCAGCCCCGGCCGTGCCCGAATGGGTCAGGACCGCCGTCACGCCCGAGGTTCCATCCGGCGGCGGGGAAACGGATGGCCCGTTCGAAACCGGCCTGCCGCTGGCGGGGATTGTCGCGGAAAACGACGCCCTCGCGGGCAACCGCTCCCGCCTGCTCCTGGAAAACGTCCGGACGCCGGGGCAGGAGGCCCCATTGCCGGGCAAACTGGTCCTGACCTGGCAAAACCCGCCGCCGGACATCGCGGGCGCGGGGCCGGGGCAACGGCTGGCCGCAACGGTGCGTATCCGGGAAATCCGGGGGTTCGCCAACCCCGGCGTCTGGGAGACGGAAAGCTACTGGCGTGACCGGGGCGCGTTTTTCAGAGCCTGGAGCAGGGACGACGGGACCCGGAACGGCAAAACCCCGCCCTACGTCCTTGAGGGCGAAGCCTCCGCGCTCTGGCGGCTCCGGGGCGCGCTGCAAGAGGCCACCCTTGCCGCCCTGGCCGGAAAAAACGGGAACGCGCGCGATATCTCCCAGGCGGGCGCGGTCATCCCGGCGCTGCTTTTCGGCGACCGGTCGTATCTGGCGCCGGAAACCCTTGACCTCGTCGCCCGGTCCACGCTGGCCCATTCCCTGGCCTTGTCCGGCATGCACCTGGGATTCGCCGCCGGGATCGGCTACGCCGCCGCGTACTTCCTGAGTTTTCTGTTCCCCTCCCTCTTTTTACGCCTGCCGCGCCAGAAGGCCGGGCTGCTCTGCGCCCTGCCGCTCTGCCTCTGTTACCTCTGGATCGGCGGCGCGCCGCCGTCCCTTCTCCGGGCCGCGCTGATGCTTCTTTTCTGGGGCGCGCTCCTCTGGATGAACCGGCCCAAGGTCCTCATCGACGGTCTGCTCTGGGCGGTCGCCCTCATTGTGCTGGTTTCGCCCGCCGCGCTGTTCGATATCCGGCTCCAGCTCTCCGCCGTCAGCGTCGCGGGAATCGGCCTGGCCGCGCCGCTGCTCGCCGCCCTGGCAGGCAGGCCGCGCGGCCGGGCCCCTGGAAGCGCGGGCTCACGGCTGGGCAGCGGATTACGCCGTCTTGTATCGGTAGTTCTCGGCATGGCGGCCGTTTCCGTGGCGGCGCAGGCCGCTGTTTTGCCGCTCGTGCTGGACGCTTTCCCCGGCACGGGGCTCTGGTTCCCCCTGAACCTTGTCTGGCTGCCCGTTCTCGGCATGTGGGTCATGCCCCTGGCCTTTGCCGGGCTGTTCATGACCGCTCTCGGCCTGCCCGCTGCCGCGTCCCTGCTGTTCTCTCTGGCCCAGGGCCCCTGCGCCGGGTTGCTCTCCCTGCTCGGGGCCATGGATGCCGCCGGTATCCTCGTCTCTCCCGTCGCGCTCCGCCCGGCTTTTCCGGCAGCCGCCGGGTACTGGCTTCTGCTGCTGCTGCTCCCGGCGGTGGCCCCGGCGCGCGCCTTCTCCCGCCGCGCGCTCCTGCTGCTCTGCCTGGGGCTTGGCCTTGCCGCGGGCCCCTCTCTCTACCCCATGCTCGCGGGCAGGCGGGACAGTGTGCAACTGACGCTCATCGACGTGGGGCAAGGCCAGTCCGTAGCCGTTTCATGGCGCAGCGAAGGCGCACGCGGCAGGCTGCTCCTGGACGGCGGCGGGTTTGCCTCTCCTTTCTTTGACACGGGCCGCCAGGTCGTTTCGCCCGTGTTGACGGACAACAAGGCCCCGCGCCTCGACTGGATCGTCAACTCCCACCCGGACACGGACCATCTCCAGGGGCTGCTGTTCCCCATGGACGCCTTCATGCTCGGGCGCGTCGCGTCCGGTCAGAATTTGGGTCAGGATATGGGCCAGGACCCGGAATCCGCCGCCAAGCCGACCCTGGCCGTGCGGCGCCGGGATGCCATCCTGCGCCGCCGGGGCATCACGCCGGAGGTCTGGCAGGCCGGGGACGTCATCACCCTCGCCCCGGATCTGTCCCTCCAGGTGCTGCATCCGGCACCGGACGGGCAGGCCCTCTCGTCCAACGACAGCGCCTTGGTCCTCCGCCTCGTCTGGCGCGGCAAGCCCCTCGCGCTTATCTGCGGCGATCTGGAACGCAAAGGCATCAATGCCCTTTTGCAGCGAAAAAGCCCGCTGGAAGCCGACGTGCTCGTCCTCCCGCACCACGGGTCCGCCGGGAGTTTCGCGCCTCAATTGTACGACGATGTCGCGCCGCGCCTGGCCCTCGCCGCCTGCGGCTACGCCAACGCCTGGAACTTCCCGGCCCGCAAGGTCCGCGACGCCCTGGCCGTGCGCGCCATCCCCCTGGCCACCACCGCCGCCAACGGCCAGATCGCCGTCACCTGGGACGAAACCCTCGCCATGCAAACCCGCTTTGCGCGAGAGTAGCGCCGGGGGAAGGGAGGACCTTTCTTCCAAGAAAGGTCCTCCCTTCCCCCGGACCCCCTTCCCTCTCCAAAGAACTTCAGTGGGGGGTAGGTACGCAAACAAAAACGCCTGCTGGTTTGCAGGCGTCAGACCCTTGACAAAGTCCTGGCCTTTTAGCCGGGATTTTGTTTTTATATCTCCATGATAAAGCGCAAAACCGAACAGCAAGGCATGATGGAACTGGTATATATCGAGCAACTCGTGCCTAAAGAACATCTTCTTCGTAAAATCGACAAGGCTATCGACTTCAGATTCATCTATGACAAGGTCAAAGATAGATACTGTCCCGATAACGGCAGGCCGGCAGTTGATCCGGTTGTGCTATTCAAGATGCTTTTTATTGGGTATTTGTTCGGCATTCGCAGCGAGCAACAGTTGATTCGCGAAATCGAAGTCAATGTCGCATATCGTTGGTTTCTCGGCTTTACTCTCACCGACAAAATCCCCCACGCCAGCACCTTCAGCCAAAACCGCCGCAGGCGTTTCAATGACAGCCCGGTTTACCAGGAAATTTTTGACGAGATTGTGCTCCAGGCCATAAAGCGCAAGATGGTGGACGGCAAAACGCTGTACACCGATTCAACCCACCTGAAAGCCAGTGCCAACAAGGGAAAATATGACAAGGCCCAGGTGCTCAAATCCGTACGCGATTATGTGGAGGAACTTGACCGGGACATTGATGAAGACCGCCGCAAGCATGGCAAAAAGCCTTTGCCGCCCCGCGATGAGACTCCGGAAACCAAGGAAATCAAGGTCAGCACCACGGACCCGGACAGCGGGTATATGGTGCGCGAGGGCAAACCCAAGGGTTTTTTCTATCTGGATCACCGTACCGTGGACGGAATCTGCGGCATCATAACCGACAGTTTCGTTACCCCCGGCAATGTGCATGACTCTCAGCCCTACCTCTCCCGCCTTGATCGCCAACGGAAGCGTTTTGGTTTCAACGTCGAGTCCGCAGGCCTTGATGCAGCCTACTTCACTCCCCATATCTGCAAAGGCCTTGTGGAAAGAGATATTTATGGAGTCATCGGGTACAGCCGCCCCACACACCGCGCGGGTTACCTGCGCAAAAGGGATTTTGTCTATGATGAGACTTGTGACTGCCAGCTCTGCCCGCAAAACCGAGTCCTGCGCTATAGGACAACGACCCGGGACGGTTACCGTGAATATGTCTCGGACCCGTCCGTTTGCCGCAACTGCTCCCTTCTCGGGCAATGCACCGCCAGTCGCAACCATACCAAAGCAGTAACGCGCCATATCTGGCAGGAATATAAAGATATAATCAACGAATATCGCTACGAGGACAAAGGCAAAGCCATCTACAAACGCCGTAAGGAGACAGTGGAGCGGAGCTTTGCCGACGGCAAGGAATTACATGGGCATCGCTACGCCCGCTTCCGAGGCCTTGCGAAGGTCCAGATGCAATGCCTCTTGTCCGCCGCCTGCCAGAACATGAAGAAAATAGCCCTGCGCATCTGGGAGCGGTCAAACGGCCCTTGCGGCCCAGGCTTTTCCCGCTCCCAAACGACACTTTCCCGCTTGTTTTCCCATCTTTGGAGAATTTGCTCCGCTCCAAAATCCGCAGTGCCCGCATAACTAAACGCTGCAATAAAACAAACCCCCGCTCAAAAAAACGGGGGTTTGTCAGAGGTCTGANCTCTTTGGTCAGGTTCTCCGAAAGCAGGTCCGACCGTTTTTTCCATAATTACTGCTCGTGCACCCTCTGGGGAAATTCACATACCCAAGAAAAATAGTTTTTCTTTATTGGGAAAACTCAAATCGCGAGTTTCTGGTCAGCATGCACCAAGCTATGCGGGCAAGTTTGTTGGCAAGAGCCACAGTCGCCTTGTGCACCCCACGCCGTGAAACGATGTCCGCAAGCCAGGCGGCAAGTTTACCCTGTCTCACAATCGGATTACCTGCGAGGAAAGAGCGGAGCACTGAACGACTGCAATGGATCAACAGCGTTCGCAGATAACAGTCACCACGCTTATGGATGCCCAGAAGTCTGCTTTTGCCGCCACTTGAATGCTGGCGTGGCGTCAGGCCAAGAAAAGCGGCAAAGCTGCGACTTTTCTTGAAATCCCGCGCTACCCCTTCCAAGGCAAGCAGAGAGGTGGCCGTCAGCAAGCCTATGCCAGGAACGGCACGCAAGCGTTGGCACAGATTATTGTCGGCGGCCAATTTTTTTAGAGAATCTTCGGATTGTTTGATCTGTTTTTCCAGATGTATGAAGTGCTCGTATTGCATTCCCAAAAGGTTTCGCATCAAGCCGGAGAGGGCATTTTCTTCATCGCCGAGGACAGCAGGCAACGCCGAGCAAATATTGCGTATTCCCTGCTTCACGGCAATGCCATTATCCAAAAGCAAGGCGCGGATCCGGTTGGCCGTGGCTGTACGCTCTTTCACCAAGCCCTGGCGTACGCGGTGAATTGATTGAATATCAGCTTCGCGTTGCGATTTAAGGGCCACAAAGCGCATATGAGGTCGCTGTGCCGCTTCACAGATCGCGGCAGCGTCATTGGCGTCGTTTTTCCCACCAATACGGAACGGAGCCACATAGCGCGGGTGTATAATTTTAACGGTGTGCCCATAGGAAGCGATACATCTCCCCCAATAATGGGATGTGCCACACGCCTCCATGGCAACCACGCAAGCGGGAAGTTTGGCGAAAAACTCAGCCAGCGAATCGCGATGGATATTTTTACTTACAACGCATCTGCCATTGGCGTTGACGCCGTATACGCGAAAAATGTTCTTTGCCAGATCAAGACCGATAGTGCTAATCGTCTTCATGGGGTGGCCTCCTTGCAAGGTGTTTGGGTATACCTATGCATGCCCGATTTTTTCGGGCGGGGCCATCCCATCAACTTTGTCAACAACCGTAAGGGACGGACCGGGGAACCGGTCCGTCCCTTGACGGTTTAGCGAGGCCGCCGCGCGTGAAGGGCAATGCTTCGGAGCGGCGTTGCGGAAACCGTGCCATGAACGGGATCTATTACTATTTTTCATATACAAAATGAAAAATACCGGTAAAAAATTTTTTTCAATCGGAAAGAACAAAAAAACTTCAAACCATGGAAACGAGAGAAAAAAATTTTATTTAGTGCGGGCTGCGGAGAAAAAGTGCTATAGAACGGTATCTCCCAGATTAAACCTTTTCTGCGTAGAGCGCATAACCCTTGGAGGTTACAATGTCTGGAACATACGATCCGTATAAAAACATGCTGGCCGTCCTGGAAGACGCCGCCGGCAGACTGGGCATGACTCGTAATGACTACATTACGATGACCCAGCCGGAGCGCGAGCTGACCGTCTCCATCCCCGTGGTGATGGACGACGGCCGGACCGAAATATTTCAAGGCTACCGCGTGCAGCACTCCAGCACGCGCGGGCCGTGCAAGGGCGGTATCCGTTTCCACCCCGATGCCGACCTGAACGAAACCAAAGCCCTGGCCGCCTGGATGACCCTGAAGTGCGCCGTGGTGAACATCCCCTACGGCGGCGCCAAGGGCGGCGTCAAGGTCGACCCCTCGAAGCTGTCCCGGACCGAACTGGCGCGCATGACCAAGCGCTATGCGGCCATGATTCTTCCCATCATCGGACCGGAAAAGGACATCCCCGCGCCGGACGTGAACACCGACGGCCAGGTCATGGCCTGGATCATGGACGCGTTCAGCATGTTCAAGGGTTATTCCGTCCCGGCCGTCGTCACGGGCAAGCCGCTGGAAGTGGGCGGCTCCCTCGGCCGCGTGGAAGCCACGGGCCGCGGCGCCATGCTTACCCTGATGAGCTATTATGAAAAAGCCGGCATCGACCCCAAGGGCAAGAAGCTGGCCGTGCAGGGCTTCGGCAACGTGGGCAGCATCGGCGCGAAACTGATGCGCGAAAAGGGCATGAAAGTCCTGGCCGTGAGCGACGCCTTCGGCACCGTGTACAACCCGAACGGCATCGATATTGAAGCCGCCATTGAGTACGCGAAGAAAAACAACAAGTCCCTGGCCGGGTACAAGGAAGACGGGCTGAAGATCATCCCGAACGAGGAATTCTGGGCTCTGGACGTGGACGTTATTTTCCCGGCCGCCCTGGAAAACCAGATCAACGAGAAGAACGCCCCTTCCATCAAGGCCACGGTCATCCTGGAAGGCGCCAACGGCCCCACCTCGGTCGAAGGCGACCGGATTCTGAGCGAAAAGGGCGTTGTCGTCATTCCGGACATCCTGACCAACGCCGGGGGCGTGGTGTGCTCTTACTTCGAATGGGTCCAGAACCTGGAAGCCTTCATGTGGGACGAGGACTACATCAACCAGAACCTCGCCAAGATCATGAAGCGCGCGTTCGAGGAAGTCTGGGCCATCAGCCAGGAAAATAAAGTGACCATGCGTATGGCTGCCTACATGGTCGCCATCAAGCGCGTGGTGGCCGCGAAGAAACTGCGCGGCGTTTTCCCCTGATTTATTCCGGATTCGCCCGGCGGAGAAGGCTCCGCCGGGTGTTGGAAAAAAAGACGCCCCCTGCGGTTGACACCCAGGGGGCTAGAGCGTATACAGACCTTCCACTTACGGCAAAGGCCGTCATATCGCGGGATGGAGCAGTTCGGTAGCTCGTCGGGCTCATAACCCGAAGGCCGCAGGTTCAAATCCTGCTCCCGCAACCAGAAAGATCAAGGGGTTACGATTTTCATCGTAACCCCTTTCTGATTCTTCCCCACACCATTCCCCACTCACAAGTGCCTTTTATGCCTCTTGCTCTTCTGGATAGGGACGCCCTTTAGCTATTCCCTCACCTTCGCGTGGCGGTTTATTTCTCCCATGCCTAAACCATCCTTTTGGGGTACAGACTTTGCTCCCTCGGTGGTGCAATGCTCTTTCAACAGCTTTCCGAGGATGGTCTGGGTCGTTGTCCGTAGCTTGAATGATAGTGCAAAAGTACTCTTCGCCTTCCTTTGGTTTTTCGTCTGACGACAGGCGAGGGCCAAACATTCTGTCAAGCAACTCTGTAGATAAATTACGCCTTGACCCATGATGGGGCGCTTCAAAAAGATGAATTTTAGGGAGACTTCCGTACAAACTTTCAAGATAGTCTAGCGCATTGCTCAGGCCAGCACGCCCCACATCACCAGTAAGCAAATAATTATGATGTGAACACGGTATAAACTGAACAATGCTCATTTCATTTTCTATAGTAGTATCTTCGCTAGAAAAATTTTCGTCTCCCCATGATGCCTTGATAAATGAAATGACCGCTTCTAAAGCTCGACCCAAGAATGTAGACTCAGTAAACAAGCTTTCCCGTGCTGGTGTTGGTGTCTTTTCAGACTCAACAATTAAATCCAAGAATCTTTCTTTTGTTGGGGAAAGAACTACTGATTTCCCAATTCGAACACCCTGAAATGGTTCTAAAATTTTTATTCCTTTCTTTTCTGCAATGTCTTCAAGCGCAGCTAAATTTGGATATGCTTCACGCAAGGCATCTGCAAGATTTTCAATGGACCGATATCGTGAGAAACGATCTATAAGCTCGTCAGCATAGAGCCAAGGTCTTAGCATCCATAAATTTTTAACAGTATATTTTTCTAAAATTGACCTGAGGCCGCCAGCGTGATCATTATCATTATGAGTTACAATGACATTGTCAAAAACAACGTCTTCACCATAAAATTTATCTATATGGCTAATGACTGTATCGCTTGTTGATTGGTATCCGCCATCAGTCAAATTGATAAATTTATCTGGGTAAACATCGTAATAAAGGATAGCAACAGCGCCACTTGAATCTGATTTCAAATCAATGCAATCAATATAGTAACAATCATTCACTGCGTATATCCTCCTTTGTGGAACACTCTGCCATAACATTTTTAACGAATGCGATTCCTTGTGTTCTTGCAGCAATAATTGCCAATATCATCTGAATAGCTATAGGCGGATTCAACTTGCAAGTGCAACACCCTCAAAGTTGAATGAAAAGGCAAGGTGGTATAGCCCTTTAGCCTCTCCATCCAACCAAAGATTGAGGGGCGTATGGGCTATGCACACCTTGCCAGGGAAGAACGGTACTACATCTGCCAGGCAGTGAAAAGTGGAACGTCACTGAGGGCCATAGCCAAAGCGATAGGCCGTAGCGTCTCAACTGTAAGCCGCGAACTTGCGCGAAATACCGGGGCGCGTGGCTACCGCTACAGGCAGGCACACAAGCGCAGTCAGAAAAGGCAGACCAGTAAAGGGAAGAAGCGCATTGGCCTTGAGGTATGGACGTATGTTGAACAGTGTCTGCACCAGGACTTCAGTCCGGAGCAAATCTCTGGAGTTCTCAAACGCAAAGGTTTTGCCCTCAGTCATGAATGGATTTACCAGTACATTCTGGCGGACAAAAAACGAGGAGGAACGCTGCACAGCCATTTGCGCTGCCAGCGCAAACGCAAACGACGATATGGCAAACCCGACAGACGAGGTCAAATCAAGGGGCGTATCAGCATAGACATACGCCCGTCCATTGTTGCCGAGCGCTCACGCCTTGGTGATTGGGAGGCTGATACCGTTGAAGGCAGTAAAGGAGGCCCCGTTTTGGTGACACTTGCAGAGCGTAAAAGTCGTCTTTTCCTGTTTGGCAAGGCTCCCAACAAAAGCGCCAGCGAAGTAAGGCGGGTCATTGAAGGACTCTTGACACCCATTAAGGACTTTGTTCAGACTATTACCTATGATAACGGCAAGGAGTTCAGCTACCATGCCGATGTGTCAGCTACACTCGAGGCTCAGGGATTTTTTGCGCACCCCTACCATTCGTGGGAGCGTGGCTTGAACGAGAACTCCAATGGCCTTCTACGCCAATACTTCCCCAAGGGGGTAAGCTTGGCATCGGTCACGCAAGATGAGATCATAGCGGCAATGTGCCGCTTGAACTGGCGGCCTAGAAAATGCCTTGGGTTTAAGACACCCTATGAAGTTTTTTTAGAAGACGCCAATACCCAAGGACTGGGTGTTGCACTTTGAACTTGAAACCGCGATAGGAAAAAATAATTTATATTTATATATAATAACATCCATATCAAATATTAGTAAATATATTGTTACAGATATAGTTAATACAATAATTAAAAAAAAGTAATCTCTGAAAAATAAGTAATGTTTATGCGCTAAGGACACACTACCTCTATTTGACACGTCCTTATACATTTTATACCAAACTCTATTCTGTTCTTCATTGTCTATTGGTAATTCTCCATAATTTTCTTCAAGTATTTTCTTGTCTACTCTTAAGTCTGATTTAATATATTTCGTGAATGCATAGCATCCAGGAAAGTAAAATTTGTATTTAAAAAATACTAATCGTGCTTTATTTTGTCCTGAAAAAAGAGAGTTTATTGTAATAGATATAATAAAAATTCCTGAAGAGACAATCGCATTTTGTGCATTTAAAAAAGAAGACAAATCGGCATATTGGATTGGATTATTCAAAATAAAAATATAAACATATAAACAGTTTAGTACTAATGCTGTAATTAAAAAGGGTTGATTTTTTTGTTTAAGAGTAGCCATTAGATTCTCTCAATATTAGTTATGCGCCGGTTTCGCTCTCTTTCTATCACGTACTTAGCCGTTTTCCAACCCATCCTATACATTAAAGGCTGGCAGAGAAGATGTGGACTCACTCCACATTTTCATCCTGAAAATGTCCGTTCGCCCTGCTCCGCAGGGTGGTGACGCCAGAAAAAGGAGGTTGGGAAAATGCGTGCGTACAGTTTCAGACAGGCCCTTGACGCGGGATGTGAGCCGCGCAGCTATGACTCCTCGGTTCCCGAAGGGGAATGTCTTGCGCGGTTGGATTTCAAGATGTGGGGCAAGCATGGCGCATTGCGATGCTTTTTCACAGAGCTTGGGACCGAGGCCAAATTCAGCCTTCCGGCTTTTCGATTTCATAAAGGGCAGGACATTGGGCAATATTCGCCCCGCGACATGGACGTGGATTTTTCCGAGCCGGGCATTGAAGGCACCGTTTATGAACTTGTTATCGGGCGTGGCCCGCGTGGCGGCATTGCCTGGGAAGAAGCCACTCCGGCGGGTGACGGCACGGGCGTTATTACCGGGGTTCAATAGCCATGCCCTTTGCGGTGCTGCGTATTCAGAAGCTCAAAACGTGGGGCGCTATCGCGGGTTCCGGCAAGCACAACAGCCGGGAGCGCGAAACACCCAATGCCGATGAGCAGCGGACGGCCCAAAACCGTCTTCTCGTCGGCTTGCCGGACAAAAGCAATGTTGACGCCATAAAAGAAGCTATCGGCAGCCAGCGCATCCGCAAGAACGCCGTGCTCGGCGTCGAAATGCTGCTTTCCGCCAGCCCGCAGTATTTTCGCCCTTCCGCCCCGGAGAAGGCCGGAACCTATGACCCCGCCCGCCTGAAAGCCTGGACGCAGACCACAACAATGTGGCTCCAAGAGAAATACGGCAGCCGCATTGTCTCGGCCCGGCTCCACCTGGACGAAGCCACCCCTCACATTCACGTTTTGCTTGTTCCTCTTGATGACCGGGGAAAACTCAACTGCCGAAGCCTGTTTGGCGGCACCCGGCACACGTTGTCGGCCCTGCAAACCGACTACGCCCAGGCCGTAGCGTCCATCGGTATTGAGCGCGGCATTGAAAACTCCCGCGCGGAACACCAGAAAGTCAGCCAGTACTACACCATTACCCAAACAAAGGCCGCGCAGGAACTACCACCGGCCCGCAGATTCGATGCGCCTGAAATGCCGAACAAGATCACGCGAATGTCCGATGAACGGCTTGCCCTGTATGCCCGGCAAGCCGCCACCAGCGGAGCCAAAGCGCAACGGGAAGCGTTGGAGCCGGTTGTGACCGCCATCCACAATGAAAACACCCTGCTCAAGCGGGAAAACCTGAAGCTCAAAAAATCCAATTCACATCTCAGCAAGGAGAAAACCGACATGCAAAAGCAACTGGATCAAGTCCGCGGCCTTGAACTTGGCCGCGTACTGCAAACGCTGTTCAAGGCCAAAGGGCCATATGGCGCCGGCGAAGGGCACCCGAACCGGTATATCTTGCCGGACAAGCGGGAAGTGCTCGTTTCCGACACCAGTTGGAAAATCCCTCCTGCCAAACGCGGCAAAGGGGCCATAGACCTTGTTATGGCGTTGCGAGGTTATGGTCAGCAGGATTTAACCAAGGCCATCGGTGAACTGGCCCATGCCTTCGGCGTGGAGAAAGTCACCGGCGAATGCATGGCGCAGAACCTTGACCGTACCGCGCAGAATGTCCGCATGGCCGCCAAAGAATTCACCCCGGAAAAATCCATTGATCGCGGTCAGGGCCGCTCCCTCGGCATCAGCCGGTAATCGCAAACCATCAGGAGAAAATCATGGGTAAGAAAAAAGACATCCGCAAAGCGGTTGAAGCGGATAGCGCCGAGCAGCACATGGCGTTGGCCGAAGAGTTGAACAAGCTGGCGGAGCTGCACCTTGAGATGGCCGAATTGAAAGAAGAACAGCAGAACCTTGTGGTATACAAAGAGTTTTGCGACCTGCGGAACATCATCAAGGCTGCGGCGGATGTTTACGAGGAAAACGGCGATATGCTGCGGGCGGAAGCCATCCGCCGTTCCGTCCCGATTGCTCCGGAACTGTTGGATTATCTGAAACGTACCCACGACCAGCAATATTTTGAAGAGGTCATCCTGGGCCAAAGCAATATTTACGAAGCACTGCTTGTGTATGGTCCGAAATGGCTTGAATATGACGAGTCACAAAGGATTCGTCCCGAAGAAAAAGTACTTGCAGGATAAATGTAATAGATAGTGCCAGATAAACAATGCGGCCCACTTTTCCAAGTGGGCCGCATTGTTTATCTGGCAAATAAAAAAACTGCGTTATTCAGAGGCATTTTGTATAGCTGCCGCAAGGGCGGTAAAAAACTCTCCTGGCGTCATTCCAGATGCTTCCGCCAATCGGAGCGCAAGAAAAACGCGCGGCTCGCGCTCGCCATTTTCTATTTTTTGGATACTGCGGATATTCTGCCCTGTCTTTTCAGCAAGATACCTCTGAGAAAGCCCATTTTTCTTACGGGCCTCACGCAGCAACGTGCCGAACAGATTCTTTTCCTTATCCATTCGGGAAGTATTGCCGGGTGTTGCAATTTTTTACTAGACGCCCTATAAGGCGTCGTCTGATAGGGCGTCTAGAGTCTTGATTTCTGAACGCAGCGAGGCTGGGAAAACTGCATGATTACCGAGGAGGAAACAGGCGCAATCCTGGCCCGGCTGGCAATAGCCGATGAAACCTTCCTCACCGGCATGCTTCAGGCCGCAGAGAGAGCAGGGGACGCCATGCTTCCCGGCGATTTGGAGAAACTACGGGCGTGGGCGGCGTTCATCCGCGCTTTGCGTATGGTTCTCCGGCCAGATGTCGCCAAACGTGGCGACACATAGGCTCTGCACCGTCAACATCCTGAAAATCAAATCCGTATAGAAAAGCAAAGGAGTTTACGACATGAAAAAAATGCTCTTACTTATGGTGACAGCGCTGGCTTTCGCTCTGTCCGGTTGCAATTCCGAAGAGACAAAAACCGTGGAATGGTATTTGAAACCGGAGAACAAGCCCGCCCTGGACGCCAAGCTGGCCGAGTGCCGCAATAATCCTGGTCAGTTGAAGGATACGCCGAACTGCATCAATGCCCGGCAAGCTGCGGAGAAGATTTTCCTGGGCGGGAAATTTGATAAGGTGCGGGAGCCGGAATTCGGCTTTGGGAGCAAGTAACCGGGCATACGGTTATACGCGCTACGAGCATAGAGATAAATTCGCAATATCCGCAAAAAGACGAGTTTTGCGGATATTGCGAATTTGTTTGTAGTGCTGGTCAGTCGTGGGCACGCGGATTCACAAGGAAGTTTCTGGACGGTCGCCCCGGCCCGCGCTTCGTGTCCCTTGGGTCTGCGGAACGTATGTACCCGCGTTCCTCAAGCACGGTCAGACCGGGATCAATCAAGGACATCTTGGGCCACCGGCCCTTGACCCGCTCAAGGCAAGCTCTTCCGGTGAAGCGCTCCAATTTTTCCTGGCGTATCCATTTCAGGATGGCACGGGCGCATTCTATGGCATCGTCCACACCCATAAGAGCATAGGCCACTTTCGCGTGTTCAATGAGCAATCCGGCGAGCGTTATGACGGCATTCATGGTCTGCGTGGAAATACCATGTTCCTGCGGGCATTCGTGGAGCGTCACATGGCATAGCCCGGCAAGGCGCAAGACTTGCCCCGGCAATTTGCCGCCCCAATCGCGCATACCCGCCAGATTGCCACCCTCGGCAAGCGAGGTTTCCACATCGGCGGCAAAATTCAACCAAGCGGATTTTGCCTCAGGCTCAAGAGCCAGCATGTAGGGTATCTGGTTTCCGTGACTGTCTGTGTTCCAGGGCAGAGCCAACAGATGAAGCAATGTTGCCCTATAGCGCTGTTTCAGTGCTTCCGGCAGCGGATGGGTTTCAATACTGCGGGAGCCGATGCGGCTTTGCGGGATAAAAAACAGTAGGCGCCCCAACAAACCCCGCCCCCGGAAAGAGGGTGTCAGGGCCGCACCCGCAAGGACATCCGGCTGAGCGGAAAGGATCAGCGTCAAAGTCGGGTTGTCCAGAAGAATCGGTTCCGCATGTCGCCGGTCAATCCGTATCGCCTCGCCAGACCAAGATTTGAGTACCGCGTCCAAGTTGGGAACGCCGCTGCTGTAACGCCCGGCCAAGGTGTCGAAAAAGCCCCCTTCGGATTCAATCATGGCGATTTTTTGCCCATGCTGGGCCATGAGGGCGGCCAGGGCTTCCGGGGTAGTATCGTCCGCCAGCAGGCGAGGCGGCACAGGAAGCGGCTTAGCCTCGTCTTTGAGCGCGGACAGGTGTCGCGCGAGTTCCCGCCTGTCTTCCGCCGTTTGGCATTTCTTGGCGGCAGTGAGCAGACTGCGGACAGCCTCTTCCTGTACCTGTTGTTCCGCCTGTGCCTGTTTGATTTCCGCCACAACACGGCGTTGCTGCTCTTCCTCCCAATCCAAAAGTGGGAACCGGCAGGCATCCTTAGCCGCGCTTTTTCGTTCCCCCGGCGGCAGGCTCGCCAGAGCGAAGATGTTGAGCGGCTCCGAATATCCAATGTGCATTTGCGCCTGAAATTTACGCTGGACAACAGCGGCAACAGATCCGAAGACATTGACCAGAGGCACCTCAAACGGCACCTGGATGGATTCCGCCACCGCCGCCGCGTACTCCCCGATGATGCCGGGAATGCTGTCGCGCGGAATGGCCGGAGCCTGCTGATTGTCAAAAGGAATGGGCGTTATCTGCGTCCAGCTTTCCTCCGGCATTGCAGCCGCCCCGGTGTGGCCGGCGGATGACTGTGCCGGATGCCCCAAAGTGGAATATTTAACGGCCTCACTCTGCGGGGGCTTATGCGCCAGTAGTGCGGCCACCGGCCAAGAGGCTCCGCTTTCTTCGTGGGCAGGAAGAGTATTGCCCGTCACGGTTTTTCTTTCCTCGTTCATATGTCGGCCTCCCCAAACAGTTTGAAACCACGCCCAATGTACTCATAGAGAGAGGGAAGCCAGTACCGGATTGCTCGGCTATCAGGCAGCTGAACGGGGTACGGCTCTTGCCCCAGGTAACGCCGTTGCTGCATCGTTCGGACGCTGAGGCCGAGAACTCTGGCGGCCTCTTTTTCATCCACCAAGCGATTGTCCCGTGGGTCTATGCCGAGCAAGGGGAGAGATTGTTTGGGCAGGGTAGTCATGTGGTGTGCTCCTTGCGTTGGGGTTGAAGGAGCCGGAAATAGAATGGCTCCCAGTGGGGTTCACTGAGAGCCAACGTAACTCGTTGAAAATATTGCGGCTACCTTTGCACCTTTGCACTTGGGTATGTGCAAAGGTTCCGGGGCGTCACCCTTTCCCTTTTGATGCGTGTTTCGTTCCTGCCTTGTATTTATCCGGAAGTTTTCTCCAGAATGCTTCAAAGGCTCTACTGTTCGCTTCAGTCTTTTTACGAGCGTCGTCTTTGACTATTGGAGCTTGGCGACCTTCGCACAGGGCGATAAGCAATTCCGTGCAGTTTTCAATGGTTTGTTCCCAATCCTGAGTGTTCATCCGTGACTTTCTGTTGACTGTGGATTGCATTCTTCCTGGTGCAAGTTCACCTTTTGCGCGATATTCATCCAAGTATTTTTGAACATTCTCACGCTCAAAATAAATCTTGGAAAAATCAAATTCCTTTACTCCAAAGCGATAGATGATATGTGGCGTACTTGTGACCGGAACAGCCACGATGACGGATAGATTTTCCACCCCTTCCGTGTTGTTTCGCTCAAGCAGGACGTACGGCCTTGCAAAAATATGCGCCAATCCCGCATTTTCGTTTTTTATCTGACGCTCAATAAGTGCAGATAAGTCTTCCGGCCGTAAGTCAGGACACGTTTCTAAAATTTTGTTGCCGTCAATGGCATCACTCCAGAGGATCTCTTTCTTTTGGAGTAACCATCTTTTCAAGCCGACAGGTTCAACTTTGAGGGGAAAATTCCAGTTAAAATAACTCGTCAGTCGGCTTGCCACATTGCACAGTAATGTTCTTGCGCCCAAGTTCATGGAAACCTCATAGTTTTGCAGGATTGTACTACCTGAGAAGAATATTCAGGCGTAACCTGACTGTCCAGTGTAGGCTGACCTGCTGTGCATGCGGGGATTATCTCCAATATTCGCCGCAGAGTTTGCGTCGAATGTTGCCTTTGCGGCGAAAATCTGCAATATTCGCCGCAAGAGGTGCGGAGATTATGCGCTATATCCACGAACGCCCCGAGTGGCCTGACTTTCATTGGAATATGGACTCGCTGGCAGGTCCGCTTGCCGCCATACGTCACAAGCAGGGCCTGCTTCTCGGGCGGATGAATGCCCTTGGCTTTTCTATCCGCGCTGAGGCCGGTTTGGAAACCCTGACCCTTGATGTGGTGAAATCCAGCGCCATTGAAGGGGAAGTGCTGGATATGGCCCAAGTGCGTTCTTCCCTGGCCCGCAGGCTCGGTATCGACATTGGCGGACTCGCGCCCGTCAATCGGAACGTGGAAGGCATCGTTGAAATGATGCTGGATGCCACGCAACGTTATGCGGAACCGTTAACGGTGGAGCGTCTGTTCGGCTGGCACGCGGCCCTGTTTCCTATGGGGTATGGCGTATCACGCAGAATCACTGTTGGCGCGTGGCGCACGCCGGAAGCTGGCCCCATGCAAGTTGTCTCCGGCTATGTCGGCCACGAAAAAGTTCATTTCGAGGCTCCGGCGGCGGAACGGCTTGACCGGGAAATGACGCGCTTTCTGGACTGGTTCAACACACCGCGTGACCTTGACCCGGTGCTTAAAGCCGGAATCGCACATCTTTGGTTTGTGACCATCCATCCCTTTGAGGACGGTAACGGGCGTATCGCCCGTGCTATCGCCGATTGCGCCCTGGCGAGGGCGGATGATTGCCCACAACGCTTCTACAGCATGTCGGGCCGGATCGAGCGCGAGCGTAAAGATTACTACGATGTTTTGGAGCGCACCCAAAAGGGCGGCCTGGATATTACTCCCTGGCTGGATTGGTTTCTGGGCTGCCTTGGCCGCGCCATTGACGGTGCGGAAGAAACCCTGGGCGCTGTTTTCCGTAAAGCGCGCGTCTGGCAACACGCTAATCAATTTCAACTCAATGAACGTCAGCGCGGAGTTATCAACCGCCTGCTGGACGGATTTGAGGGCAAGCTGACCAGCGGCAAATACGCCAAGCTGACAAAGTGCTCGCCGGATACGGCGTTACGGGATATTCGCGAGTTGGTTGGGTACGGCATTCTCAAGCAGAGTAAGGAAGGCGGACGCAGCACGAGCTATACGTTGCCTGATACGTTGCATAATGAAGAGTGAGAAGCCTTTCGGGCACAATATGTGCACCCCTCTACCTGCGGGTCAATCCGGCAGTCCCCGCGTTTCGCCCATGATGCCCGGTCGCCGTATCCGAGCCGTGAACAGGCGCTCTTCGCGGTTGTCCACAAATGCAATATCCGGCCAGCTTTTCAGCGCTCGTCTTATCCCCACTCCCTGCCCACGATAGGGCAACAGCCCTTTGACGGCATATGACGCCAGAATAGGGTTACGGGCTATGTTGGAGTTACCTTCCATGATTTTTTCGGCAGTCACGCCGTTCAGCAAGTGGCCGGGGCTGATAATTTCAACGCGGTTGTCGAAGATAAAAATCTGGATAGGTACGTTGAGCAGGTAATCCCTATGCACCAGGGCATTGGTCAATAGCTCTTCAAAGACACTCTCGGGAACTTCCGGCAGGCCCGGCGAGTTAACCCCGCGCCCCGCCTGTACTTTGTGCAAATACCGCAGGATGAAGGCCAGCGCGTCGTCGAAAACCTTGCGTAGCGGGCCGGAGAAGTCTCTGTTATCCGTATAGCCACCGACATATGCTTCATTGCCGAGATAGCGGGCTCCTTTGACCACGCATTGCGGCGCAACCAACTCCGGGCGCTCGGCAAACAAGAGCACTCCGGCAAGATTTAAAACACCACTGTCCGTGGCGAGATTCATGCTTTGGAGCAGGCGGGTAAGCGTTTCCGGCCATTCAGGAAGATTCCGCTTGAGTGCACCTTGCAGAAAATCTTGAAAACGCAGCTTGTCCACTTTGTCTATGCCCGCCGTGGTGGGCAGTGCGTCTGTGTGAGAACAAGGAAGCATCACGGGCGTGTCCAGTGCATAACGGTTTCCTGCTCGCCCGTGTGCGGGCAGACTTGCTGCCGTATCGGCTTGAATCCCATGCGCGTATAAAAAGCCACGGCCCGCTGGTTTTTCCGGTAAACCGCCAGTTCCAACTCCTGATGCTCCGTAAACAGGTGATTCAGCAATTTCCGACCTATTCCGTTCTTCCACCGAGAGGGCAGAACGAACAGCGCGGCCAGGATATTGCCGCATGTCGCGGCGAAGCCGACCGGAACGCCTTCATCATACGCAAGCAGTACGTTGGATGCGGGCAGGTATTGCTCGGTCATGGCCTGCTGTTTGCCCTTCCAAAAATCCTTTTCGATGAAAGGATGCCCGACAATGGAGGCTTGAAGCCAGATATCGGTGCATATGGCGTATTCCGCCGTAGAATCGGCGTGAGCGAACGTCAAGGTTTCGGGCTTTTCGGTGATTTCCAGCAGAGCGCCAACGTTGTTTGCCGAATTTTTCAACGCCTGATCTTCCAGGTGGGCATAGCGCTGCGTCAAAGTCGGGTCTTTGTGCGTCAGCAGCTTTTGCACATGTGAGAGCGGCACGCCGTTGGAAACGGCCACGCTGGCGAAGGTATGCCGCAGGCCGTGCAGCGGGCGGAAATCTTTGGGCAGATTTGCCGCCTTCTTGATGGTGTTGACCTGATTGCTGACGTCCGTCAGGCGGCTTTTGCCGTCACTGGCCGGGAAAACATAGGGGCATTCGCTTCGCTCTACCTTGCCGAGCAGTTCACGCACAGGCTGGCTCAGAGGAATACGCTCATCACGGTTGCTTTTTGCGCCCTCCTGTTTCTCACCTACAATGTTGATAAAGCCGTTTTCGAAGTCGATATGCTCCCATTTCAGCTTGAAAAGCTCATTACGGCGCATACCCGTGTAGTAGGCCATGAGCATAAGGTTCGCGGCCTTTCGGTTGGGCGAGGCGTCGATGGCATCCAAGAGGCGTTTGCGTTCCTCTTCCGTCAGCATTTCCGTTTTGATGTTGTTGAGCCTGGGCATTTCAAAGTGCAGACGGGACGGGTCTTGCCAGGAGCAAAGCCCCTTTTTGACGCCGAAATTGATGATGCGCCGGAGCAGTTCCAATGCGTTTTTCGTCGTTCCGGCGGACTTGCCGGATTTGGTAAGACGCAGGCGCAAAGCATCCACCATCTGTGTGTTGATTTCTTCCGGCACCAGCTTGGCAAAATCTTTTAGGTAATTTTTGAAACGGTTCTCGTCCGTAACAATACCTTTAAAATTCGGCTTGTTGGCTTTGTATTCTTCCCATAAACGAGCAATCGTCCAGCGCCCTTGTGCCAGTAGCTTTTCTTTTTCCTTCTGGCGTCTGTCTTCTTTATTGGTCGGGGCTTTGCCGGTCATGCGTTCGGCCCGGATGATAGCCGCCTTGGTCGGGGTCATGCCTTCCGTGGATTTCCCTACCGGTTCTTCAATCAGGCTTCCGGCGCGCCCGCCCCGGCGATACCGGATATAGTACATGCGGATCGGCTTGCTCGGCTTGTCACCCTCAATCTCACGATAAAAAACACCCGGTTTTTCCGTTGGAAGTCGTTTGTCAGCCATGCTAGAATCCTTATGTGCCAAGGGTTAATTGGATATGTGTGGGGAAAATTATTCCCCACACCATTCCCCACACACAGGACGGAAATAGGCTGATTTTGAGTGAAAGTCAATGAAGAGAATAACAGGAAATATTCAATAAAATAGCAGTATAATGAAAGCTGCCGAAGTAGATAGAAATATGCATGATAGTGCTCATAACCCGAAGGCCGCAGGTTCAAATCCTGCTCCCGCAACCAGAGATATCAAGCCCTTATGGATTCCTAACCATAAGGGCTTTTCTCATTTCCTAACCTATTCCTAACCAGGGACGATTTTTACGGGATGGAGTTTGCCCTGCACTGGCGCGGCTTGCGTGGGGTTGATGGGCTGCGCCGGGTGTGGGGAGGGCCCGGTGAACGAAGGGCGAGTCTGCGCGGAAAACTGTATAGACGAAGGCTGCGGGGCGAGATGGCCATGGTGCCGTCCTAACCATTCCTAACCACGTTTCTAACCAGTTTTCTAACCTCTGCACGCTACCTGTTTCCGGGCATCTGGCGGCTTCCGGAAATTTCGCCCAGACCGTGCGCGATAAGCGTCACCATCATGGTGTTGACGCTCACGCCTTCCTCACTGGCACGCTCCTGCAAGTCGCGGTGAATGCTGCGCGGTAAACGGGCAACAAGGCGGGCGGGTTTTTCGGCCTTGGATTTCCCCCATTTTTCATTGGCGGCAAGCCAGGCTGTTTCGGCTTCCGCCGCATTGTGCAGAGCCTCTTCGGGGGTTTCGCCGTCAGACATGCAGCCGGGAAGGTCGGGGAAAGACGCCAGCCAGCCGCCGCCTTCCTCTTCCGTCAGCGGGCGAAGCTCCACTCTGTTTTTCGGAGCGTTCATTATTCCGCCTCCTGTGTGCTGGCAACCAATGCCAGAAATTTCGTAATATAAATAGGCTTGACTGGTCTATGGGCGGGGATGCTCAAATGCTCCCCGTATGGGCTGCGAAAGACGACATGGCTTCCGCCGTCATGCAGCCACTCAATACCCAAACTGTCGGCAACGCTTTGAATTTCCTCAATCCGCCAATCTCGCGGGTTTTGCCGCATTTTTTGTAAGCGTTTGTCCGCTCGTGACATGAAGCCTCCGGATGACAGTATGATACTACATATGATGTCATTGTCAAGAGTGGCCCGATTCCGCAGCCGGTTGTTCCGCATGAGAGCCACGGGAAACGGCGTATCCCGGAAATACGAAGCCCCGGCTTTTTCCAAGGCCGGGGCTTCGCTCATGTTGACTTTTCGCGGGTATTAAAACTCAAACTTCAACTGCAAACTGCCGGTCACACCTTCGCGCACGCCGGTGTAACCCTGCACGCCCAGGTCCATGGAGAAACCGGAATCCTTCACCGGCTTGATGGTCAGGCCCAGTTCGCCAACGCCGGTATCACCCTTGAGGTCCGGTGAGCCGATGCCTACGCCGTTGACGCTGCTGCGCTGCTTGCCGTCGAACTCATGTTCCCAGTACGCGCCGACATAAGGCGTGGCATAGTCGCACACCGCGTAGTTGAAGCGCCCGCCCAGGCGGGTGCGCAGGGAGTCGGCGTCCTTGAAGCGCACCTTGTCGCCGTGCACGGAAACGGAATCGCTGTCCTGGCGGGTCCAGATGAACTTGCCGGAGAGGTCCAGCATGGCCTTTTCCGTAAAGCTCCACTGGTAGCCCAGGCCCGCGTGCGCGCCCCAGTACATGGAATCGGAATCAAAATCCGCCTTGCTGCCGTTGTAACGGATGTCGCCGGAAGAGAAATCCGTGCTGGTCCGGCCCAGGCGGGCCGAGGCGTCGAAGTACAGACCGGAAAGCGCGCCCCGCTTCAGGTCATAGCGGCCCAAGATGCCGCCGCCGTAATAGTTGGTGTCGCCGTCGCCGTCCACTGAGGCGTAGTTGCTGAAGCTGTTGTAGGAATTATAGCTGCCCCAGCCGCCTTCGAAGAACAGCCCGGCGGTGAGGCGGCCCGGCCCGGCGTCATTGCCGATGGCAAGGCCCGCCAGCATGGAAGCGCCGGAAACGTCCACGTGCGAGCCGGTGTTGTAGCGGCTCCAGCCGCCGGAAGCGGCGGCGAAGGGCGCGAACTGGAAGCCCGGCCCGCTTGTAACGCCAAGGGCAGAGCCGAAACCCTGGTTCAAGATGAGGTCCGCGCCCTGGTTGACGAAGGCTAGGGAAGCGGCGCGGCCTTCGGCATACGCTTTCAGGCGTTCATATTGCGGGCCGGTGGGCGAGAGGGCGCTGAGCGCGGCCAGCAGCTGGTTGCCGGATACGTTCAGGGTGTAAATGTCGCCGTTGGGGGTCTGCACGGTCAGGGTAGTGATGTCCGTGGTCAGCGCGGTCGCATCCAACAGAGTAAATCCTTGTCCCACGGCCAAGTTCGGCCTGACGGTCTGGTAGTCCAGGCCAATGTTCGTGCCGGTCAGGTTGGCCGTAAGCGCCTTGGCCACTGTGTCGCCGGCCTGCAAGGTAGAGGGCAGCACAAAGGTCAGATTCGCGCCATTGGCGTTCAACGTATCAATGGAGGTTTTTGTGCCGTCGGCCACAAAGAGGCGTCCCTGGCCGGTGACGTTCAGGTTCTGGACCACCATCGCTCCGGCGCTGTTGTCAATGGTAAGCAGGCGCCCGCCGGAAAGGTTGGCGTTTATTATAGAAAAATTGCCAGAGGTCGTGAGCCCTATGGAGGTCAGGGTCGTATCCTGGCCGCTGACATCCAGCGTGTTGATGCTGACACTGACGTCTCCAGCGGCGTTTTCAACCGTGACGGAAGGAGCAACGAGGGTACCAAGTACCTTCAGGGTAGGAAGCCCGGCCCAGGATCCGGCAGCGCCGTCCACGCCGCTGTAGACATACACCGGGCCTGTGGAGGTGACGGTTGTTCCCGCGCTGAACGTCAGGGTGGCATTGCCGCCTTCGTCGCCTGCATACGGGGGAGGTAAAACGGGAGTGGTTCCAGTATTACCGCCATCGCCGCCCCGGACGGTGATGGAACCCGTGCCGACCGTCGCCGCGTTCAGCGTCTGGCTGGCATTGCCGCCTTTGCCGCCGCGATTGCCGCCACCACCGTTGCCGCCGTTGCCGCCGATGACGGAAATGGAGTCAAAGGAGGTTCCGCTGTCGGCGGCCGGCGTGTTGTCCGCTCCGTCAAGCCCAACGCCCCCGATGGTGCCGTCAACGCCGTTTCCGCCCTGGATTGTAAGGGGCGCGGACAGGGCTGGGGCGGCGGGCAGGCAAAGGGAAATAAGGCAACACAGAACAAGGGAGGAAAGCAGAACTCTGGGTTTCATGAACCGGCTCCTTAAAAAGAAGTTTGGCGGACATTGTTGTACCGGGCTGTGAACACCTATCAATGGCGCATTAGATATAGTTGTATATCCATTACACGATCGCATTATTTTTGGGCATCACCCGATCCGGGTGATTTTTGTCTTACGCTCATTTTTTCATGATTTTCCGCAGATCGGGCCGGGATGAAACGCCGTATTTGCGGTAGGCTTTCCGCAAGTGCGTCTTGACTGTGTTCACGCTCACTCCAAGACGTTCCGCGATTTCCTGGTTGTACAGACCCTCGGCGGCCAGCCGGGCGGTTTCGTATTCCCGTGCGGTCAGGCCGGAGGGGCGGAATTGTCCCGGACGGGTCGCGCCGCTTTTATGAAAGATGTTTTCAGAAGCTTGGGAAGCGGCGCTCGCGGCCTGGGCGGGCGCTCGGCCCGGAGCCTGCGATGGCGTCTTTTTTTCGTCCATGATTCCGGCCTTTGTTCGCGTCAGGGTGAAAAGGAGGGCAAGAATGCGCGAAAACACAAAAAATCGGCGCTTGGAGTGACCATAGCGCCGCGCGGTATTTTTGCGTATCACCCGGTCCGGGTGATTTTGCAGGTTTCAGTAATTTTTTTTGGATTACCGCAGCATTTTTTTCAAGGCCGGGCGCGAGGATGCGCCGGTTTTGCGGTAGGCGGTCTTGAGGTGGGTTTTGACCGTGTTGACGCTGACAAACAGCCGTTCCGCGATTTCCTGGTTGGAAAGCCCCTGCGCGGCCAGGCGGGCCGTTTCGTATTCCCGCGCGGAAAGGCCGAAGGCGGGCGTTTCCGTTTGCAGTTCCCGCAGCGCCGCCGCTTTGCACGCCTCCAGCTTTGCCGTCAGGGAACAAACAGTGTCGCGGGCAGCGGGATTTTCGCGGCAGGCATCTTGGAACACCGCGCCCAACAGATCGAGGTTCTCCGCGAAAGGCATGAACAGGTCATCCGGCAGCGCGGCGTCCAGAGCCTTTTGCAACGCTTCCAGTGCCGGGGCTGTATGGCCAAGGCTCTGGTGGGCGGCGGCCAGATAAATATGGCCGTGCAGGGAAAACAACAGGTTCTTTTGGAACAAGCCCGCGTCCAGAAGGTGGCCGAACAGGCCGATCACCCGCGCGTATTCCCCGGCCAGCAGCAGGGCGCGGCCGTGCACGATGTAATAAAATCCCCTGGCGAACGCATACAGGCGGCTGCCTTCACTCAGCTCGGAAAGCAGCCAGGCGGGCAACTCGCCGGTCCGTCCCAGTGCCGCGTACAACCAGCCTTCGCACAGATCCACCGTGTGCAGCAGGAAATAGTCACGGCTCCTGGTTATCAGGCCGCGCATGGTCACGATCAGGTTCCGCGCCTTTCCAAAGTCGCCCGCCGCAAGCGCCAGGCGCATCCGCAAGAACAGGGCGCAGAGCACGTTGCCGAGCTGGCCGTGTTCCGCGGCCATGGACTGGCCCCAATGGCAGCTGATTTCGGCCTTGGTAAACTGCCCGGCGTTGTACAGGGCCTCGGCCTCCATCAGGTGCTCGCCGCCCGCGCCGTGGTGCCGGGCAAGGGTGTAGTAATGGGGCAGGCATTCGCGCATCTGCCGCAGCTCGTCGGCCAGCGTGCCGCTTTCCCGGTGAAACATGAAGAGCACGGAAGGCGAGCCGAGCGTCCAGGGCGAGTCCGGCCCGAACAGGCCCGTGGGCCTGCCCAGCAGGGCGTTGGCCCGGCGGTGATGGGCGCTCATGGCTTCGATGTCGTTGAACGCGGCGAGCGAGAGGAGAAACTCCAGTTCCCCGCGCCAGGCGTCCGCGTCCTTGCCCGGCGGCAGGGCGGCGCATTTTTGCGCGAGCCACCCCACCTGAGCGCCGAAGGCCGGAAAATCCGCCGCGCTGAAGGCGGCGATGGCGTACTTGAAGGCCGCGCCCAGGTGGCGTTCCAGAATTTCTTCCGGGCAGGCTTTGAACATCTCGGTGAAAAAACCGGCCCGCTCGGTGACGAAATGGCGTCCCATATCGCTTTCCAGGGCGGTGAGGGCCAGTTCGAAATCTCCGGCTGTCCGGTAGTGCTCCATGGCGGACGCCACCTCACCCACGCGCATGAACCAGTCGCCGCACTTGCGGTGCGCCGCCCGCCGCCGGTCTTCGGGCAGGCGTTGGAACAGTTCCAGCACATATTGCCGGAAAATGCTGTGCGGGCTGTATATGCCGCTTTCCGCATCAAAAAAGACAAAGGAATTTTTCCGGGTCAACTCGGCAAGGAGCCCGCGCGTATCGCCGCCGTACAGGAAGTCCGCCTGTTCTATGGAAACCCGCTCCAGCGGCACAAGGGCGAACAGCAGTTCCTTCAAAGCCGGGGAAAGCGGCGCGTAGACCTCCTTTTCCACCAGGGACGAGAGGACCGGCCCGTTGAAACGCGCGGGCCGCGAAAAAACGCCGCCCTTGCCGTGACGCAGGCGGTACAGATACAGGGCGCTGATCCAGCCGCCGGTGCCGCGTGCAAGGCGTCGGCGTCGTCCTGAGCCAGGGAAACGCCGCAAGAAGCGTAGTACTCCCGGATTTCCGGCGGCGTAAGGGTGAACGCGCCCCGCCCTATCGAGGCAAGCATCCCTTTCAGCCCGAGCAATTCGCTTCCGTCCCCGTCCCAGGCGTCGCGGGAAACGCACACCATACGCAGTTTGGGGATGCCGCTCTGGGCCAGCAGCTCGCAGAAGCGGGCAAGCGCCTTGCCGCTTTCCTGCGCCGGAAGGTGATGGCAGTCATCGAACACAAGAACGGCGGGAGTGGCGAAACCCGCCTGTGACAGAATATCCAGAGCGGCGTCGGCCCGCACGGAGTCATAGGGAAAGCCCAGGCGCAACAGGGATTCCGCCGCATCCGCCGTTTCAGGGGCGCAACGTTCCAGCTCATGGCAAAAGGTCCGCCAGCAGGCGTCCGCCGACGGCCCGAGAATGGGCGTCCAGACCACGCGGGCGCGGCCTTTTTGCAGAAATTCCCGCACGGCCACGGTTTTGCCGTAGCCCATGGGCGCTTCAACCACGGTCAGCGGGCAGGCCGAGGCGGCGGCAAAGGCTTCACGCAGCCGGGGGGTGAAGTAATGGGCGGCGGTGTTGCCAGCGGGAAGCGGTTTATGCATGGCGAGCAGTATCATGCAAAGAGACTTGCATTGCAACAGGTTGTGCTTCACACATTTTTTCTATCGCATGGATTTCACGGCACGGCGCACTACTTCCGCCATAAGTTCATCCATCGTGCAGCGGTGCATGGGGAGATTTTCCAACTGCCGTGCCGGAGCGGGCGAAGCAGCCGGTTCGGGCTTTTCCGCTTTGTCATCTGCTTCCACGGGGCGTAGCAGGCGCGGGCCATGACCGGTAAGTATCCACTCTGGATTGACGCCTTTCAGACGCAAGAGTTTAAGCAGCCATTCCGCAGGAACGGACTGCCTCTTTTTTGCATCGGATACCGAAGACTGACGGATGTCGAGAAATTCCGCCAGTTCTGTCTGCGTCCGTGTTTGTAGAGAGCAATGTATTCGTTGCAACTGCTCTTCAAACGCGATTGTAGTTTCTTTATGGCTCATCGGTTCCCCCGCCTTCATGCATGGCGCAGTATAGAGCGTTTAGATTTTGTATGCAAGTGCATACAAAATCTAAACGGGAAAGGACTACAACGCAAGAATGGAAAATATACCAGGGCTGGATGCCGCCATATCGACCACGGTCAGGGCCATACGGGACAAAACCGGATTATCGCAGGAGCAGTTCGCGGATTTCGCGGGTTTGTCGCGCGTGTACATCGCCCAGCTTGAAACCGGCGAGCGTGGGGCATCCCTAAACGCTCTGATGCTTATAGCCAGATCCGTGGGCATGACCGGCGCGGAACTGGTGACGAGTATTGAAAAAGAACTGAACCGGCAAAATCACGGATAGGCCGTCTATCTCCTTCACCGCCCCATCCCCGGCCCCCGGCTGCGCTGCCGCTCACGCTCTCTTTCCCGTATCCGTTCTATCTGGCGTTCAACAAGGCGCTCAAGCGCGACAAGAGCGGCTCCAAGTTCGCGTGTATATCGCTCAAGCGTTGCAAGTGCCGCGCCGATTCCTGCTGTTCGGCTTGGAATTGCCCGATTTTCTCCTGTAGCTGCCGGATGGCCTGCGCGTGGCTCTCCAGGCTGCGCTGGTGATTGACCAGGGATGCGCCGTGCGCTTTCTGCGTGGCGGTCAAGTCTTGCTCCAGGGTGAGCAATGTATTTTTGAGCGTGCGTTCCAGTTCGGTCATGGCTTATTTCCTCACTATGCGCCAAGCGTCCCGCTTGCCTACCGTCCCGCTGTGGGTGATCGTCCAGCCCTCCGGCGTCAGCAGGTAGTCCTTGCCCTCTGACTGGTACGGCTCCAGGCCCTTGAAGGTGGCCCATATCCTGGCGCTCTCCGCTTCCAATGTCTCTTTCCGCTCCGACAGTGCGGTTATCTCCCGGTGCAGGCTCGCGGCCTTGTTCCCGGCCAGGGTGAACACGCCCCAACTGCCCAAGGTCGCGCCCGTCAGGACGCACAGGGTTATGACCAGGGCTTGCAGGCATTTCCAGCCAAAGGCGGCGCTCATCATCCGGCAGCGCGAAGTCACGTTCCGCTCCAAGCTGGAGAGTTGGGACAGGATAGCGGCCTCGGTTATACTGAGCGCGTTTTTCGACGATTCGCTCAAACTCTGCTGCAAGGCGCTGAACTGTTGCCGGGTCAGGGTTTCCAACTCCTGACGGTCCTGTTCGGTCCTGGCCTTCATTTTTTCGGCCAGGGAATTCAAGTTTCCAGTGTTCTGCATATATTCCTCCCTTGAGGCGGAGTTTTTCCCCGCTCTCCGGCTCTTTGACGGTGATGTAATCCTTTCCGGCGCGGTTGATTTCAAGCCCCGCCTCGCCGAGCGCCTGTAAAATGTCGACGCGATCCGCGATGTGCCCTTGCTCGATTCCAGCCTTGAGATAGCTGTGGACGGCCTCCTTGGCCTCGGCCCGGTCATCCTTGCCCGGTATTTTGCCCCAGCGGAGCAACCGGGCTTTATGCAGGTCGGCATGTTCCGGCGTGTGTAGGCGGGCGCGGGCCGGGTCGTCCGGTCTGGCCCAGCCCTCGCGGTGGTTGTGCAGATCGCGGAGCACGTCAAAATGCTTCTGCCAGCCGGGCGGACAGGCGTTGAAGGCTTTGCCGCTGGAAAGCTCCACACGCGGAATGACAAAGTGCAGTTCGTGGTGATCGGCGTGTACGTGCCGCACCCAGAGAATATTGCGCTGGTCCGGTTCCAGCCCGGCGAAGGCCACGCGCTCAAAGTCATCCATGAGCCGCTGTTCCTGCTCCGGCGTCACCGTGTCCTCCGGATGCCAGGAGAGCACCCCGGCGGTGAATTTCCATTTGGTATCCAGGGCGTCGATAAGAGCGCCGGTCTGTTCCGGGTCGCCGCGCAAGACTTCCGGCGGGCGCTCGTCGCGTCCGGGGTAATCCGGACGCACAAGGTAGCGGGTCGGTCCCTCGCCCGCGCCCTGGCCGTGCGGAAAGACTTTCATGTACATGGCGGCTCCCCATCGGCGGGCGGCGGGGGTGTGTCTGGATTTTTCAACTCCCGCTCCAGACTGACCAGCGCGGCGAGCACGTCTATGGCCTCGGCCCGGCTTTTGTGGATGTTGGCCCACCGCGCAAGCTGGTTCAGGTTCGCGCCGATGCGGGCGAGTTGACGGACGCGCTCTTTCTCCAGGGGCGTCTGCCGCAGGCGGTAATCCAGGGCGCGCTGACGGATAAAATCCGTCACGGTCTGGCCCTGGCTGGCGGCCTTGGCGGCGATGGCCTCCTTTTCCGCCGGGGTGACGCGCAGCTTTATCCAGGCGGTGCGGCTTTCCGTTTTCGGCTTCATGGTTTTTGCCTTTCCGCCTTTGCAGGGTTCGAAGGGGCGCAGCCACTCGCCAGCCCCCGGCAGTGGACACCGCGCAGCGTGTGGCCACAACGGGTAGGCTGGCTCTCCCCGATAGACGCGAAGGACTGAGCAGCCCCAAACGGAAAAACGAAGAACGAAAGAAACGAAACATACGAAATAATGTTCATGGCCGGGCGCTCTTTTCTTCGTTACTTTCGTTATTTTCGTTTTCTTCGTTTACCGTATTTATTTCGCGCAAGGCGAAAACCAGCCTGGGCCTTCCCCTGCCGTTCTGCTTGATGTGTGTCACCGAAATGCGCCTTTGCGCCTCCAACTGTTGCAAGAGGGGTTGCAGGCGTTCCTTGGGAACATTCCGGTTCAGAGCCGCACTGAGTTCCGTTGCCGCGAGCGGGCCTTGTTTCAGAATTTCCAGTATCCTTTCCTCCAGAGGATCAGCCGCCCGGTCGCCGAAGATGTAGAGAGCGGATTCCTGAGCGTAACGCCACATCGCGAGGGCCGCTTGCAGGTGGGTTTCGTCAATGCCGCCCTGGCCGTCCAGCAGAGCATAAACCAGGGCAAGGCGCAAAGTCTGGGCCTCGGCCCGGTTGATGATGCTCCCGGCAAGGCCGGAGTGCTCATGCGAGAGTTCCGGATAGATGCTTTCCCACAGTTCCAGGGCGTGGGCGTTCATGCTCATGGCTCCGCGCTTCTGCGCCTGGGCCACCAGCCGCCACATTTCCCGTTGGAGCGGGGCAAGCTCGGTTTCCGGCATCCGGGAAGGCAGGGCCACCAGTTTGGAGCGGCGGGCGCAAATCCAGAGAAAGCGGTTGCCGAACCCGTTCACGGCCTGCACTTCGCCAAGGCAGACGGCCAGTTCCTGCATGGTGATGTGGGTGATGATGTTGATGTGCGCCCCCCTGACCGTGATGGGGTTGTTCTTGGTCAGCGGGGCGTAGTCGCCGGAATCCCAGAAACAACGGATGCCCATTGAGAGCGTGTTGCCCTCGCGCTTGGTGCAGGCCAGGCCGCTGGCAAACTCTTCATCCTGAATGATAAGGCGTTTGTCGCCTTTCTCGCGGATCGGCTCGTTGGGATTCTGGCGCTGCCGCCGTTCCCGCTCCTCGTCCGTTTCATCCCGGACGTGATGGGCAAGCCCCTCGCCGGTGGACAGCGGCCCGCCGCTCTCCCTGGCGGGCAGGGGCAAACCCCATTCCCGCAGGTCGGCAAGGTAACAGTGCTCCCGGCCAAAGAGCTTTGTCACCGGATGGCGGGACGTACCTTTTCTGGCCTTGCTGGAATTGCCGCAAATGACGGCGAACAGGCGCGGCGGATGCACGGTTTCGCCCACGTAGATATGCGGACCTTGGCCAGAAGCATTACCGGACGCGTGGCCGTAGACCTCCGCGCAGAAACGCACCAGGGCGGTGATGGCGATTGCCGCCGGGTCGGCCTCGCTGTCGCGGGTGGCCAGCTTCACGAACTCGCCCAGGATGCCGGGGCAGGCGTCAAAGGAAAACAGCGGCCATTCCTTGATGGTGATGTCCTCCACCTCCGGCGCATCCGGCGTTTGTGAATCCGTCACGGAAACGGACGGCCCAAGGCCAGGAAAGCGCCGTGCCGCTCTACTGGCGAACTCAGTCACCGGCATGGCGGTTTTAATATGAACCTGCGGCATAAACCCCTGTTCGGTCTGGTCGGCCAAATCCCAGGCTGACGGCAAGGTGTCGGGCGGCTGCACAATGGCGACGCTCCGCGTCGTGCCTGCAAGGGTTTTCGCCAGCTCCAGGGCGGCGGCAAAACCCGGTTCGTCGTTATCCGGCCAGATTATGACCTCCCGGCCCTGGAGCGGGGAAAAGTCCGCTTTGCCCACCGCATTGCTTCCGCCGCTCCAGGTGAGCGCCGCATGATATGGGAAATAGCGTTGGGCCGCGTCCGCCGTCTTTTCTCCTTCCACCAGCAGCACGGGAGCATCCGGCATGGCTGTGAGCTTGGGCAGGCCGTACAGCGGGCGCGGTTCCGGCAGAGCTTTCCAGGCCCATTGTGGGCGGTTATTGCCATATTGCCCGTAGCAGAGCGGCAGGACGGCCTTGCCGTCTTTTAGGTCGAAGCGGACGGCATAGGCCAGGGCGCGTCCCTGCGCGTCCTCGTAGCGCCACATTTGGCTGGCCTGCCCATGCTGCGGGTGGTGACGCGGCGGCTCCGGCGCTGACTGTGGAACCGGCAGAACCGGCGCAAACGTGGCCGGGGCCGATGTCGGCAGGGCTGCACTGCTGGTGGCCGCTGGCCGGAAAGCCTGTGCTGTGCCGATGCCGTATTGTTTGCTGAGTTCCCTGGCCGCTTCGCCCTGGCGCATGTTCCAGACTTTGGCCGCAAGGCCGATGATGTCGCCCCATGTGTCGCCAGAGGCAAAGTCGCTGCCCTTGCCGGTTTCCAGATTGGTACGGCAGGAGTCGCCGCTGCCGCCCTGGAGCGAGCCGCAGAGATATTCCTTGCCGGAAACCCTGCCTCCGGGCAGAAGCTCCTGCACCACGTCCACCAGCCGCGATTGCAGACCGTCTTTGACTTCTTGAAAGATGCCGCTCATTTGCCACTCCGAAGCTGCGGGGCCGTATCCTTGGTGTGGACGCTCCGCGAGGTGAAATATTCCTCCAGATCGTTGATGTCATACAGGACACGGCTGCCGATTTTGGAATATTTGGGGCCTTTCTTCTTGGTGCGCCATACCTCCAGGGTGTTGGACTTTACGCCCAAAAAATCGGCGGCTTCGTCGTTGCTGAGTTTCTTGCCGGGCATATCAGGTCTCCTTGGATAAGGTTGTGGTGTGCCTGCGCGAACTGCGGCAGGCTGGAGACCTTCGTATAGACCGGCATCAAACGAGAAAAAATTTGGGTTCAAGTTGCGGCACAACAAAACCCCTCCATCCTAGTTCTAGGATGGAGGGGTTTTGTTGTTTATCAATAAAAATCAGTGCAATATGAAAGAGAAATTTAACCCAAAAACAATCTAGCCAGTCTAGGTTTGCTCGTCGTCAGAGCCCTGTGTTGGCGCTCCTCCCCAGTTGATTTTCTCTTTGGGCATGTTTTTGCGGAAAATTTCCATATACGCGCCGGGTACCTTGGTGATGCCGTATATTTTTCCAATAGCAAGATACTTGGCCCTAAACGCGTCTTTTGTAATCTTGTCAGAGGGTTTGCCCTCAGTGCTTATCTTGTTCACAAGCTCCACAAGAACGGCCATGTGGTTTTCCACTTCGGTCAGTTGGGTCTTTAACAGGCTTTCACGTCCGTTTGCCGCTGTAAATTTCAGATTGGCTTTTTTGTTCTCTTCCAGCAAGTCAGCGATTTTACGTTGCAAGGCAGTCACTTCCATGGGAGTACCGCCGGGAAGCTCTTCTGGGATGTCGCCCCATTTGGCCTTGTTATCAGCGATGATAGTTTGAATATGCTCAAAGTCGCAACAGTGATACTCCGAGCCAAAAGCGGCGTTCTGATCGGAGCGGAACGCCCACGGGGCCAAAAATGTAGAGATGAGCTTACAGGGGACGTTTTTTTCTGCGTCCTCGCCAAGGGGTTTTGGGGCTCTGAACACGTCGATTCGGTAATACCTGAGCGCGGCAAGGCTTTCTTTGTTGGTTTTCGCGTGCAGCAGCCGCATTGCTTCGTTGAGCCGTATGGCTTGGGACAGTGTTGTTGATTCAAAAAAGGAAAAAGCGTGAAAAACGAGCAGGCAGAGGATTGCTGTCACAAACAGGCCAATGAGCGTGACCCCCAACGCGGTTGCCGTCAGGTTGGTGAGGGTGGCCCTTGCGGTAACCTCATTCCGCAGCCCGTTGGCCACGAAAAATGAGGTGGCCAATACCCCAAACGCTCCGATGCCAAGCACCGTGAGTATGCGAAGATTTTTGATAATTTCAAGTTTCCGTGAGGAGTGCATGATGCCTCACCTTATAGGTATCAGTCGCCGTTCCATACACCGTCAGGGCATATCTCGGCCAACGCCACCAGTTGAAGCAGTGCTCGTTGGGCATTCCCTTCTGTCGGCGTCCAGTAGTTTTTGGCAACATCATTGGTCAACAGTGTAGCGGCATCACGCAAGATTGGAATCGATTGCGCTCCTGTCATGCCGTAGATCGATCTGAGACCTTTTTCTCCTATTGTGCGAAAGTAGTGTTGCGAATAGTTATATGTGACGTTCAGACGCGCTTCTGTCGTGCCGCCAACGGCGAACGTCCCGCCTCGCATGTGGTGAGGCTCCTTCAACTCGAGTGTTTCCCCCGTAACAGGGTCACAAAGGCTGATATCGTAACTCATTTCGGCTCCCGATCTCTTCGGTTACGTTATGCTGGGTCAGC
Organism: uncultured delta proteobacterium; assembly: GCA_900079685.1. Taxonomy (NCBI): domain Bacteria; class Deltaproteobacteria; species uncultured delta proteobacterium. The sequence continues at coordinate 2,671,114 of LT599018.1, forward strand.
ACCGCAAGGATTATTTCTCTTCTAGGCGTTCTTCGATTTCTTCCACGGCAGGCAAACTGGATTTCAAATTATCCGGCAAGGCGCGGGTCAATTCATATTCTGAAACGCCAATAGGTTTGTTGACATCCCGCAAGGCATATTCAGCCACTACCTTATCATTATTCTGGCAGAGTATCAGGCCGATTGTCGGGTTATCCTGTTCGTGGCGCAGTTTATCATCCACAACAGAACAGTAGAAATTCACCTTTCCGGCGTATTCAGGTTTGAATTTCCCCTTTTTCAACTCTATGACAACATAGCAGCGGAGCTTGAGATGATAAAACAAAAGATCGATATAAAAATCCTGGTCACTGATTTCCAGGTGATACTGCCTGCCTACAAAGGCGAAACCCGCGCCGAGTTCCAGCAGAAACTTTTCCAGATGAGCGACAAGGCCGGTTTCGAGTTCCCGTTCGTGGAAAGGCTCCTCTAAAGTCATAAAGTCGAATAAATAGGGATTTTTGAGCGTTTCCTGCGCCAGCACCGACTGAGGAGCGGGCAAATGAGTGGCAAAATTGGTCGCTGCCTTGCCTTGACGGGCATAGGCGTTGTGTTTGATCTGGTCGGCCAGATGGTCATGGCCCCAGCCATGTTCCAATGTTTGAAGCATGTACCACAGTCGTGCTCGTAAATCCTTTTCCCGCAAAAGGGTCACGTTGTGCGCCCAAGGTAGCCGGAGTATGATTTCTCGGATTTTGGATTCAAGATGAGCCTCTGGTATTTTCGCCAACGGCATTGGCGAAAATACGCTTGGGTTTTCTCCTGACAATTTCGCCAACGGCGTTGGCGAAATTGTCAACATGCTGTATTCACGGTAAAAAGCGAGCATCCGATCCATATTCCGCTCGGAAAATCCCTTCATTTCCGGCAGGTCATTCCGAAGATCTTTCGACAGCCTGGGAATAATCGAAGCACCCCAACCCTCGGTTTCTTGACGAGTGGCAACAATACGTCCCACATCCCAATACATGAGAACCATTTCCGCATTGGCGGACATGGAGGCTTTGATTTGGGCCTGCCGGATACGATCTTTGACTTCTTTGAGCAATGCCGGGTAGTTGTTCATAAGGCTCCTTCAAGTGAGTGCCATCTTACTGCATCAAAGTAAGGAATAACAGTGGCGGATCACAGCTTCCCCAAAATGGCCGCTGCGGCATTGCTGGCTGCGGTCATGGATTCCGGCAGGAACTGACCGTACTTCTTTTTGGTGAACTCCGCGTTTTTGTGCGTGAGCATTTCCGCGATCATGTCTAGGGTGAATTTGCCGCTGTTCGCCAGGGTCACGGCGAAATGGTGGCGCAGGCCGTGGAACGGGCGGAATTTGACCGGCAGGCCCGCCGCTTTCTTGATTTTGTCCACGGCGCTGCAATCCTTGCGCTGGTCGCCGAACTTGCCCGGAAACACATAGACGCTCTGCGGGAAGTTCTCCGCTCTCCAGGCGAACTGATCCCTGATAACTTCCTCGGCAACGCTGCTCATGCCGATGGATACGGATTTCCCGCCCTTGGGGTCGCGGATGCGGATGAGCTTCATGTGAAAGTCTATATCCTGGGTTTCCAGCTTGAACAGTTCCCCGCGCCGCATTCCGGTAAAAAAGGCCAGTAGCAGCATGTTGGCCACGTCCTTGACCGGCCAATCCCGCACGACTCCCAGAAACCGCTGCACTTCGTCCGGCTTGAGATACTCAATAACCTCGTTGTCTTTCACCGGCATTTCGATCTGGAAACTCAGGGCCGGGCAGCGGTTGGTCTTGAAACCGAAATTGGTAATGCGCCGGAACAGTTCCAGAGCGTTCCAGAGCGTTGCCGGTTTGCGGTCGCCCAGGGATTTACGCAGCTCCTCTATTATCTGCGGCGTGATTTCACTGACAGTGCGGTTGCCGCACAACGGTTCAAGGTGTTTGGCGTAACGGTTTTTATCGGTAACAATCCCCTTGAGGGAAGGCCCTTTGATTTCAAAATAGGCATCGGCGATTTCCTTGAACGTCCTGTCTTTTTCAGCCTTTTCCCGGCGTATTTCCTTGGCGGTCTTGACCTCTTCGCCGTGGCGGACGGCCTTCACCCGCTTGCCTCGGATTTCAGCGGCCACATCCGGGCCGTAGCCTTCGGATATTTTGCCGATCTTCTCCCATATCAGGCGGCGGCCCGAACGGAAGTTGATAAAAAAGCAGAGATCAGGTGCGCCGTTATACTGTTCTTCCAGTTCGTACACGTACACGCCCGCCCACTTCTTGGGATGGAACCGCTTGTACTTGGAGGCCATAAAACGTATCCTTTTTCCTAACCAAGAGGACATTTTTCCGCGCGAAACGCTTTCCTAACCACGAAAATCGTCCTAACCTATTCCTAACCACAACGTCAATTCACAGAAAAAATTATCGGGTTGGATAAAGCAGAAATTTGAAATAATTTATTGAAATATAAAGATAATAAAAATAGGTCCTAACCAATAAAACCACATAAAAAGCCCTCAAAAAGGGCTCATAACCCGAAGGCCGCAGGTTCAAATCCTGCTCCCGCAACCAGAGATTACAGGCACTTATGAGTTTCTAACCATAAGTGCCTTTTCTGCTTTCTAACCTATTTCTAACCAAGAAAGAAAAACGCCGGATGAGGCTTTGCCTGGGCGGATGCACTTTCACCAAGTGTGTCTGCACCACGCCCTGCCGCAACCGGCAACGCTGCCATACTCCGTAACCTGGCAACCCGCCGCACCCTGGCCTCCGGGGCGCGGCTTTTTTGTATGCGGCTCGTCACGGCCGAAATCGCGAAAAAGCGGGCCGCTCTGTTCTTCGAGTGCCTGCTGGTCAGCCGGTCACCGCCAGAATGTCCTGAATAAGCAGGGTCATTTCCGTGCCGTTGTGCGTGGCCGTGTAGGCGTAATAATCGATGCCGCCCACATTTTGCGTCAGGCCGCCGTTGTCGTCCCACGACAGAATATCCGCCAGTTGCACCGTGGACCCAGCCGTGCCGGTCACTGTCAGGGCATGCGGGCCGCCGGCGCCATCCGCCGTGGTCCGGAGAAAGGCGTCCATGTCCAGCTTCAGCGTGTTGGTGGCGCCAAGCGCAACAATTTCAAATCCGCTGATAGCGGAATCGCTGAACCCGGTCAGGTCGAGAGTCAGGCCCAGGTCGGTAAGGCGCAGTGTGTCGATGCCGCTGCCGCCGTGCAGGCCGGTATAGTCGGCGCCGTCGATAGCGGCGCTGCCGGCTGTGTTGTGCAAAATGAAGATGTCGTTGCCCGCGCCGCCGTCAAGATAATTGACGCCGCCCGCGCCGCCGTCCAGGATGTCGTCGCCGCTGCCGCCGTAAATGCGGGTGTTTTCTAGCCCGCCGGTCAGGCTTTGGCCGGTGTCTCCGCCGTGCAGTTCAACAGTCATGGCGGAAGCAAGATCGACCTGCCGGCCGGTAGCATCTTCATAGACGCTGTGCCCGAGTGGAGACGTTTGCAGGGTCCAGGTTCCCCACAATTCCACGGTATCCGTTGTCCCGCCGTTGACGGTGACGAGGTTTTCGCCTAGGGCGGCGAGCGAAGCCTGGTCAAGAACGAGCGTGTTGCCGCCGGAGATGTCTATGGCCTCCACGCCGTCTATTTTGCCGGTATGCAGGCCGGAAAGATCAAGGGTTTGGCCTGTGCCCGCAACGGCTATGGTGTCGTTGCGGGCGCCGCCGCTGATGGAGCCGAAATCCGCGCCGGTTATCAGCCCGTCGCCGGTTCGGTCCGCAATGCTGAAGATGTCGTTGCCTGTCCCGCCCACAAGAATGTCGCCGGCAAGGGTGTTGGTCAGGGTTGCGCCGCTGTCGGGCGCGTGCACGACCCGGGTGAGAGCCTCCGCCACGCGCAGGGTCTGCCCGCCGTTGCCGTAGGTGTGGAACCCCCCGGCCGTGCCGCTGTAGCTCCAGCCGTTGCCCGCCAACTCGTAGCTGTCGCCCGCGTTGCCGCTCAGGGTGAGGGGCGCCGCACCGAGAACCGTGGCGTCGAGCGTAATGTGGTTGTTGCCGTGGCCGGTAAGGTCAATGGCGCTGACGCCCTGAAAGGAGCCGGGAGCAAGCCCGGTGAGGTCAACGCTGACGCCCGCGGCCACGCCCGCACCCAGGGTGACGGTGTCGCTGCCGCCGCCCCCGTTGATGCGGGCGAAGTCGGCTTTACTTATTACGCCGTCGCCGGAGCAGTCATCCAGGCTGAAGACGTCGTTGCCCGAATCGCCGGTGTACGCGCGGCCCATGGCCCCGGCTATGGAAACCGTCCTGTGGTCCGCATCCGTATAGATGAGCCGCCCGGCATTGATGCCGCCGAAGGTCCAGTTGCCGCGCAGGTTAAAGGCGTCGTTCGCGTCGCCTTCGATATACAGCGTTTCCGCGGGCAGCAGGGCCATGCCCGCGTGGGTGGCGCCGTCAAGAATCACGGTTTCGCTGCCGCCGCCGCTCAGCGAAATGGTCTGTACCCCGTCAATGGCCAGGGTGCCGCTGGTGGGCAGGCCGCGCAGGTCAAGAACGGTTCCGGCCGTCGCCACGCCCAGGCTGTCGGAACCGGCGTAGCCGTGCACCACGGCAAAGTCGTCTTTGGAAACAACCCCGTCCCCGGTCACATCGTCCAGCAGGAAGACGTCGTTACCGTTGCTGCCGGCGTACACCCGCAACACGGCGTCAGCGATGGCCACTTCCTTGCCGGAGACGTCCCTGTATGTGCGGTAGCCGCCGCTTGACCCGACAAAGGTCCAGTCGCCGTTCAGGGTGAAGGTGTTGCCGGACCCGCCGTTGACGACCAGGGGGGTCGCAAGGCCGAGGCCGGTGAGGCTGCCCCCGTCGAGCACCATGCGGTTGCCCGCGCCGGACGTCCCCAGGTTCAGGATTTCCACACCGCTGATAAGACCGGAAGGAAGCCCGCTAAGATCAAGAATGCAGTTCTGTCCGCCGATGACGATGGTGTCCGTTCCGTCCCCGCCGCTGATGGAGGCGAAATCCGCCGTGTTGACATACCCGTTCTGGTCGATGTCGTTGAGTTCGAAGGTGTCGTCGCCGATCGTGCCCGTATATGCGCGCTTCACGGTCTGAAAGACTTCCAGAATGTTGTTCGAGGCATCTTTATACTGGTAGTAGTTGCCGTTTTTGCCGGTGAAGGTCCAGCCCTCGCCCCGCAGCTCAAAGCCGTTGCCCGCGCCGCCTTCCACACGCAGGGTGGCCGCGCCCATGGCGTCAAGACTGTCCGCATCGAGCAGCAGGCGCGCATTGGCCGAGGTGGAAAGGTCGATGATCTCCACGCCGCTGATTTTTGCGGCGCTCGTTCCGGTCAGGTCCAGGGTCAGGCCCAGGGTCAGGCCCGCCGCGCCGAGGCGCAGGGTATCCTGCCCGGCGCCGCCGCTGACGAAAGCGAAATCCGCGCCGGAAACCACACCGTCGTCCGTGATGTCGTGCAGGGTGAAGATATCGTCATCGCCCGTGCCGCTATAGGCGCGGAGCACCGTATCCTGCACCCGCAGGGTCTTTCCCAGGTCGTCGGTATAGGTGTTGTAGCCGCCGGAAGAGCCGCTGTAACTCCAGTTGCCGTTCAGGGTAAAGGTGTCGCCGGTATCGCCGTTCACGGTGAGGGTGCTGACCCCCATGGCGGTCAGGGTGGCGCCGTCCAGAGTCAGGTTGTTGGCCCCGTTGCCGGTGAGAGAGATGTTGCTGACGCCGTTGACGGCGTTGGCGGGCAGGCCCGAGAGGTCAAGGTTCCGCGCGCCCCCGCCCAGGGTCAGGGTGTCGATGTCGCCGTTGCCCGAAATGCTGGCGAAGTCGACCCAGTTCACCGTGCCTTCGCCGGTGAGGTCGTGCAGGATAAAGGTGTCGTTGCCCCCGGTGCCCGCGTACACGGGCAGCAGGGTGTCGGCCACAAAGAGATTTTTGCCGGAGCCGTCGATATAGCGGTATTCGCCGCCGATCTTGCCGTTGTATGTCCAGCCGCCGGTCAGGGTGTAGGTGTTGCCCACGTCCCCGGCAAGGTGCAGATCGCCGCCCATGGCGGTCAGGGTGCCTTCGCCGATAACGGCATGGTTGGTACCCTGGAGGCCGAGATCAAGGGCGGTGATGCCGCTGATTTTCCCGTCCGCAAGGGCGCTGAAATCCACAATCAGGCCGCCTTTGCCAAGGACAAGGGAATCAAGCCCGCCGCCCCCCGCGATGGCGCCGAAATCGGCCCCGGTTACCTTTCCGTCACCGGTCAGATCATCCAGAATGAAGGCATCGCCCGTGCCGCCGGTATAGGCGCGCTGCAGGGTGTTCTGCACCCACAGCTCGTCGCCCATGCCGCTGTGGTAGCGGTACCAGACCGCGCCGTCGACGCCCACGGAATCGATATGGACCCAGTCGCCCGCCAGTTCGTAGGTATCGCCCGCGTCGCCTTTGATGCGCAGGGCGCTTTGCCCGTCCAGGCCGCCCGTCAGAGCGTTCAGGGCGGCGGCATCCAGCACGACGCGGTTGTTGCCCGTGCCGGTGAGGTCCACTGTTTCGATGCCGTCAAGCTTGCCGGCCGCGAAAGCGGTAAGGTCAAGGGTCAGCCCCGCGCCGCCCACGGCCAAGGTGTCGACCCCTGTTCCACCGTGCACTTCGCCCACGTCCGCGCCGGTTATTTTTTTGTCGTCGCCGATATTGTCGCGCAGAATGAACGTGTCGTTGCCCGCTTCTCCGTACAGTTTGTCCGTGGCCGTGTCGGCATACAAGGTATCGTTGCCCGCGCCGCCGTATAGTTCGTTCAGGCCGGCGCCGCCGCGCAGGGTGTTGTTGCCGTCTCCGCCGTAGATAATTTCGTTGCCGCTTCCGCCGTTCACTATGTCGTCGCCGCCGCCCGCGCGGATGATGAGGGAATTTTCAGCCCCGCCCGTGATGGTGTCCGCCTCCTCCGTGCCGGTGATGACCCGGGTAAGGTCGCTTTGCACGTAGAGCGCTTTGCCGTCGCCGTTTTTGTAGCTGTACCAGGTGCCGTTGTCGGTGACGATGCCGGTATAGACCCAGGAACCGGGAGTGCCGAAACTTGCGCCGCACAGTTCGTAGGTGTCGCCGGCATTGCCGGTGATGCGCAATTGAGCCGGGCCGTCCAGGGAAGCGGCAAGTTCCGTCAGCATGGCGTCGGTCAGAATGACGCCGTTGCCTTTGCCGCTTGCGGCGTCGCCGTGGATGGCGATGGTTTCAATGCCGCTGACCGTGCCCGTGTCGATACGGGTAAAATCAAGAATAACGCCGCCGGGCCGTCCGTCGTTGGCCAGCACCAGGGTGTCGGCCCCGTTTCCCCCGGCGGCCGAGGCGAAATCCAGTCTCGTGCAGTAGCCGTCGCTGCTGTTGTCATGCAAGATCAGGGTATCGTTGCCGTCCCCGCCGTCCAGAAAATCGCGGCCGCCTTTGCCGTCCAGAATGTCGTTGCCGGTCCCGCCGATGAGCAGGTCATTGCCCGCCCCGCCGATAAGAGTGTCGTTGCCGCCTCCGCCGGAGAGCGCAAAGTTGCCGGTGCCCTGATCGGCGAAAGAGGCGCAGTCCACAACATCGTCGCTCGCGCCGTAGTCCTTGGCCCAGGCTAGAACGCTGTTGATCAGAATGCTGTTCGTTCCGTCCGTGAAACGGCTGTAAGTTTCCGTGCCGATGATCACGGTCTCGCTGGTGCTGTGCCAGCCGCCGGCGGGATTGACGAAGGCGAAGCTGCCGCCAAAAGCTCCGGTGACGCGCAATTCGGTGACGCCGCCGTCAAACCCTGCGCTGAGGCGGGCCACGGCGAAAGAGTCAAGTTCGACGCGGTTGCGGCCCGTGCCGGTGATGTCCAGCACCTCGATGCCGTCCACGTGCGGGCGGGTGACGGGCAGGTTCGTGACGGGGTCCGGGCCGGTAATGTCGGCTTTGGTCCAGGAAGCTTGGGTAAAGCTGAGAACCCTGTCCTTGCCGTCAAGGAAGATACGGTCCAGGCCCGTGCCGCCGTGGATTTCCGAAAGATCGTCCGCCTTGACCACCGAGCCGCTGGCGGGCGCGACGACAAAGGTGTCGTCCCCGCCGTCGCCGTAGAGAATGGCCTTGCCGTCTCCGGCATCATAAATGATGTCGTTGCCGCCGCCGCCGTGGATGATGTCGGCCCCGCCGCCGCCCCTGATGACTTCGCTCTGATCGCTGCCGAAGATCCATTCCGCGCCGGTGCCGCCGGTGTAGCTGCTCTGGGCTTTGATCGACAGAGAGGTGGTGCCTGTCACCTTGTTGTAGACTGCCGTGCCGCTGGGGTCGGTATCGTACACGGTGTAGGTGAACGAATCTTCGTTCAGCGTTTCGCCGTTGGCCAGGCGCTGCACAGCGCCCCTGGAGCCGTCCAGGGTATAGTGCAACTGCCCGTTGGCGTCGATGGTATATGACCCGTAAGCGGCGTTGATCGTTTTGGTTTCGGTTTTGAGCGGGTCGCCGTCCTGGTCGGTATCGTTGCGCAGCACGCTGAGCGCGAAATCGCCGCCCGACGGCTTGGGAGAAACCAGCATCACGACCGTTTCCGGCGCTGTGACCGGGGCGTGGTCGTCATCCACGATGGTGGTGGTCACCGAGCTTGCCCCGCCGATAACTGCCTCGTTGCCGGTGACGCCGGTTATGCGCACCCTGTAGGAATCAGGAGGGGTGCGTTCATCCAGCTTGTCGTTGACCAGGGTGTTCATAACCCAGGTGGCGCTGGTCTGCCACTGGGGAATTTCTACCGTATGCGTGCCGAGAGGCACGCCGTCAGCCGCCGTGACCCCGTTGATGGACTCCACCACGAAGGTGACCGTGATCTTCTGCGCCGCCGGTTGATCGGCGGGTATGGAGAAGGTGTAGGTGACGATGCCCGCGGGGTTGCTTGTGGCGCTGCCGTCCAGGGTGCCCGCGTTTTCGTCGATGGAAGCCTTGTCCGCTGAAACAGAAACTTCCGGCCCGTTGAGCACGTCGTGCACCGTGATGGTCATGGTCTTCTGAGCGTCGATGGTGGTTTCACCGCCGGTCACGCCGTCAATGACCAGGGTGAAATATTCGTCCCCTTCCGTAAGGCGGTCGTTGATGAGCACGTTGTCCAGTATGAGCTTGACCTGCACGTCGCCCTTGGGGATGACCACGTCGATCAGGTGCTTGCCGTTCGTGAAGTGGTAGCCCGGCACGGACGTGAGGTCGTAATCCGCGCCAACGGTCGTGGTGACGTCTTTCACTTCCACGGTGACCTTGACGTCTTCCACGGCCGGGCGGTTGAGAACAATGTCAAAGGTCATGCGCGAGGCGTCTTCGTCAAAGGCGTCCGCCGTCTTGGCAAAAGAGACTTTCGGCCCGCTGAGCCCGTCATCCTGAATACAGGTGACGACGGAGCTCTGTCCGGCGTCAATGGCGATGCGCGAATCGCTTACGCCGGATATGGCCAGCTGAAAGTATTCGTCGGGTTCGGTATACTGGTCGTCAGTGGTGGTGAGGGTAAAGGTCTGCCGCCATACGGTGACCCCGCCAAGGTCGACCGCCGTCCACCTGCTGCCGTCCAGGGTGATGGAGGATATGGGGACATAATCCTTGTTTGCCGTGGCGGACGCGTGCCCGGGCACTCCGTCGCCGTCGGTTATGGACAGGCTGATGGTGAAGGTGCCCGTGACGGGTTTGTCAACTTCAACGTAATAGGTATGGGTCTGGCCTTCGACGACCGTGTCCGTGCTCTGGTGCAGGCTTATTTTCGGGCCGTCGAACACGTCGATGATGGCCATGGTCACCGGCGTGGAGGTCACCCCGGCGTTGGAGCCGCCGCTGATGGGTATCAGGGTGTATGTGTCATTGTTTTCCTGGCGCAGGTCGGCCGCCATGGGCAGACGGAAGTCATAGCCGGAGGAAGCGTCGACGCCCGCCGGTATGGTGATGGATATGGTATGGGTCGCGGGGTTCCAGACCAGGTTCTGGTAAGCCCCCGAGCCGAACTGGGAAAAGTCGATGTCCGCGCCCGTGTATGGAGGAGTGGCGGCGCCGAAGTCAAAACCGCTGCGGTTGACCAGCAGGAGCGTGACCGTGTGGGCCACCGATGTCGTTCCATCGCCGTTCAGGTTGGCCGTGCCGTCGATGCCGAGATGGAAAAGGGCGTCAGCGCCTTCTTTCACGGACGAGGTGGGCAGGCCTGTATCCGGATTGGTGCTGATGTTGGTCAGGGTTATGTTGGTGCCCGGGCCTTCGCCCGCCGGGGGCGCGATATCCATGGTGGCGTAGTTCTGGTTCAGGTTGACCTGCGATTCGCTGCCTGAGGAGGAAGCCACCTGCATGATGTAATAGTCGCCGGACACGTCGGAACCGCTCATGGCTTTGGGCAGGGAGAACACGGTTTCCGTGGTGCCGGCCTTAATCACCACCTCGTAATAGCTGGCGGCTCCGCTGCCCACCAGTTTCGCCACGGAAGGATCTTCCAGCGGGCTTCCCCGGTCGCTGCGATCGCCATCGCGGTTCATCAGGTACACGCGCACGGTGATGTCTTCCGAAGCAGCGCTTGAGGCCACAGCCTTGAACTGGACAAAGCCGTTGGCGTCACCGTTGGGAACCGTGGAGTTGCTGATCCACACCGGGGTGCTGCCCGCGCCGTCGTCCGGGTCATAGGCCCGGATGTACACGGCCGGACCCTGGTTATCGTCCCATATGCTTGTGGAGACGCTGTTCTGCGCACCAATGCGCGCTTCGCTGCCCGCGAGGCCGGCGATTTCCAGGGTATACCCTTCGCCGGTCTCGGTGAAGGAATCGTTGAATATGGGCACGCGCACGGTGGAGGTGGCGTAGCCTTCCGGCACTTTTACCGAGAATGTCCAGCCGGCCGTGTAATGGGCCGGGTCAGCGGCAAAGGCAACCGGGTCCACGGCCGTGAAATTGGTGATGCCTCTGGCTGTGAGCGCGCTGTAGTCATATACGCCGCCTGACGAGGGCGGGCCGAGCAGGTCGTCAAGGGTGAGGCCCCCTGTGGGTTTGAGCAGCAGGGTGACGGTAATTTCCTGCGAAGGGGCTTTGCTCATGCTGAGGGTATAGGTGGCGGAACCGGCGTTTTCGTAAACCCCGCCCCCGCCGCTGAGGGAAACAAATGGGCCGTCGAGCGCGCTGCCGGGGTAGCCGGTCTGCGTATCGTCAATAATCACTGTGTCCACGCTCACCAGAGAGGAGTTGGACGGGATGCGGGCTTCGTTGCCCGAGACCCCGGTAATGGTAACTGAAAACCGCTCGCTGTTCTCACTCAGTTCGTCATCCGCGATGCGCACGGTAAAGCTGCCGGAGCTTTGCCCCGCCGGGATGGTGATGGTGCTGTTCGTGGGCAGGACTTCGAAATCTTTGGCGGGCTCGGCTCCGTCATAGCCGTCGCCGGGCTTGGCCGCGTAAGAGATGGTGACGGTAATGGCCTGCTGCGCCGTATACGGGTTGCCCTGCTCGTCTTTCAGGGTGATGGTGTAGGTGGCCGACCCCGCCGACTCGCTGATTTCCGTGGTGCCGGAAAGATAAACATAAGGCCCGTCCAGCAGGGTGTTGGCGTGGTCGGGGTCCTGTATGGCCAGGGCGGAATCGTCGATAATGGTTGTGGTGACGCTGTCCGCGCCGGAGTTGATTGTGCCTTCGCTGCCTTCGACCCTGAGAATGGAGACGCTGAAGCGTTCGCTGTTTTCAGTCAGGGCGTCATCAACGATGTCTACCCTGAAGGTGAAGGCGCCGTCGGTGGCGCCGCCGCTGCCCTTCCACCCGGCGGGAACCTCGAAGGCGATGATGCCGTTCGCAAAATCGCTTTTCCCCGCGTTGACGCTGATTCCGGAAGAGGGATCGGCGAACGTGAGGCTGTCCCATTTCACGTCGGCGTACGCGCCCGCGGTGTCGGCCGCGGAACCGAAGGCGTCGCCGGCCCCTGAGAGTTTGAGGTAGACGGTCATGGTCTCGGAAGGCACGCCGTTGCCTGTAAACCCGGCCGGGTCCGAGAGCTTCATCGTAAAGGACGCGAAGCCGTCGCCCTCGTTGTACGCGCCGGTATTGTCCGGCCCGGCCTCGATGGAACAGACCGGGCCGTTCATGTCGTCAACTATGGTGCCGATGGCTTCGCTGCGCTGGGAGTTGATGAAGGCTTCGCCGCCCATCACGTCCTTGATGCGGATAATAAAGCTTTCAGTGCCCTCGGAAAAGGTATCGTTATACACGGCGATGGGGACCAGGATAAAGGTCTGTCCCCTGGGAATAACCACGTTGAGAATGGCGTTGGCGAAATCCGACCCGTCTCCGTCCGGTTCAAGGATGACGCGCACGTCTTCATTGGCCGCTGCGGTAAGCTCCAGCCTGAAGATGGCGTTTGTTCCTTCTTTGACGTTGGTGGCGCTTTCCGCCCGGATGCCCACCTGAATGCCCACATGGTCTTCGTCGATGATGGTCTTGATCGTGCCGCCGGTGGGATCGCCGATAGTTTCGTTGCCGGAAGCGCCCTGCACGGTGATGGTGTAGCCTTCGTCCGGAAGGTCGCGCACAAAGTTGCCCTGGGCGTCATACTCCTTGCGGCCCACTTCCGTGTAGGTGTCCGGCACGGTGAGCATGTCAAAGCTGATATGCTGCCCGCCCGCCGGAATGGTCAGAGTCAGAATGCCCGTTGCGGCGTCGTAGGACGCCCCGGAAGCGGGATAATCCGCCAGCAGCTTGGCCATATCCAGGTAAAAATCGCCGCTCCCCGCCGCATCGCCGTAAGTTGCCCCGCCGTCGGGGGTGATCTTCAGGGACAAGGTGATGTTTTGTTCCGCGTTCCAGGCGCTTCCGTTCGCGCGGCTGACCAGGTCCACAGTATAGGTGATGCGGCCTTCGGCGTTGATGCCTTCCACCACGATGGGATTTCTCGCGCTCCCGTCGTAGCGCGCGTCGTTGTCCGCGTTGTGCTGGACATAGCGCGGGTCCCCGTTCACGTTCACGTTGCCCGCGCCTGCGCTGATGACCACCAGGGGGCCGTCCAGGCGGCCGAGCAGGGCGGCGTCATCGGCTGTATGCCAGGGGGGCGCTTCGTTGCCCGCCGGGGCGTCGCCGGGCCAGGGTTTGGAGTCGTCCACAATGGTCGCCGTGGCGCTGCCGCCTGCCGGGCTGATGTGGAAGTTGTTGCCGGGCAGTGCCGTGCCGTTTTCAGGCCGCAGGGTGAGAACAAGGGTCTCGTTCTCTTCCGTGAGCCTGTCGTCGATGATGGGTATGGTGATCACGGCGCTGGTCTGGTTCGCCGGAATGGTCACGCTTGCCGGAAGTGCCCCGTGATCCGAGGCGCCCGCCGTGCCGCCCCATGAAAGAGTGATGGTAGTATCGTGCGGCACAGGGGATGTCAGGCTGACCACGAACTCCATGGACGAGGGGTGCGCCGCGTCGGGCCCGCTTTCGGAATAGTATTTGTACGTTGACGCCACACTGGCCGTGGGCACGTCAATGATGGCCGTCGTTGCCGCGCTTTGGGCCGGGTAGGCGGAAGCCTCGTTGCCGGAAACGGCGGTGACGGAAAGTTGCACCTGTTCCTGGGTGTAGCCGCCGGAACCGTCGGCCGGGGCTTCGGGCCGGGTGTCGGCCGTGGCTGTGCCGGTGAAGGTGACGCTGCCTTGGTTCGCGGGGATGGTCAGCCGTATGACGCCCGTGGAAGAGGTGTAGCTCCAGTTGGCGCCGCCCGTGCCGTTGGCGAAGGTGAAATCGGTGAAGGTGGTGCTGCCGTTGCCGTTCAGCACCGCCCCGTTCAGCCCGCCGGCCTGGATGTCAACGGTAATGGCTTCGCGCTGCCCGGTGTAGGGGGTGCTGCCGTCCCTGTTGCACAGTTCCAGGGTGTAGGTGGCCTGGCCGCCGTTTTCCATGACCGAGGTGGCGCCGGCCGTCAGCCGCACCAGGGGGCCGTCCATGGTCTCGAAGGTGGTGTCGTCAAGGATGCTGGTGTCGGCGTGGTCGCCGGACGCATTCACGTAATAGGCGTCCGTCAGGTTCTGTGTGCCGCCGTTCTGGGGCAGCACGGTAACCCTGACGCTTTCCGTGCCTTCGCTCAGGCGGTCGTCAATGACGGGCACGCGGAAGGTGTGGCTGGTCTGCCCGGCGGGAATGGTGATGGTGGTGATGTTCTGGCCGTTTGTGGCGGTATTGCTGTAATCCGTACCCGCTATGGCGATGCCGGTCCACTGCAGGCGCACGGCAAGACCCGTGGCGGCCGGGCCGGTAAGGTGCAGGGTGAAGACCATCTCGTTCGGGTGGGCGGCATCCGGGCCGCTTTCCGCATAGGCCGCCGCCCCGGCTGTAATGCTGACCTGGGGGGTATCCATGATCGTGGTCTGCAGGGGCGTCACGGCGGGCACGCGCACTTCGTTGCCCGTGGCCGAGGTGATGGCC